>JAILBQ010000099.1 GCA_024680815.1 Lachnospiraceae bacterium | reverse complement strand
AACACCCGTGAGGCCCATCTTAAAAGAAACGGCAGATATTTGTATGAATTTAAGCATTACCTGGCAGACGGCTCCGTGCAGGAGGAGTTCTATTATGAAGATGATACCAGGTATGTTGCAGACGATTCGTGGGATATCTTTATTCTTGAAGATAATGAGGCCTATGATTATGAAAAGGAACCGGACAGATATTACCGCTATCTGTTCCCGGACAATTTTGATTCGTTTAAGGACAGTCTGACATATCCTTCGATGTTCAAAAAAGGGGAAGGAGAAACGATAATCTCGAAGGAGGTACGGGACGGTCTTATATATATGAAAACCTTCGTCCCTTACGAAGATTTTGAAGAATACGCCGATTATTACGGATATTCCGGGGAAACTGTCGACAGCATAATGTATGAATATGTGATCGATGAGGCGACGGATGAGATCCTTGAGCTCAATGGTTATGTGGTAAAGGACGGAAAGAAAACAATTTACATTGAGGGAAAATATGACCCCGACTGTGAGGTATATGTCCCCGATAAAGAGCTTGTTGACGCGATATTCGGCGAAGATACGCGGACTGTAAACGTTATCACGGATGCCGGTACGGAGCATGAGAAGAAATACAGCCAGACTGTCACGAAGGGCAGCTACGTCCTGTTCTGGCAGGGGGAAGACTTTTATCCCGCCCTGTATTCGGATCCCGAGTGCGTGACGAAGCTTGAAAATGTTGACATTACAGAAGACTCAACTATCTATGCCAAACGTAAGCCGGATTATTCCGATAAAGAGAACTGGGCTTATTACAATGAAGGGGATGAAGCTGAAAAAGACGCGGATCTTTTTCTGATCTGTCCTACGGTTGATGTGAATGATGAGTTCAATATGTCCCTTGACGACACGGAAACAAAGGCGAAGTTCCTCGGAGCCCTTAACATGGAAAGGGGAATCTATGAGGAAAACACGAGGATGTTTGCCCCCTACTACCGGCAGGGAGCCATGAAAATATATTCCCTGACCCCCGAAGAGCGGGAACCGTATCTGGAATATGCCTATGACGATATCTCCGAGGCCTTCCGCTGCTATCTCGAAAACGAAAACAACGGCCGTCCCATTGTGCTGGCGGGCTTCTCACAGGGGGCGGATATGTGCTACCGCCTGCTGGAGGAGTATTTTGAAGATGAGGAGCTGCAGGAAAGGCTTGTGGGAGTGTATGCCATAGGGTGGCCCTGCACAGAGGAAATGGCCGGGGAATTTCCGCAGATAAAACCCGCGGCCGGGGAATATGATACCGGAGTGGTAATAAGCATTGACTGCGAAGCGCCCTCAGTTACGGATACTTTCATAACACCTGCGGGAATAAAGGCCTGTACCATCAATCCGTTAAACTGGAGGACAGATAAAACGGCAGCGGACAAAACGGAAAATCTCGGGGCATGCTTCACGGATTATGACGGAAATATTATAAGGGAAGAAAAAGAGCTCTGCGGCTGCTATATCGACGAAGAGAGGGGCATACTGAAGGTCACGGATGTCACGGAGGAGGACTATCCCGCCCTGATTCCCGGGCTTCCGGAAGGAGCCTTCCATATTTACGACTATCAGTTCTTCTTCAGAAACCTGGAAAAGAACGTGGGGGACAGAATAAAAAGCATTACAGGAAAGTAAGGGGGCAGTGGGTTAGAGGAGAAGAGTTATGTTCTTCAATCGGTTCAGAGCAGCCAGGGTTCTTGCGGCTTTATTAACAGCTTCAGTTATTTTCACGCAGGCTTTCTCAATACCTGTTTTTGCCGGACAGCTGCAAACGGAAGATTTTGACTCCTCCGGCTTTTCGGAGGAGGAAGGCTCCGTTAAGGGAGATTATGTTCCGGGGGAGGTCATCATCTGTATTCGCGAGAACGTTGCGGACGAGAATGAGATAGCGGCGGACTCGGCAGGTGTGTTCAGTGTCACGCCGGAAATAGAAAGCGATTTTCTTATGGATGTAAGCAAAGGCGCGGAGGCTCTTGCAGAGGACCCCGTTACGGAAGAGGAAACTGCCGGGATCTTTTCCGCAGAGTCTGTGGAGGAGGCGGACAGCCCCGTAATCCTTAAGCTGGTACATTCCGACAATCTCTCCACCGAGGAGCTCCTTGCGCTCTATTCCGGTAAGCCCGGAGTGCTCTTCGCGGAGCCGAACTACATCATGAAAAATAATGATGAAGTCGGCGAGAGTATAGACTTTGATCCGGAGCTTCCCGAGACAGCTCCTGATGACAGTGATCCGGCCCCCGGTGAAGACGCTCCGGCTCCGGAAGCTGAAGAACCGGCTCCGGCAGTTGAGGAGCCGGCTCAGGAAGCTGAAGAACCGGTTTCCGAAAATAAAGGTTCGGTCTCCGAAAATGACGGAACAGTCTCCGAAAATGACGATTTAATCTCTGAAAATGAAGTGCTTCCTCCCGAAGCCGAAGAAGCACTCTCCGGTAACGAGTCCGGACTTCCCGCAGAATACGCGGAAGCGTTTAACTCTTCACCGGGTAATACCGCAACCCCCAATTTGACCGGTATGCAGTACGCTTTTGGGGACGGCCCCGGCGGCATGGATGTGCCCGACTGGAACGATTCATCAAAGGTGAACGCCGCAGGTGTGGTGGCCGTTCTGGATTCCGGAGTGGACTATACCCATGAGGATCTTGATGATGTCATGTGGAAAGATGGCTTGAAATATGATGTACTAAAAAAACTCGGCGGAGGGGAATACGGTATTAACGTCGGATACGACTACTGGACTGACGTAACCCCCACTACACGCAAAGACGACCCCATGGACGAAACCGGACACGGCACCCACTGTGCCGGTATCATTGCCGCGGAGTGGAACGATTTCGGGGTAAGCGGTGCGGCCAACGGAGTAAAGATCATGGCCGTAAAGCACCTGACTGATAATCAGGGGAACTTCGACATTGCCGCCACCATCGCAGGCTTTAATTATATTCGTGAAGCGAAGAAAGCGGGGGTGAACGTGGTTGCCGTAAACTGTTCCTTCGGCGGAGTGGTTCAGGGGCTTTCCTATACGGTGTGCGTTCGTGAACTGGGGCAGACGTATACAACCGGAAGCAATCAAATGGATGGGATCGTAACCTGTTTTGCCTCGGGTAATGACGATAAGAATAATGACATCTACTCAGACAGCACTTCATTATTCACGGATATCTCCGAGGAGATCACCGTGAATAACATGGATAAGGATGGGAAAAAAAGTGTCCTTTCCAATTACGGGAAGCGCACAACCGATATTTTCGCCCCGGGCGACCGGATACTTTCGACCTGGCCGAATTCATTGAAGCAGGTACTGCCGGGGTTCTCCCATGCGATAAGTGATAATTCGGGAAAGACCGTTTCCGATAACTTTAATGGAAAGACCAATTTTGAAGAATGCTGCTTTACATATGATAAGGAAAAAGACGCAAATATCCGGATTGAAGGCGGTGAACTCAAGATCAACGGAACTAAGGTAAATGAAAAACGCCATAGGCCTGTCTTTACTCTTAAAACCAAAACCGGTCTCCCCGGGCTTTCCGGGGAACAGCATTACTATCTTTGCTTCAACATAAAAACCTCAGATAAGGGAAAATGGATCTGCCCGGTCAGTATGAAAAACAAAGATGGTGAACAGGAGTGGCTTTCGAATAAGAATCTTCCGATAATAAAAAATGAAAAAGAATATACATTTGTCCATTATCCCATTGACGAAAAGAGATTTGATGTTGAGAAACCGGAAATGCGGTTTTGCCTTTATAACACTTCAGCTGAGGGGCCGGGGCCTGAGGATTCAGTAAACGCATCCATCGGCGAGATCTTTATCACGGACCAGGTTTATCCTTATGGTTATATGAGCGGCACCTCCATGGCAGCCCCCGCGGTGGCAGGGCAGGTGACGATCCTTGCCCATGACAGTAATTCAGCAGGGGGGAGGGTTGCCACGGTTCTTGCCAGTGCCGAAACCGATACGGATTTCAGTGATAAGTGCGTTACCGGCGGAAAGGCAAATGTCAGGAATTCCCTGGACCCAGCCACCTATACTCCGGTGATCAGCAGTGCGGACATGATATCTGATACATATATTAGATTAAATGGTTTTTTCTTACCAGGAGATCATGGTAATACTGAGGTATCCGTTATCCAGGGAGGACAAAATCTTCCCGTGGGTTCCGTTTCGGTGGGTAACACCACTAATGTTGCGTTTCCGATTCTGGAAGGTATGCAGAGAGACAAGGAGATCACTGTTACCATAACGGACAAGGCAAAACAGGTGGGCAGGCAAAGCTATACCCGGACTCTTATGCCCTATGATCCGTATTATAAGCCCGGTGAGGGGGACATCTATAAACGGGTGATCCCTTTCCAGTCTCCGGGAGACCCTGAGCTGAAAAAAGATCTGGAAAGAGCAATTATGCTTGGTTCGGCAGTATTAAAGGGAACGATCTATTATTACTATTTTAAGGAAACAACCGGTGAAACCGATGTCATCGGCTATAACCCTGAAACGAAGCTGTGGTCTGAGCCTGCAGAGCCTGTAGAGTCCAACGGTAATATCATAACCTGGAACGGACAGCTCCTCTATGCGGATTTATGGGATAACAGATACCTGATCTTCCATGACGGAAACAGGGTGGTCAGAAGGGTGCCCTTTATTCCGGAAAAAACAAACGTTTCGGTACCCGATGGTCTGGAGTGGGTCCTCACGCCTCCGGACGGCCAGGATAACCTGATTCAGCTTTATTTTGACGGAAAGGACGTTATCCTTATAAGGTGCAGGCAGGGAAGATCCGTTGTTTACCGTGTGGATCCTTTCACCGGCAAAGGAACCTGGCTCGGAAAGCTTAACAATTATTACGAGGATACTATTGTTATCGCTCATGAGGAAAAGGAGGACGCGAATATCTTCTATGCCATAGGCAGGGGGATTAACGCAAGCGGAAAAGCATCGGATTTTGTGGCGGACAGGTTTACCATCGATTCCTCCTTTGAAGCAAAGGATCTGAGTAATGCTGCACCGGAGGGGTATGAGTTTAATGCTTCTATATTAAAATTCTGGTCAGGCTGCGGGGTAAAGGGCGGCATCTACCTGACAGGAGCTCATACGGTCACCCCGGACAGCGATGTTATCACGGCGGATAATTACTATTTCGATTATTCCGATCCGGATGCAGTCTTTAAACCCGGTTCGAAAAAGATCTACGATACCAGCAGCTACCATTCCATGGCGGCAGCATTGAATAATAAGGTATATTTTCTGGCTCTGACAAACGAGGGCTATGTCATGCGCTATGACGATGCGACTACACTGCCTGCTTACGGAGATAAAAAGGTTCCGTGCGACCACCCTTATACGGAGCTTAAGAATGTGAGGGAGGCAACCTGCACGGAGAGGGGGTATTCAGGAGATTACGTCTGCGGCAGATGCGGTCAGATAATAACGCCGGGAGAGTCTACCCCTATAGATCCGAACAATCATGATTTTGATTATTCCAATTTGGATGATGTGGCAGAGGAGCCCACACACTATACCTATGGCGCCCATCGCTATCACTGCAAACGCGATTATTCCCACTCGGTCATTGTAAAGGATATCCCGCTCAGGCCCTTCGAAGACGGCAGGGATTACGAAGAGTTCGCGGAGGACACGAAGGATTTAAGCGAAAACGCGGCCCCGAAGGTCGAGATCGTAAAGGATGAGAAAGGCAATGAGATCGAGACGGTCAAGGTGGGCGGCGAGGAGATCTTAAAGACCATAACGGATCCGGACGGGAAGGAAACCGTCGAGTCGAAGGTCTGGATAACGGGGCTGGAAAAATCCTATACCTATACAGGTTCCGCCATAAAGCCGTATTTCAGCGTTTACGACGGAACGAAAAAGCTTAAGGAAAAGACGGACTATACGGTTAAGTGGAGCAAAAACAAGGACGCGGGAACGGCTTCCATAACCGTTAAATTCAAAGGAAATTATAAGGATACCAGGTCAGAGACCGTACAGTTCTCCATTACCCCCGCAATTCTGGGAGAGGATATTATCGCCCACGAAATCGGAGTTGCCGCAAAGAAAAACGGTTCGGTGAAGATCACCCCGGCCCTCAGCTGGGCGGATACCGGTAAGAAGGTAAGCCAGAAATATTTCACCATCACCCCCTCTTCGATAAAAGGTGAGGGAAGCATATCCGCGAACATCAAACCGAAGAGCGGCCAGAAGAACTATTCCGCTTCGGTCAATGTACTGGTAAAAGCTGTGGGGGATAAGAATAAAATCCTTCAGAACGCGAAGGTGAAATTTGATAAGAAATCCTATGCTTATACGGGTAAAGAGATCGTGCCGGAATATGAGCTGACCCTGGGCGGAAAGACCCTTACGGAAGGGACGGATTATAAACGGGTGAGCCTTTGCGACAATATAGATCCCGGAAGCGCGACGATCATCTTTGAAGCCATCAGTACAAACTCCGCGGGATTTGTCGGAAACAAGACCGCCACATTTAAAATTTCGGGAAAGATAGAGCTGACGGATTCCGAACCCTTCACCTATACTCTTGCCGATGCCGACAGCGTGCCTTTTGCCAAAGGCGGGGCGAAACCGAAGGTCACGGTGAAAAACGGGTCTGCGGTTTTGAAGGAGGGAAGTGACTATACCTTATCCTACTCAAAGAATAAGGCTGTGACAAACGGCTCACAGACGGCACAGGTTAAGATAAAGGGCAAAGGGAAATATAAGGGAAGCGTCACAAAGAGCTTTGCTGTAAAGCAGCAGGACCTGTCCAATCTGGAAAGCAGTATCGATGTCGCCGACCAGTTCACGACGAAAGCGAAGTTAAAAAAACCGTCGGTCACGATTACCGATATTGACGGAAAGAAGCTGAAGGCTAATAAGGATTATACAGTGGGAGAGCCGGATTTATCCGCTCCCGGAAATACGGATACCGCCGGCGAGGTTTACATAACAATAGCCGGAAAGGGTGCCTACACCGGAGAGGTGAAGGATAAGCGCTTCAGGTATATGCAGGTATCGGACAACCTCGGAAAGGCAAAGAAGGGTAAAAGCATAGCCGAACAGATTTATACAGGAAACCCTGTGAAGCTCTCCAACGGGGAGCTGACGCGGATAATATATGCCGGAAGCAGGAATGCCCCGAAATATCTTGAACCGGGAAAAGATTTCGTGATTATCGGATACACCGATAACGTAAAGAAAGGCACCGCAAAAGTGAAGCTCAAAGGTGTCGGGGAATATGCCGGCACAAAGACCCTTTCCTTCAAGATCGTCGGGAAAAAGGTGGATTATAAGGGAGCCCTGGTGGGTGGAGAGTGGGATTAAAACGCAGAAAGGAGTTCTAAAATAATGAAAAGACTTATACCTTTTATAGCAACGGTGGCACTGTCGGCAGTTGTTCTGGGGGGGTGCGCGGCATCGCAGTCTGCAGGAGGTGAAGCCCCGGGAGAGGCGGAGCCTTTCGTGGGAATGGCCAATCCCTGGAGGGAGAGCACGGAGGAGGAAGCGTATAAATATGCGCCAAACGGCTTTTCTGCTCCGGAGGGCGCGACGAATGTCTCCTGGAGCCTGATGCTTCCCGACAACGATCCCGCCAAAGAGGATTATATGCTGGTTCAGCTGACCTTCGAGCAGGATGGCCTTGAATATACCGCCAGAGAGCAGGCCGCAGCTGAAGACGAGGCGGACATCTCCGGCATGTACTATGACTGGCAGAATACCGAATCGGTAACTCTTGATAACTGGGGCGGCGGAAATATGAGCGCCACGATCAAATCCTGCAGCGAACCCGAGGAAAGCGCCTGTATCTGCCTGTGGTATGACACTGAAACCGGATATGCCTATTCCCTTGGTACAGCAGGAAGCGATCTGGATTTAAGCAAAGTCGATATAAAGAAAACGGCCGAGGCGATCTATGATCCTGCAAAGCAGATCGGAGGTAACGCGCCGGAAATACCGGAAAGCGCTCCTGAGGAAGCGACGGATGAGTTTCTTTCGTCAATAGCGGAGGAGGCGCCCCAAATAGATATAAGCGGGTGCGCTACCTTTACCGGGATAGTGGATAAAAAGCTGTCCGACGGAATGGGTTATGCCAACGAAAAAATCGGTGATACGGATGTGCTTCTTGTAAGCAGCGGCACCTACGACAACCTGGACGGAAACAATGCCGCAATAGACGCGACGATTTTCATGTATAAGGATGAGGCACCCTTCGAAGTCGGAAAGGTCTGCTGCGGGGGTACGGCCTATCCTCTTGCGATCCGTGACGGGGAGCTCTATGTGGGCAGCAACCACTGGATCTGCAAGTACACGATAGAAAACGACAGTCTCAAAATAACCCAGAAGGCAGCCGTGGATTATGATAAGAACGGAAACGAAATCTATTATTACGAATCGGTTCACGGCGATGCCAATAATTATGATACGGTAAAAACCGAGCTGATGTTTGAAACCCTTTATGACGAGCTTTTCGAGGCAAAGGTGATTGATTTCCAGCCGGTTGGCGGTGCAAGCGGCAGTGAAAGCGCTCTTCCGGCGTATGAATATCCCGGCCCGGAAGCCTTCTACAGTGTGCTCTATAAGTATCTGATCGATGAATTCGGCCCTGATTACGAAAAGGATGACGTCACGATACCCTGCCCCGTCATCATCGAAATGGACGAGAGCGATAAGGATGATATCAAGGTCTGGGGAGATTTCTGGGTGTTCAATTATGATCTTAACGGAGACGTTCTGGAGAATACTTCGGGAGGTTCATACCCGGGACTGATACACATAAAAAGCACTGACGATTCAAACGGCTATGAAGTAACAGATATTGAGCTGGTGGGGGATGGGTCGGAATATGAGCCGACGGCAAAGAAGATCTTCGGAAAGTATTATGATGAGTTCATTAACAGCAGCAGCGACGGAGAGAAGCGTGATGCTTTGAGAGCGCAGATAATCGCCAATTACGCCGCGGCCAACAATCTTAAGATAACGGCCTTCAAGGATTACGGCTGGGATCCCGTTTCTCTTCCCGGGGAGAATATCGACAGCTTTTACAGCATTTTGAATTAAGAATTAAACAGAAAGGAGCCGGCCCCATGAGACGGGAGCCGGCTCTTTTTGCAGCTGTTTTTTTTGCGCCAGGAAAGTCATGCCCGGCCGTAACCGGAGGAAAAGCTGTTTCCGAAGGGATCAACGTTCGCCGTACCCTGTGGATTTTTAACCTTTGACTTTGCAGCTTCTTCCTCAAGAAGCTTGCTCTGGTGCACGGTTCTGTCGGTCTTGAGCGCGTTCGTTGCGTACACCTGCGTTTTATTCTTGTCATACAGCGCGTTCGTTGTCTGGACTTCGGTTTTGCCACGGCTGTAGAGCGCGTTGTTTGCGATAGTCACTCCTCCGTTTACATCCTTCAGTTCATCATCATTTAATTTATGATCTGACATTTTTATTCTCCTTTCGATAAGATTTTTAAGTATACTATCAAAACATTCTGTATTATTATACGAACCGGATTAAGTTATGGCAATTTTTTTTACCGCGACTTCTGAGCCCTCTGACTCCCTCTGACTTGACTGTTTTTGTATAATCGGCTATGTTGGGCTTATGAAACGAAGAGAGCTCGGAAAAATCATTATCGAACTTCTGGTTTTTTTTGCTGCCCTGGCGGCAGGTTTCCTGCTGGGGCGCTCCTTTGAACACCGGCTGCAGAACGCGGAGGCAAAGACGGGAGAGCCTGAAAACACCGGAAACGCCGGAATCGCCGGGAATACGGAGTTGGATCGTCTCCGGGCGGAAAACGAGGCTTTAAAAAACGGCCCCCGGGGCTTTTATCAGAAGCTCAGGAGTGGCGGAGACGTAAAAATTCTTATTGTCGGGGATTCCATCGGATGCAGCATGGGAGTTTCAGAAGAGAACTCCTGGGAAGCCCTCCTTAAGGATCAGCTGACTCATGACTGGTACGGGCAGTTCACCTTTAAAAATATTTCTCTGGGCGGAAACACCTCCTATGCGGGATACGTAAGCGTTATGGACTCTGACGATAATGAGGAATACGATCTGGCGATCCTCTGCTACGGAGAAAACGATTCCACCTCCGGCTTTTCCCGGGAATACGAGGCCATAATCCGTGCCCTGTACAGGAAATACAGACATTGCAGTCTGATTGCGATTCTTGAAAGCTCCCAGAAGGAAGAAACCGAAAAGATTAAAAAAATCCGGGAGCTCTCGGAACACTACGGTTTTCCCTGTGCGGATACAATCGCTGCTTTTCGGGACAGCGGTGAGGCATATGAGAATTTAAGCACAGACGGCGTTCATCCGAATGAAGCGGGATACCGGCTGTACGCTGAAACTCTGAACAGAATAATATCCGACGGCGCTGACGCTTACCGCCCGGAGGATTCAGCGGACGCGGAGCCGTTAAACTCCGGCATGGAGGAATACGAGCACTGCTACTTTGTTGATGTGTCACAGGGGAAACGCACGGGTGACACAACCTGGGAATTCCCGTTTTACGGGACGATTGAGGCTTTCCCCGGAATCGACCGGGAGCTTTTTCCCGGGAACACCGCCCTTACGGTTTTTGTTGACGGCAAGGAAGAAATCCGCCTTGAAGACGGCTGGGACGAGGATTATTCAATGCGCGTCATATCCCGTCTGAGTGATGTTTCCCTGCGGGTCACGCAAAATGTTACCCTGGTTTTTGAAGAACCCTCTCAGGCGGAGGGCCTTCGAAAGCTTGTTTTTACCGGTGTTTAGTACCGACAGAAGAAATGAGAAAAAAACTACGCGACGCAAAATCCATCTGGACGTTCTTCCCGGTTACATTGCTTACCGCCGTTTTCTGCTGCGTGCTCTGGGGCAGCGCAACCCCGGCCATAAAGATTGCCTACCGGCTTTTTAAGATAGGGGCGGAGGATACCGCATCCCGAATCATGCTTGCGGGTACGCGGTTTATGCTTGCGGGGATCATGACCGTTGTTTCAGGCTCACTTATAGCCCGTACCTTCCTGCGGCCGAAAAGAAGCTCCTGGAAAATGATCGGTCTGCTGGCCCTATTTCAGACCGTCGGGCAGTACTATTTCTTTTATATGGCCCTGGCCAATACGACAGGAGTGCGGGGCTCCATAATCAATGCAAGCGGAAATTTTTTCACTATCCTTTTTGCCGCTTATCTCTTCCGTCTCGAAAAGATGACGGTAAAAAAACTGCTGGGCTGTATTGTGGGATTTATGGGGGTCATTATCGTTCTCGGCGGGGCGGGAGCGCTGATGGAGGGCGGCGGAGTGAGCCTTTCCGGAGAGGGTGCGATGATAATGGCGGACTTTTTTTATGCCCTCTCGGGATGCTGTATAAAGATTTTTTCACGGGATGAAAATCCGGTTACGCTGAGCGGTTATCAGTTTTTCTTCGGCGGGATCATCCTTTTTCTGATCGGTTCAGCCATGGGCGGGAAGCTTGTTTTTTACAGCCCCGGCTGCATCTTAAATCTTCTTTATATGGCCTTTATTTCAGCCGGAGCCTACACCCTCTGGGGAGTGCTGTTAAAATACAATCCCGTAAGCCGTGTGTCAGTCCTGGGCTTCATCAATCCCGTGATGGGAGTATTTCTTTCCGCCGTTTTTCTGGGGGAAAACAGGGAAGCCTTTTCGATAACCGGTTTACTTGCCCTTCTTCTGGTCTCTCTTGGGATTATCATCGTTAACGCGGAGCTTAAGAAAACCGAAAAGTGACAGATCAGGAACGGGGCTGTAGCGTTCCCGCCGTCCCGGGAACGTTTATCAGCTTAAGAAATGTGTCCGCGGCTTCAGGAGCTGAAAGGGAGTCGGCCTGGTTTAAGAATACAAAGTCCGATAAATTCTCGGTGTTTATGAGCCGGGCGGCAAGAGCGGGAGAAAGAATATCTTCTGCCCCGGTGCCGGTTTTAGCTGAGAAAAGTTCCGGGCGGTGGCAGACGGAGGAAATTTTCCGGAAGAAGGCGGAGGCTCCTGCAACGAGAATGGTGCGGGAATTTCCTTCGGGAATCACCGGTTCGTATTCCGCGTGGGCCTTCATCGGAAGTCCGGCGGAGCCGTCGGCTTCCACAAGGATATAATCCGCGGAAGATAGGAGAGCTGTAAAAGGAACCGGAGGGGAGACAAGCTTTCCGTTTTCTCCTCTGCGGCCGAGGCAGAGCACGCGGCTTTGTCGGAAGCTTTCACGCAGACGGGGCAGAAGCATGTCGGCTTTTTCATCCGGTTCGCTTATGATAAGTGGATATTCCTCAAAAGGAAAGATATGGGTGGAGGTACATAGCAGTACCGTGCCGGGAAGCTCTCCGGCCAGAAAGCGCAGCAGAGTGGTTTTACCCCCGCTTCCGATGACGGAGGTAATTCCCGGAGAGATTGAAAGCATTTTAAGTAAATCATTCATCGGTATCGGAAGTATAATTCAGTTCCACCTTTTTCTGGGTTATCTTAAAGTCCGTCTTTGCGTTCACGATATCTCTGCAGTAATCCAGAGTTTCCTGCATCTTCACAACCATCTTCTCAATGGCTTCCCGGATGTCTTCGTCCTTTGTCTGTGCGAAAAGGATGAAAGACTCTTTTGTGATTTTCATCGACTTTACCGCCTCGGTTCTGCGGGCATAGATGATATCGGTTTCAAATTCGAGGCTGTCGGGATCATAGAGCAGAGCGGAGTTCCTGAAAGAAACCACATCTATCTCATCGGCAAGACGCACAATCGAGGCAAGATAGGGAAGGCAGACGGTATTTCCGTCAGGAAGGGCGTAGGAGACCGGATATTCCTTTTCGTCGTTAAGATCGGTTTTTCTGTGACCTCTTGCCACCTGCTTTATCGCAAAAGCATGCTCCGGGGAGGGAAACTCAAAAAAGGAGGCATACTTTTCAATGAACAGTCCGCTGAATTCATGATGATATGCCCTGATGAACTGTTTCTTCGTGTCGGAGGGATGCTCTTCAAAATAGCTCTTCCTTCCCAACACTTCGCCGAACTCTTCATAGTCCTTTTCGCCGATGCCCATTCCCACATCATGAAGATAGCAGGCGGCCAGGAGAATATATATTTCATCCGCGTTCAGCTTTTCAATCTGCTTCTGTCCGATAAGGCGGCTGCTGAAGTCTATGACCGTTAAGCTGTGCAGATCGGAATGATCGGGATAGCCGGAAAACATGGCCAGATACCGGGTCAGAAGCTTTTGAGACGTAACGGCAATATTACTGAAGTTTTTATGAAGTTCGGGATTCTTTTTCTTAAGCGTTTTTTCCAGGAGGAAGTCAATGCTTTCCATGGACAGCAGATTCTCTTCCTTTATGCTGATGGTAAGAACGTTAAGCCCCAGCATGTTCTGATAATTTACATCGTCCGCGATTTTGTAGACCATGCGTATCCCTATGTTTTCATAAGGGTCTTCGGGGGCAACGATGGAGGCTATTTCCCCGGGATTAAAGGGCTTGCAGTCATCCTTGAGACGGAGCATGACGGTTCCGCCGGAATAAATAATCCTCGCGCTCAGGTTGTTCTTCTTGCCGCCGTTAAACCCGTGCTCCAGAACATTTACGGCCATTTCTTCGAGACAGAGGGCCGAAAAATAGGAGGCCTTTTTTCCCATGGAATGTTTTTCGCAGAAACGGCTGATTTCTTCGGAAGCAGAAGTGGCTTCGCCGGGAGCATAAATGGAAAGAGCCAGGGAATCCTCTTCGGGGATACCGAAGTCAGGCTTAAAAAACATACATTCATCAACGGTTTTCGGAATATGCCTCCAGTAGATGACGCAGTACACGGGCACTGTGAGAATGGTGAGAAATACTCCTACCACGTTTGCGAGCCAGACGCCCATTGCGCCGATGAAGGGGGCAAGGATGAGAGAGGGAACAACCACTGAGAAGAAGCCGTCAAAGACAGACTGGAAATTTACAAAAGCCCTGTGCCCCATGGCCTGGAGATAGTTGGTGAATACCTGGCAGATCAGGATGGGCGGAATGATAAGGGCGTAGATGGCAAAAATCTGATAACCCAGGTGATAGACGTTGGAAGTCCTGTCCGGGAAAAAGAAGCCCGTAAGAACCGGGGCAAGGAAGAAAAGCGCCGCAGCCACAAAGCAGGAAAGGAGCAATCCCTTTGTAAGGACAATCTTTATTATCTTTTTTATGGAAGAGCGATCCTCCTCCCCGATAAAAACGCTTACCAGCATCCGTATCACCGAGCCGTTTCCGAGACAGTAGGCGACATAGAGACCGCTTACCATGTTAAAGGCGGACATCGCGGAAAGTCCGTCGTTTCCGGCGCAGTCGAGAATAACACGGTTCACTACGAGCCATCTCAACGCTATGCACAATACCAGCAAGGCTCCGGGGATTCCGGTTTTCACAAGGTCAGGGGTGTCCTGCCAGCGTATTTTTCTGATGCCGTAGCGAAGCTGGGCCCGTTTTGTCAGATAATACGAAGCCAGAATGATTAAATAGATTGTGTTGCTTAAGGTGGTTGCGAGGGCAAGACCGAAAGCCCCCATTTTAAGGATCGAAACCAGAAGTATATCAAGAAAGATATTGGAGAGGGTCATAAAGGCCAGGCCGACGTAGCTGCGCAGGCTTTGTCCCTCAAGCTGCAGAAACAAAGCCAGCTGCTGAGACAGGAGCAGGGGGAGTATTCCGAAGGAATAGCCGATGATATATGAAACGAGACTCTCCTTAAGGACTTCGGTGACACCGAGAAGAAGGGCCAGCTTTTCCGGAAAGACAAGTCCCGCCAGGGTGAATACAGCCCCGAAAAGAAAGATGATCGTGAGATTCAGGGAAAAAACACCCTCGGTTTTATCGTGCTCGCCCCGTCCGATATATTTGCCGCAGAGCACGCTGGTGCCGCCCAGCAGCACCCCGCCCACTGCGGAATATATATAGACCATGGCGTAATAAAGACCGATGACACCCACGGTTTGGGCGTCTATGAAGCGGCCGGCCACAACGCCGTCAACAATGGAATTGATCGAGCCTATGGCAGCTATGAGAATCTGGACGGGAAGCATTTTAAAAAACAGCTTTCCCAGCATGGTGTCTGTGTTGTTTGTTTTAAGAGTGTTCATTTTATACCGCCCCCGGACGCGTGCATTTCACAAGCCGGCGGGGAAGCTTCCCCGCCGGCTTCGGCTTCATTCACGGAGTTTTAAGGCAGATATTTTCCGGATGCCAGATACAGCGCATACCAGTCATGATGGGAAAGCGTTACATCGGCAGCGGCGCATACGTCTTTGATGTGGTCGGGATTCATGGAGCCGATAATGGCCTGCATACCGGCCGGATGACGAAGGACCCATGCAATGGCTATTGCCGTTTTTGATACGCCTTCGCGTTCCGCAAGCTCCGCAAGAACTTTGTTTAACTCAGGGAAGTCCGGATTGTCCACAAAGGTTCCTCCGAAAAATCCGAACTGTAAAGGCGACCAGGCCTGAACGGTAATATCATTCAGCCGGCAGTAATCCAGAAGATTTCCGTCACGGTTTAAGGAAAACTCCGTGGTTTTATTATTCATATAAAGAGCCTGGTCAATAAGCTGGGACTGATCCAGGGAAAGCTGCAGCTGATTAAAGATAAGCGGCTGCTTTACGTATTTTTTCAATAACTCAATCTGCATCGGTACAAGGTTGCTTACGCCGAAATACCGGACCTTGCCCGAGCTTTTGAGAATATCGAAGGCCTCCGCCACCTCTTCCGGTTCGAAAATCACATCCGGTCTGTGGAGCAGCAGAGAATCAAGATAGGTGGTATTCAGTCTGCGCAGACTGTCATCCACGCTGGAAAGAATGTTTTCCTTTGTCCAGTCAAACTCATTGCGCTCGAAGCATAACCCGCACTTGCTCTGAATGAACACATCCTCTCTTTTAATACCGGTCAGTCCGAAGGCTTCGCCAAAGCGCTCCTCGGCCGCACCCTGACCGTAACAGGTCGCGTGATCATAAAACGCTGCGCCGCAGTCGTAAGCTGTGCGAATAACCTTTGCTGCCGCCTCTTTCGTCAGATCCGGTATTCTCATGCATCCCTGGATAATAACGGGTACATTCTGCGGCCCTCCGGCAATGTTCATGTTCTTCATGTCTGATAACCTCCTTTTAAGAATTATAATATTCCGTAACAAAGTCAGAATAGCATTCCGGTCCGGCGTATGTCAATCATTCCGCCAGCTGATATAACCATAAATAAACCGAAAATCTGTTGATTTTTTTTTCGATTGAAGCTATGCTTTTTTCACATTGAAAACTATTTTAATAAGGACATCATGAAAGAAAAAACTTGTGTTTTAATCCGGGGAGCCGGGGATCTGGCCTCCGGAATCGCTTTAAGACTGTTTCACTCAGGCTTTATGATTGTCATGACAGATCTTCCCGAACCCACTGCCATACGGCGGAGCGTGGCTTTTTCGGAGGCAATAAGAAAAGGGGAGTGCCAGGTGGAGGAGGTGCGTGCCTTCCGGGCGGAAAATGCGAAAGAGGCTATTGAGCTTATCCGCAAGGGCTTTATAGCCGTGGTTCCGGATCCCGGAAAGGAAATTATCAAAGCTCTTAAGCCGGCCGTTGTGGTGGACGCAATCCTTGCAAAGAAAAATCTGGGAACCTTAATTACGGACGCACCTGTTGTTATAGGAGTCGGTCCGGGCTTTACGGCAGGAGCGGACTGCCACGCGGTTATTGAAACAAAGCGGGGTCATACGCTGGGAAGGGTTATATTGAAGGGCAGCGCGATTCCAAATACCGGGATCCCTGGAATTATTTCGGGCTTTGGAGCTGAGCGGGTACTGCGCTCCCCTGCGGAAGGGGTGTTCCGGCCTCTTAAAGAAATAGGGGATATTGTGCGTAAGGGCGAAGAGGTGGCAAGAACAGGAGATGCGCCGCTTTATGCCACGATTGACGGGATGCTCCGGGGACTTCTGCCGGAGGGAATTTATGTTACAGCCGGCTTTAAGTGCGGAGACATCGATCCCAGAGGGGAAGAAGCTGATTTTACCACGGTTTCCGACAAGGCCCTGTCTGTGGGCGGCGGAGTTCTGGAGGCCATACTGCGGTTTATGCCCTGAAGCAGGCTCCTTCATGCCGTGAATGGGCTTTTCAGGGATTAAAGATTTTAGTGTCAGAACAGGAGTAAAAAAATGAAAAGTTTAAATGAGAAGCTGAGGAAAATGATACTGGCGGCATTGCTGTCGGCTCTGGTGGTAAATTCCGTGCCGGGTTTGGCCTATGGGGCGGAGGTGACGCCTGAGCCTGAACCTGAGGTTGTGGCGGAAGATGCGGAGATGACTGATGAAACCGGCGGATCCCGGGATGTGGTTGAAGCAGAGAAGACTGAGGAAGAGCCTGTGGCGGAAGAAGAGTCTGTTCCTGCGGACAGCCCGGTCACGGAGGAAGTATCCGATGTTCCGGCAGCAGAGGATATCGCAGAAGAGGCAGAGGCGGTAGTTCCTGACGGGTCTCCAGGTTATACTGAATGGACCGGTTCAGACTCGATGCCATCTGATCCTGGCAGCTATAGATTGAATCAGGATGTAACGCTTGGGAGCACATGGGTACTGGATGGCTCTGTTAACAATTTCACAATTGATCTTAACGGCCACACGATAAGGCTGTCTGCCGGTTCCGGCAGTGTTATCAAGGTTACGAACGGAGCTGCTCTGACGATAGAAGACAACAGCGGCGGCCCTGAAGGCGGTATAACCGGTGGCAAGGGAACCGATAATTCCGGCGGCGGTGTGCACGTTGATGGCGGAACCTTCAACCTGAAGGGCGGATGCATTTATGGTAATTCTGCATCGAATGGCGGCGGTGTACACGTTGGTAACTACGGAACCTTCAATATGTCAGGCGGAAATATTTACAGTAACAGATCCGACACTAACCACTATGGTGGCGGAGTGCATGTAAATAACGGCAGCTTCACTATGACAGGCGGCAACATTTTCAAAAATGAAGTCGGCACCGGCAATGGCGGCGGTGTGTATTTTAGTAGTAATTTATCAGATATAACCTTCACAATGACAGGCGGAAGCATTTCCGGAAACACCGCAGATTATGGCGGCGGTGTGTGGATTGTTTCCGGTGAAAAATCCGCCACCTTTAACATGAGCGGGAACGCTGTGATCAGCGGGAACAAAGCAAATAATTACTACAGCGGCGGTGTATACCTTTGTTCCTATGGTAAACCCGTCAACTTTAACATGAACGGGAACGCTGTGATCTACGGTAACAATGCAAATACTGATGGCGGCGGTGTGTATGTTGGTGAGAACTGCTTCTTCACGATGAATGGCGGATATATTTCCGAAAACTCCGCAAATAAGTGTGGAGGTGGCATATATGTTTATGATGGCGGCACCTTCACGATGAATGGCGGAAGCATTGCCGAAAACTCTGCCAAAGAAACCGGCGGCGGTATATTTATTTCTGATGGTAAACTCAATATGTCGGGTTCAGCTCTGGTCGCAAATAATAAGGCAGGTAATAAAAAATTCGCTGCAGGCGGCGTTTATATCAATAAAGGTCAGCTTGCCATGAGCGGCCGCGCTGCCGTGGTCGGAAATACGGCTGAAGGATCCGGAAGCGTTGGAGGAATTTATGTTTCTAAGGGGAGCAGCCTGAATTTAGAAGATCATGCCAGGGTCGAAGGCAACGAAGCGAAGGAAGATGCCTCTACCGGCGGGATTTATATCGGAGATGGTCAGCTTACCATAAAAGATAATGCGGTCGTATCCGGCAATAAGGGTAAGTTTGGCGGTATTGTGGCCGAAGATCTTATCATAAAAGATAATGTTCAGATATGCTTCAACGAGGGTGAGAAGATCGGAGGAGTGGCTGTACAAAACGGGGATCTTCAGCTTGAGGGCGGAAGCATCCGCAATAACAAAGCAACTTCTTCTGAATCCAATGGAGGCGGCATCGCTTATTCAGGAAGCGATAAAAGTACTTTTATCATGAGCGGGGAAGCGTGTATCGAAGGAAATGAAGCCGAATCGGGCGGAGGAGTGTGGTCAAGAGGAACCTTCATTATGGAGGGTGGCTCCATTAAGGACAACAGGGCCAGGAGTGACGGAGGAGGTATATACATTCCGATGTCAATGGGTGTATTTGGAGGTGCAACTCCGGATAGCATTTTTGACTTAAGAGGCGGAAGCATCGAAGGGAACGAAGCTCTAAGGGGCGGCGGTATTTACAATTACTTCGGCGATGTCATCCTAAGAGGGGGAAAGCTCACCGGAAATAAAGCCGATGCCGGCGGCGGTGCGGTAACCTCGAATCTTGAAATATCTGCAGGATTCGAGGCTTCATTAGGCACCTTTACCGTTACGGACGGAGCTTATGTCACGGGCAATACCCTTAAAAACGGAACCGTACCTTCCAATGTTTTCCTTTTTGAGGATAAGGACGCTACGATGGAAGGTGAAAGTTCGCCCCTCCCTGTTGGTGACTATGTAAAGCCTCCCGTCATCACCGTATCCGGCCAGCTTACCGGAATGATCGGCGTTTCCTCAAACTTTACCAAAGACGGGGCGGTGATCGCAAGCGGCAACGGCATCTATGAGGTTACGGATAAGGACGCAGAGCATTTTTCGAGTACTGAAGAGGATTACATTAAAAGCTTTGATCCGCAGAATAAAACCGTGGTCTTTGTTGAAAGGCCGAGGGAGAACATCCCTTCCGATCTTACGGTAGAGGATCTTACCTATAACGGCAGCGACCAGACTGAGCTTAAGGTAAGGGACATGAATGGCGATGTTGTTGATCCTGCATACTATACGGCTTCATTCAACGAAATTCCTCATGCTGTGGGAAGCTATACCGCTTTGCTTAAAGGCAGGAAGATATACAGCGGATCCGTGACAAAGAGTTTTAAGGTCAAAGAGGCGCCTCTTACGGTCGTAAGCGCGGACGCCGTTTCAAGACCCTATGACAGATCGTCTGTTGTTGCGATAAACTCCGTGAGCCTTGACGGGATCATGAATGATGAAAAAGTTTATGTGGATGCCACGGGTCTTAAGGGCACCTTAAGCGGGTCTGACACAGGAGAGTATGACTCGGTCACTCTTTCCGGAGAAATGAAGCTTTCAGGAGCAGACAGCGCAAATTATGTAATAAAAAAGCCGGAGGGTCCGGTAAGCACCAGGGTTACCATATATAAGGCTGACCATGAAAATATGCAGGCCGAAGGCAGGGCCAGATACGGCACCGACGGCATACTGGAGCTCAAAGACTATGTTGCTGAGGGAGGGGACACCGCGATCAAAACAGTGTCCGATCCCAATGGGGCCTTAAGCGGTAATGCGGCCCTCAATGGAACAATGCTTACCTGGAGCTTTAAGGATGACAGAAGCCTTGTGAACAAAAAGGCAGATGTTGTAATAAGCGTTAAGAATGCAAAGAATTACAAAGACTATATAATTCATGCGGCTTTGACAGTCAATGACTGCAGCCATTCCCGTACGGAGCTTCGGGACGTAAGGCGGGGAACCTGTTCTGCAAACGGTTACTCCGGGGATACCTGGTGCCTGGAATGCGGCAGTATGATCAGGAAAGGAACGGAGACTCCAAAGGATCCTGACAATCATTACTTTGATTATAAAAACGGAACAGAAAAAATTCCCGCGACCGTATTACAGATGGGGGTTACCACCTATGAGTGCTGCTGGTGCCATGAAGCCACCGTGGACAGAACGGACATCCCCTGCCTTCCGGATAAGAAGGACCGGGATCTGGAGGAATTGAGAAAGGATGTGGCGGACTTAAGCGGCAACGCCGTTCCGGTGCTCGATGAAAAGACGGATGAAAAAGGGAATATCGTTGAAGAGACCGTCACCATAGGCGGAGAAGAGATCTCAAAGATCATAACAGATCCGGAAAGCGGCAAGGAGACCGTGGAGTCAAAGCTCTGGATAGGCGGACTGGATGTCTCTTACACATATACGGGCTCAAAGATAAAGCCGGAGCTTCATGTCTATGACGGTCTTATCTGTCTTGCCGAGGGTACGGACTACAGCTTAAGCTTTAAGAATAATAAGGAAGCAGGTAAGGCCACAGCCACAGTAAAGTTTAAGGGCAACTATAAGGACAATAAGGAGCAGACGGCAGGCTTTGATATCACCCCTGCTATCCTTGGAAAGGACATCCTGGCTCATGACGTGGGAGTGGCTTATACGAAGAAGACCCAGAAGCCGGTACCGGTCCTTACCTGGGCTTCAACGGGAAAGGCGGCTTCAGCTAAGGATTTCACCGTAACCTATGACAGAACCGTAAAGGAGGCAGGGGAATATACCGCCACAATAAAGGCAAAAAACAGCAATTTCACCGGAGAGACTACCGCGAGGATAACCGTAGTAAAAGATAAAAACAAGCTTCTTTCAAAGGCAAAGGTGAGCTTCGATAAAAAGAGCTATGCCTATACCGGAGAGGGTATTGTTCCCAAAGCAACCCTTAAGCTGGCCGGAAATACGGTACCGGATAATGCCTACAGGATGATCTGCTGCGACAACGTGCTTCCGGGCACGGCCAGAATCACTTTCGAAGCCTTGAGCGCCAATTCCGGCGGCTACGCGGGGACGAAGACCGCTACCTTTAAGATAAGCGGCAAGAGGGAGCTTAAGGAGGCCGGTTCGGGCTCTGACTTTACCTACAGCTATTCAAAGAAAGTGCCTGTCGCAAAGGGCGGGGCGAAGCCTGAGGTGAGTGTGAAGGACGGGGATACGAAGCTCCGCCCCGGAAAGGATTACACGCTTTCTTACTCGAAGAACAAGGCGGTCACCAACGGATCCGAGAGCGCATATGTAACCGTTAAGGGCAAGGGGAACTACAAGGGTTCGGTAAAGCTTAACTTCGCTGTCGAGCCCCAGAGTATCGGTAATATAAACGTGACGGCAGCTGACCAGTTTACCTCAAAGAGCAAGCTTAAAAAGCCTTCCGTTACGGCTGTCGATATTGATGGGAAAAAGCTTAAGGCCGGCAAGGACTTTACCGTGGATTCGAAAACCGAGATCAACGGGGACGAGAGCGCGGGAAGCGTTACCGTAAGGGTTACCGGAGCCGGGGCCTATAAGGATACGGTGACCGTGACCTTCCGGTATCTCGGGACGGCATCCTCGAACCTGGCAAAGACGAAGAAGGTAAAAAATATCGCCGACCAGCCCTACACCGGAAATCCGGTCACTTTGAGCGCCAATGACCTAAGCGGTATCCTTAAGAGCGGCAATGCCTCCCTCCTTTACGGCACGGATTTTGAGGTGGTGAACTATTCAAATAATACAAAGAAGGGCACCGCGAAGGTGAATCTCCACGGAACAGGTACCCTCGCGGGAACGAAGACACTGACCTTTAAGATAACCGGGAAAAAGGCCTCCTACCAGGGCGTACTCATCGACGGAGGGTGGAAATAACAAGACCAGCAGTATGCGTCGCATAATACCCGATCAGCTGCCTGGGATAAGAAAGTAACATACCCGTCAGGGTATAAAAAACATATGTGAAAATTGCAGGTGCCGCTTACATTCCGGAAAACATGAAGGAAGAGTGGAAAAATATGATGAATACAAGGATAGATGCGTTGTCATGACATTGACAGTTAACAGGGGAATAAACGATAATAAAAGGTGTGAATAGTTCGGATAAATAATTTTTTATATCCGGGGTAGGGATTATGGATATCAGTTATCTTTTGGTTTTGCAGGAATTCAGAAACGGACCGGGCTCTGTTTTCGAAAAATTCTTTTTGAAAATGAGTTATCTGGGGGAAATGAATGTTGTACTGGCGATCATGGCAATTATTTACTGGTGCGTCAGCAAGGAGTACGGCACATATTTCCTTATGGGATGGAGCGGCAGCCGTGTGGTCAATGGTCTGCTGAAGGTAGCAGCCTGTGTTTACCGTCCCTGGATCAGGGATGTGCGTGTTGTGCCAAATGAAGAAGCTCTGGCAGAGGCGACAGGGTATTCTTTTCCCAGCGGACACAGCACGAACGCAGCCGCGCTGTACGGCGGCGGCATGATCCGGAAGGAAGTAAACAGGATGCTTCGGGTAACACTCGGCATCATTGTTGCATTGATTGCCTTTAGCCGGAACTTTCTGGGAGTGCATACACCGCAGGATGTTCTCGTAGGGGTACTGACAGGACTGCTTGTGATGTGGGGGATTGTTAAACTGCTGAAATGGCTGGAGGCCCATCCCGAAAAGGACATAGCGGTTATGTGCACCGGAATTGTGATCGCTGTTCTTGTGGCGATATTCGCCGCTGTAAAACCGTATCCCGCAGATTATGATGCTGCAGGGAAGCTCCTTGTGGATGGGGCTAAAATGGCCGCTGACACTTATAAAGGCGTCGGATGGTGCATGGGATTTCTTATCGGCTGGGTTCTGGAAAGGAGATTTATCCGCTTTTCAACAGATGTTTCCATGATTACGAGGGTTACCAGACTTGTACCCGGGCTTCTTGCGCATTATGCAGTAAGCCTGATCCTTGTGTCCCTCATCAAACAAAGCATTCCGGGGGCAGCAGGAATCGTCCTGTCCTGCTTTTTACAAATGTTTTTCGTTTCATTCATCTATCCATGGTGCCTGAAACATCTGGAAAATGCGAGATGAGCTGAATAAGCTATGGACCCTTGAATAACAGGATTGGTAAAGACTATGAAAACAATTATTAAAAACGGAACCGTGGTTACGGAAAAGGACTGCATTCAGTCAGACGTGCTGATTGAGGGAGAGACCATAAAAGAGGTGGGAGCCGGGATAAACGCGGAAGGGGCAGAGGTTATTGACGCCTCGGGAAAGCTGGTGCTGCCGGGGGCGGTGGACGTGCACACCCATATGGATCTTGACGTGGGCTTCACAAGAGCCTGCGATGATTTTTATACCGGTACGGTGGCGGCGGCCGCGGGAGGCACCACAACCATAGTGGATCATATGGCCTTCGGGCCCGCGCTCTGCGATCTATGGCACCAGGTGGAAGAATACCACAGGATAGCCGACAAAAAGGCGGTAATCGACTACGGCTTCCACGGCGTTCTGCAGGAGAGGGCGGATGAGGAGATTCTCTCCCAGATGAAGGAGATTGCGGATAAAGAGGGGATCACCAGCTTCAAGCTCTACCTCACCTATGACCAGATGCTCTCCGACAGGGACGTCTTTGCGGTGCTTAAGAAGGCGAAGGAGGAGGGACTCCTGATCCCGGTCCACTGCGAAAACGACGGAATCATTTTTAATCTCCGGAACCGTTTTGTGAAAGAGGGAAAGACGGAGGCAAAATACCATCCGAAGAGCCGTCCGGCGGAAGCGGAGGCCGAGGCCGTAAACCGTATGCTTTATCTTGCGGAGGCCGCAGGAGAGGCTCCGCTCTATATTGTCCATCTTTCAAGCAGGAAGGGGTTAAACGAGGTTTTAGCGGCCAGGGAGAGGGGACAGGCTCATTTCGGAGTCGAGACCTGCACCCAGTATTTAACCCTGGAGGACAGCCTCTACGAGGATCCGAAGGAGGGGTTAAAGGCAATAATGTCGCCGCCTCTTCGAAAAAAGGAAGACGCGGAGGCGCTCTGGAAGGCTCTTTCGGAGGATATGCTGGATGTGATTGCGACGGACCACTGTCCCTTTACCTTTAAGGAGCAGAAGCAGAGGGGCTCTGAGGACTTCACGAAATGCCCCAACGGCGCTCCCGGAGTCGAGGAGCGGCTTCCGGTTATATACAGCGAGGGAGTCGGAAATGGGAAAATCACACTCCAGCAGCTCGTTAAATATCTTTCGGCAAATCCTGCCCGCATTTTCGGCCTTTACCCGAAAAAGGGAGTTATAGCCGCCGGGTCGGACGCAGATATCGTGCTTCTCGATCCCGAAAAGGAGAGGATACTTACTGCTTCGGAAATGCACGGAGCGGCGGACTACACCTGCTACGAGGGGATGAAGCTCAAGGGCGACATCGACCTTGTCATGCAGCGCGGGAAGGTTATCGTAAGAGGAAGAGAGTTTACCGGGGCAAAGGGAGACGGGAGATATCTTAAGAGGGGCGCTTCGTCCCTCGCATAGAAAGAGGAAAAATATGAAGCTCATGCGCACCGAAGAGGCCCTGGGGCAGGTGCTCTGCCACGACATTACGCAGATTATTCCCGGGGTCAGCAAAGGGCCGGTTTTCAGAAAAGGTCATATAATAACAGAGGAAGATATTCCGGTTCTCTTAAAAAACGGCAAGGACAGCGTTTATATCTGGGAAAAGGATGAAAATATGCTCCATGAAAATGAAGGGGCGGCCGTGCTTTTTGACCTCTGTAAAAACGCTTATATCAGTCCTTCGGAGGTTAAGGAAGGAAAGATCGAGGCCATAGCGGATATCGACGGGCTCTTCAAGGTGGATGTGGAGCGGCTTAACCGGATCAATTCCCTTGGGGAGATGATGATTTCCTGCAGGCATGGAAATTTTCCCGTGAAAGCCGGGGACAAACTGGCAGGGATGAGGGTTATCCCCCTGGTCATTGAAAAGGAAAAGATGGAGAAGGCAAGAGAGGTTTCGGCGGGCTCTCCGATCCTTTCCCTTTTGCCTTTTATCCATAAAAAGGTCGGAATTTTAAGCACCGGAAACGAGGTTTTTCACCACCGCATCGAGGATTCCTTCACTCCCGCGGTGGAAAAAAAGCTTAAGGAGTACGACACTGAAATCGTCGCAAGGGAAGTAAGCCCGGACGATGCGGAGACGGAAATTTCCTGTATCAGAAGGCTTCTGGATGCCGGGGCGGATATGATACTTTGCACCGGAGGCATGAGCGTGGATCCGGACGATAAAACTCCCCTCGCCATCCGCAGCGTTGCGGACAGGGTGGTGACCTACGGTGCTCCGGTGCTTCCCGGTGCGATGTTCATGCTGGCTTATTACGAGGAGAGCAGCATTCCGGTAATGGGGCTTCCGGGCTGTGTAATGTACGCGAAGCGCACGGTCTTTGATCTTGTTCTGCCCCGGATCATGGCCGGGGAAATCCTTGAAAAAAAGGATTTTGATATTATGGGAGAGGGCGGGCTTTGCCTGAACTGCCCGGAATGCGTCTTCCCGAACTGCAGCTTCGGTAAATAATTTTGGAGGAAGCAGATGAACCTGTTTTTAGACAGACTTCAGTCTCTCCCCGAGGGGGGAGAAAACCTGGTTTTCACTCTTCTGGAGGGGGAAGAGGCCGGCGAAAAAGCGATATTTTCCGAAGGTGAGCTCTTACTCTGCTCCGGGGAGGAGAGTTTTTTTTCATCTTTCCGGGGTGAGGCCCTGGGCTCCACGGAAAACGGCATTATCATAATGGGAGGAAAGCGGGTATTTGCGGAGCGCCTCGGAGGGGAACCGAAGGTTGTCATCTGCGGCGCGGGCCATGTATCCATTCCGATAATCCGCCTGTCAAAGATGCTGGGACTTAAGGTCACCTGTATCGACGACAGGGAGGAGTTTGCGTATAACGCCAGGGAAACAGAGGCGGACACGGTGATCTGCGAGGACTTTTCCACAGCCCTTAAGAACCTTAAGTCTGACGCATACACTTACTATATAATTGTTACCCGTTCCCATGAGTGGGACATTGACTGCCTCAGGGCAATTTCGGAAAAGAGCTTCGCCTACGTCGGGATGATGGGCTCCGCGCGCCGGGTGGCTGTTGTGAAGGAAAAGCTTTTGGAAGAGGGACTTCCGGAGAGATTTATTTTGTCTCTCCATGCTCCCATCGGGCTTCCCATCGGAGCTGAAACCCCGGATGAAATCGCCGTTTCGATCCTTTCGGAGATTATTGAGGTTAAAAACAGGACAGGAAAAACCTACGGCTATCCCGGGGAGTTTCTGAAAACCCTTTCAGCGCTGCAGTCGGATGGAAGCGATGATAAAAGCTGTGTTCTTGCGACCATAGTTTCCAAAAAGGGGTCGGCTCCCAGAAGGATCGGAACAAAGATGCTGATTCTCCCCAAAAGGAAAATGGTGGGCAGCATAGGCGGGGGAAGGGCGGAAGCCATTGTTCTGGAGAAGGCCAGGGAGCTTTTGAAAAACAAAGACGGAAAGCCTGTTCTTCTTGATATTGATCTTTCCGGCGAAGACGCGGCAAATCAGGGAATGGTCTGCGGCGGTGTGCTGGAGGTCTTTCTGGAGCCCCTTTTTTAGGCGATGGAGGACCGTTTCGGAAGAAGGATTAATTATATGCGCCTTTCCGTTACGAACCGCTGCAATCTCCGCTGCAGGTATTGCAGAAGGGAACTGCCGGAGGGGCCGGAGAAACGTGCCCTTAAGGATGAGGAGCTCTTAATGATCGTGAGAGCGGCAGCCTCCTGCGGCATCGATTCCTTTAAAATAACAGGAGGCGAGCCGCTTCTGCGCCCCGGTATTGCGGAGCTTACCGGACAAATGAAGGAGCTCCCGGGAGTAAGAAGCGTCACGATGACAACGAACGGCGTGCTTCTTAAGGGTGCTCTTCCGGAGCTTATAAAAAACGGACTGGACGCCGTGACTGTAAGCCTGGATTCCCTTAACAGGGAAACCTATCGGCGCATCACCGGAGAGGACAGACTTTCCGGGGTGCTGGGAGCTCTGAAGGAAGCCGCGGCTTCCTCCCTTAAGGTTAAGGTCAATACGGTGCTGCAGAAGGGCGTGAACGATACCGAATGGCCGGAGCTTGCCGCTCTTGCGAAGGAAATGCCTGTGGATGTGCGCTTTATTGAGCTCATGCCGATAGGCTGCGGCCGGGATTTTGAGGGCGTGGATTTTATTAAGCTCTACTCTGCCCTTAAGAAGAGTTATCCGGCTCTTTCGGAGGATACAGAAAGCCATGGAAACGGTCCGGCTGTTTATTATAAAATCCCCGGCTTTTCGGGTTCTGTCGGCTTCATAAGCGCCCTGAGCGAAAAATTCTGCGATTCCTGCAACCGTCTGCGCCTGACTTCTTCGGGTGCATTAAAGCCCTGTCTGTGTTACAATACCGAAGTGGATCTCATGCCCCTTTTTACCGAAACGGATAAGGAAAAGCTGCTTTCGGCGCTCAAAGACGCCATACGGAAGGCTGCACTGATGAAGCCGGAGGGGCATTCCTTCGGGGTCGCGACGGGGGCTGAGGAACGAAGAAGCATGGCGGATATCGGCGGCTGATAAGGAACGACGGATAAGTCTGATGGACGTGAAAATAAAAGGAAAGCTTGTGGCGGTGTGCTTAAGCGCTGAACGCGGCACCGGAAAGAAGCCGGTGCAGAGCGCAGAGCTTAAGGAAGGATACGGAATAGTCGGCGACGCCCACGCGGGAAGCTGGCACAGACAGATAAGTCTGCTGCCCTCTGAGGAGGCAGAGGCCTTCAAAAAGAAGGGGGCAAAGGTAAGCTTCGGGGACTTCGGTGAAAACCTGGTGACTGCGGGAATAGACTGGAAGAGCATCGCAGTCGGGAGCCTTGTGGAAATCGGAAATGCGCTTCTGGAGATAAGCCAGCTCGGGAAAAACTGTCACAGTCACTGCAAAATCTACGAGGCCGTGGGAGAGTGCATCATGCCGCGGGAAGGGGTATTCGCCGAGGTTTTAAAGGGAGGGATTATCCGTCCCGGAGATGAGATATGTGTTCTCCCGCCGGAGCCGGACCGTCCCTTCAGGGCGGGAATCATAACTCTTTCCGACAGCTGCGCGGCAGGGGAAAGAGAGGATGAGAGCGGCCCGCTTATGAAAGAAATGCTGGAAGCGGCGGGGTACCGGGTTATCGAAGCCCTGCTTTTGCCGGACGGAAGAGAAGAGCTGGAGAGGGAGCTTATACGCCTTTCGGACAGGAGGCGCGCCGATGTGGTTTTTACCTCCGGGGGCACGGGCTTTTCGGAGCGGGATCTCACGCCGGAGGCCACCCTTCAGGTCTCGGACCGGGAAGCCCCGGGGATCGGGGAGGCACTTCGGGCCTTTTCGATGAATATCACAAAAAACGCAATGTTTTCAAGACAGAGCGCCGGGATTCGGGGGAGCACCCTTATAATAAACCTTCCCGGAAGTCCGAAGGCTGTTAAGGAGGAGCTGGAGTTTCTGCTGCCCGCCCTCCCCCACGCGTTGAAAATTCTCCGGGGTGAAACGCCGGATAAATCAGGAGGAACAAAATGAAAGTAAGGATAACAGCGTTATTTCTTGTGGTCGTGCTTGCTCTTTCAGGCTGCGGCTCCGTGGCGGAAGACGGAAGCGAAGGCGGACTGGCCGTAACGCCGAATGCCGGAAAAGACAAGGCTGCGGGGGAAGAAATACCCCTTCCGGAGAGCTTTATGGGCCAGGGAAGCTACGGGGACAAATGGCTGTCCTCATCCATACTGGGGGCGGTGACCGACGAAACGACGGCTTCTGAGAAGGACGATTTCTACACCGCGAAAAATGTGGACTATTTCCGTTCTCTTACCTTTCAGCCGGGCTTTGCCTCCGCCGGAGTTTTTGTGGACTGCCAGACAATAATGAAGGGGCGGGAATTCGAGCTTATGACCAAGTCCTCTTATAAAGGCCATGACGCGGAGCTTGTACGAAATCTCTACAGCCTTGCCACGGACTGGGACAACAGAAACAAGGGCGGAATTGAGGACTTCCAAAAAGAGGTTGAGGAAATCGAGAAAATCAAGGATACAGAGGGCCTTTCAGCCTATCTTTCCGAGGCTGACGCTTTTCATCCCGGGCTTTTTTCCTGCTCGGTGGAAAATACCTTCAGCGCTGACGGCTCCTATCAGGTTAATATCCAGCCCACCTCCCTGCTGTTCGGAGACTCCGATGAATATACGACACTTACCGAAAACGGAAGTGCCACAAAGAATTACCAGACCTATGTGGTGCGCTATCTCTACGGACGGCTTAACTATGATTCGGAAAGAATCGAAGATATCTTAAGCTCCTGTGAAGCCTTTGAAACGGAGCTGGCGAAGAGCATTAATTCCGTGGAAGACAGCTATGCCGAGGATATTTACGAGCGCATCATCAACAAGCGCACTCCGGATGAGTTAAAGAAGGAGGAAGGGGATGTGCCCGTTATGGAGGCCGTGGAGGCCTACGGCTGGGGGGAGACAAAGCAGTTAAACCTTCAGGAGCCCGATTGGCTGGAAAGCCTTAAAAAGCTCTATACGGAGGATGAGCTGGACAATATCAAAAATTATCTCCTGGCCCATCTGGCGGGAAACATGATAGGAAAGCTGGACCGGGAGGCCTATGATGTAAATATAGGGCTTATTTCCGAGCAATACGGAAGCACCGGCACGGTTTCGGATGAGGAAACCGGTATCGCGGTGGTGGGAGCGTATCTTTCCGAACCGCTGGATTATGCCTATATTGATAATTTCTGCTCCGAAGAGGAGAGGGAAAAGGTCATTGCCCTTACAGAAGAGATAGTTGAATACTATAAGGACATGCTTTCAAAAGAAGAATGGCTTTCTGACAAGACGAAGAAGAAGGCCGTCGAAAAGCTTAAAAACATGAAGATCCGGGCCTGTTATTCGGACAGCCGCGTCGATTATTCCTCTCTGGATATCGTTCCGCCGGAAAAAGGCGGCAGCCTTATCGACGCCTACCGCGATATCACGCTCTTTAAGAGGGAGAGAGGAAGGATACAGCTTAACGGGGAAGAGGATCCCGGACTCTGGGAGGTTTCCACAAGAGAGGTGGGAGCCTGGTACGATCCTGCAACAAATACCTTTACGATTCTCTGCGGCGATCTGGTGGGAGCGTTTTCACCCGATCAGGGCGAAGAGGCGTTTTTAGCCACCGTCGGGGCGGAGACCATAGGCCATGAGGTCAGTCATGTTTTCGATACGGTGGGAGCACAGTTCGACAAGGACGGTAATTTTGCGGACTGGTGGGCCGACAAGGACAAGGCGGCCTTTGAGGAGCGTTCCGAACCGCTTTTAAGTGCTATCGGCAATATCATACCCTTCACCGGGGCAGAGGCTCTTAACCCGGAGCAGTTCCAGGCGGAGCTTACGGCGGATCTGGCGGGCATGAAGGCTGCGCTCTCCATTGCGGAAAAGAAAGAGAATTTCGATTACGACAAATTCTTCACCGCCGCGGCCTTCGGCTGGGCACAGTTAAACACCTACGAAAGCGCCCTCTGGCAGCTTTCCTCGGATTCCCATCCGCTGGAAAACATAAGGGTCAATATTCCGCTCTCGCAAAGCGATGAGTTCCTTACGACCTACGGGATAGAAGAGGGAGACGGGATGTATACGGCTCCTGAAAACAGGGTGGATGTGTGGTAAACAGCAGACAGAAAACGGGTGAGCCGAAGCTCACCCGTTTTCGTTATTCTGATAAATTTCGGTAATGTCCTCCAGGGAACCGTAGTAGAGCCTGGAGTCGTTCTGCTTGCGAAGAGGGAAAATCCGGAAACGGATCCAGCGCATATCCACGCCGTCCTTCATATAGCGGATATCTGCGGTTGCGCCCCTAAGTCCGTTTTCATCGGCCTTCTTAAAGAGCCAGAAAAATTTGTCCCGGTCCTCGGGATAGATGGACTGGCGAAGATGGGTGGCGTATTCCGAGTCCGCCATAACATAGTCCATATCCATCATGTTGTAGTATTGCTCGTTGAGACGAAGGAGCCGCACGGTATCTCCGTTTATTTCGTAGAAAGCGATGGCTCCCAGAATGTTGTTTATCATTTCGTCGCTGAAGAGCTTTTCCTCGCTTAAATCCATCATGTGAACCTGATCCACCTCGGAAAGCTGGATGCCTCCGAAATCCACCTTGGATTCGTCCAGGAGAAGATCCTCGTAGGCGGCCACGTTTATGGGCTTGTAGTAGTAATAGCCCTGGGCATATTTGCAGCCCATCTCCGTCAGGAGATTCACCTGCTCGTACATCTCTATGCCCTCGATTATGATGGGAAGGCGCAGCTGGTTTGCCATATTGACCATGGATTCAAGGATGCTCACTCCCTTGGCCTGGTTTTCATAGTCGATATGCAGGAACTTCATGTCGATCTTCAAAACATCTATATCCAGCTCCTTGAGGGAATTCAGGGAGGAATAGCCGCTGCCGAAGTCGTCCATGAGTATTGAGAAGCCCGCGGCGTGGAGCTTGTTGATCTCCGCCCCCACCCGTTCAAGATCCTCGATATAGGAGCTTTCGGTTATCTCCAGCTCGATAAGGTTGGAGGGAAGACGGTATTTTTCGATGAGCTTCAGGAAATAGTCCGTGAAGTCAAGGGAAAACATATCGTTTCTGGAAACGTTTATCGAAATCGGAAGGGCGTCGTGGCCGTTGTCTATCCAGTTTCTCTGCCACTGGCAGACCTTTTCCCACACGAGCTGGTCCACCTTTGTTATGAAGCCGTTTTTCTCCAGCACCGGAAGAAAGGCAGCAGGAGGAATCATTCCCTTGTCCCTGTGGCTCCATCGCACCAGAGCCTCCGCACCCACAATCTTTCCGGAAAGCATGTTGCATTTGGGCTGAAGGTAGAACGTGAATTCGTTGTCCCGGACCGCCCTTTCCACATCGCTTAACAGCACGAATTCGTCTCTGACGTGCCGCACCATATCCTGATTGTACCAGGCCATAAGATGGGTATAGTCGGTGCGGATGCTGGCGAGGGCCGTAAACGCGTGGTCGACTATGTCCATTACCGGCTCGGTGGGATCCTCGATGGAAAAGACACCGAATTTCGGAGCATAGCCCAGCTCGTAGTCCCGATCAAGCAGCTCCTCCCTGGCCCGCTTTTTCATATCGCCCAAAATGCCCTGCCTGTTGGGAATCAGGATCGCGAAATCGTCCCCGCCCAGATACCCCGCGATGGCGCTGTATTTTTCCTCATAGGCCTTCAGGGACTTTCCTATGAGACGAAGGTATTCATCCCCCTTCGCCCGGCCGTAAAAGCGGTTGAAGAGCTTGAAATGGTCGATGTCGACGGCCACCATGCAAAGAGAGCGGCGGGGGGCGTTTTTGATTTTGTCATAGACCTGGTTATAGAAAATATTGCTGGTATAAAGACCGGTCAGGGGATCTATGCGGTTTTCGGCCATACTGAAGCGCTTGTCGATTTCGAAGGCCATGGCCTTTTTGCGGTGAAAAAGAGAGATGGTCGTTAAAACCCGGCGTAAAAGAAGCCTCGCGGAGAAAGGCCTGGGCATATAGTCGATGGCTCCCAGGGAAAAGGCCTTCTCGATCTTTGCCTCCTCGTCGCTGGAGGAGAGGACGATCACCGGAATGTCATCGGTTAAATGGGCCTCAAACATATATTCCAGCACATCGAAGCCGTTTTTGCCGGGCATGTTGAGATCCAGAAGAATAACCGCTATGTTGTCGAGGTGTTCTTCGATAATCTTTATGGCATCGTCCCCGTTGGCGGCCTCCAGAGGAACAAGGTCGTTTTCCAGAGTATTCTTCAGAATCAGACGGTTTACTTCCACATCGTCCACAATAAGCACATTTTTCCGCGTTGTAGGATTGCCGTTCATAGGAGCCCTTCTTTCGTGTGCATAGATATATGTATAATACCACACTTCCCGACGGCGCGTCTATTTTAAAAATATTCCCCGACGGGTGGTTTATATGGTATAATACCATACGCATTCGCACTTTCGGGGGGATTGCCGATGGTACAGAAGACCCTGATAACTGCGGATACGGCCGAGCTTGTCGACTATATCCGGAAGCTGAAAACCGAAGAGAGCTTTCTTAAGGCCCGGGACTGCCTTGTTGAGATCTGTGAACCGAATCCCGATCCGGAGGTCATAAATAAAAAGCTGGAAATAATCCGGCGTGAGCTTCCCGGAGCGGGCATCGCGGGGCTCACCACCGGCAGGCATTCTCTGGGGGTGGGAGAGGGAATATACAGCTTTCTCCTGTTTGAAAATTCCAGGGCGGAGGTTTTTCACTTCGACTGCAGAAAGCTTACGCCGAAGGAGGCGGGAAATATTCTCCGCAGGGAAATCCGGTACAAGGACGATATTGCCGGAATCATGGTCTTTTCCGCCGGAGTTGTGCTGGAGCTGGATGATTTCTTAAATATCGTGGCTGAAGAAAACGTCACCGTGGTCGGGGCGGAAGCCGGCGCAGCAGTGAATTTTTCCTCTCCGGAAAAAGGAGCCACCGAAAAGCCCTGTGTTCTTTCGGATCGTGCCGATTCCTGCGGGATACTTGCCATCGTCTTTTCCGGGCCGGAATTAAAAATGCACGTGTCCTACGATATGGGGTGGAAGCCCATAGGCAAAGAGATGACGGTGACAGCCACCGACGGCAAATACAGTATGTCCCGGATAGACAACGTTCCGGCCGCGGACATTTACCGGAAATATCTCGGAGTGACGACGGACCGTTTCTTTGTGGACAACGTCCGGGAATTTCCGATTGTTACGAAGCGGGGGGGTGAGAGAAGTTGTACGCTGCCCCGCGGGCTACGATAAAAACGGCCGGCTTTATTTCATGGCACAGGTGCGCGAGGGGGATGTGATCCGGCTTTCCTATGCCTCCCCGAGACGGATGGTGTCTGATTTAAGGGCGTATGTAAACGAGATGAAGGCCTTTTCTCCCCAGGCTCTTTTCCTGATAATCTGCGAAAACCGCGGCAGGTTTTTGGGAGAGCTTTCGGCTATGGATGTGCGCTCCTTTCAGAGTGTTTCCGAAGAGCTTTCCTGGGTTCGCGGCTTTGCGGAAATAGTCCAGGACAAAAGCGGAGGGGGCGTGGTGAATTCCGCTCTGCTGGCCGTGGGCTTCAGAGAGGGAGAGGCGGCGGAGAGAGCTTCAGAGGTTCCGCTTCAAGAGCCGGAGGAGGAAGAGGACAAAAGAGGGGAAATACCCTTAAACGAGCGGATGGCCACCTTCCTCGAGGAAATCACCAGGGAGATGGGAGAGCTGGCCGTGGACGCGGACGCCGCCAACAAGGCCAAGACCTCTTTCCTTTCCAATATGTCCCATGAAATCCGTACCCCGATAAACGCCATCCTCGGAATGAACGAGATGATATTAAGGGAGAGCGCGGATCAGGCCATCATCTCCTGTGCCAGAGATGTGGAGAACGCGGGAATAAATCTTCTGGGATTGATTAATGATATTCTGGATCTCTCCAAAATAGAGGCGGGAAAACTGCAGATCCTGCCGGCGGACTATGAGATTTCCTCTCTTATCGGCTATCTTATGAACATGATCCGCGCCCGGTCGGAGGCCAGGGGACTGAAGCTTAAGCTGGATATGAACGCCTCCCTCCCCAGGGTTCTTAACGGGGATGAGATAAGAATAAAGCAGATCATAACCAATATACTGACGAACGCGGTGAAATACACCGAATACGGCTCCGTTACCCTTAAGGTGGATTTTGAAAAACGGGGCTCTTCCGGCATTCTTCTTAAGGTGGCGGTTTCCGATACCGGAATAGGTATAAGGGAAGAGGATATCGAAAAGCTGTTCACGGCCTTTGACAGGATAGAGGAGGAGAGGAACCGGGTTATAGAGGGCACCGGGCTGGGGTTGAACATAACCTCCAGACTCCTTGAGATGATGGGTTCGTCTCTTAAGGTTGAAAGCATTTACGGCGAAGGCTCCACCTTTTCCTTTGAGCTTCTCCAGGGGGTTTCCGACTGGACGGAAATCGGAGATTCCGAAAGCGCGATTGTGAAGCGGGGCGGAGAACATGGCGGAAAGGAGCTCTTTCAGGCGCCGGACGCGCGGATTCTGGTGGTTGATGATACGCCCATGAATTTAAGCGTCATAACAAATCTCCTGCGGCGCACGAAAATCGGGATAGATACTGCCCGCAGCGGCTCGGAGTGTCTTGAGCTTTTTAAGAAAGAGGACTATGACCTTATTTTCCTGGATCACAGGATGCCCGATATGGACGGGGTGGAAACCCTTCAAAGACTTCGGGAAATACCGAAAAAGGGTTCAAAGAGCATCCCGGTTATCTGCCTTACGGCCAATGCCGTTTCAGGGGCGAGGGAAGAGTATATAAAGGCAGGATTTACGGACTATGTGACCAAGCCGGTTTCTTCCGAGCATCTGGAGGGGACGCTTCTTCGCTACCTCCCGGAAAACAAGGTGGTAAAAACTGACGGAATAAGCGTTCCGGAGAAAGAGGTTTTTGAGGACGGGGATATTTCCGCCCTTCCGGCCTGGCTGAAGCTGATCCATGCCCTGGATTTAAAGGCCGCGCTGGATAACTGCGGCTCAGCGGAGGGGCTCATGGAGGTTCTGGAGATTTTCTTCTCCTCGGCAGCCGAAAAGGCGGAAGAGCTGGGACGCTATGTGGAGAGGGGAAGCTGGCAGGATTTCACGATTAAGGTACATGCCTTAAAGAGCATGGCCCGCACCATCGGAGCCAGGGAGCTCTCCTCCGCAGCGGCGGCGCTGGAGGAGGCCGGGGACAGCGGGAATATCGAATATATCCGGAAGCACACTCCGGGCTTTTTACGGGATTACCGGGAGCTCGGGGAAGCCTTAAGACCGATAGAGGAAGCGGGGGATAAAAAGGAGGCGGAGGAGCTGCCGCTTATTACAAAGGCGGAGCTTGACGACGCCCTTATGTCTTTAAGGGAGATAGCCCTTTCTTTCGACTATGACAGCATGGTTATGATAATGGATTCGCTGAGCGGTTATTCCTTCCCCGAGGAAGAGAGGGAGAGGATGGAAGAGCTTCGCTCGGCGGTGGGAATACCCGACTGGGACAGAATTAAGAAGGCTCTGTCCTGACGAAGGGGGAGAAGTGATGGTTACGAAAGGAAAAACATTTCTTTTTGTCAGCAGCGGCTCGAGTTTTCTGATTAATGCTGTTTATACGAATCTTGTGAACGCCGATTTCAATGTGGTGCGTTCCGGCGCTTCGGTCCGGGAGCTCAGTGACCACAAGGATGAGGCGGAGGTAATTATCCTCTATCTGGATGAGGGGGTATATTCGGATTCCGAGGTGCTGATTTACTTGAAGGACATGTGCCTGGAAAAGGATATGCCGATGATCATAATCGGCGACAACGACGGCTTCAGGGCGGTGGAAACCGTGATTCCCGAACGGATTGTGGTGGGGAAGTTTGTGCGGCCCATCGATATAAAGCAGTTTGTAAGCCATCTGGAGGAGTTTTCCGAGGAATTCGAGGAGGCAATAAAGCATAAGACGATTCTTCTGGTGGACGACGACGGTGATTTTCTGAAGATGGTAAGAAGCTGGCTTTCGGAGATGTACAGGGTTATAATGGTAAACTCCGGGATGCAGGCCATTACCTATCTGGCTACAAACAAGCATGATCTCATACTACTGGATTACGAGATGCCGATTACCACCGGGGAACAGGTTATGAAGATGATCAGAAGCGAGCCCACCACAAGGGATATTCCGATAATCTTTCTTACGGGCAAGGGAGACAGGGAGAACGTGACAAAACTCCTCTCCTTAAAGCCTGACGGATATATTTTAAAATCCTCCAACCGTTTTACACTGGTTGACGCAATAGACCGGTTTTTCGAAAAGCAGAAGTGAGGAGGAGAGGAGATTTATGGACAGCAGCGAAGTGGTTCTGTACAGGACGGTAAACATGAAGGAGAAGGAGAGGATCATATCTCTCCTTGTCAATTCCCATTGCTCCTATCTGGAAAAATGGGAAAAGATTCCGCTTCTTAAGCGCAGGGAATATGACGGCGCCAAGGAAATCTGCGTGATCTACGTCAACGAAAATCAATATGAGCTGGCCAGCGAGGTGCTTGACACGTATCTGGGATACGAGTAGGAGGGCTTATGTCGGAGGGCGTATACGAAAAGGTAGAGAAATGCTATGCTTTCATTCGGGGAAAAACCTCCTTTGAGCCGGAAATAGCCCTGGTGCTGGGCTCGGGCCTCGGGGATTTCGCCGACAACATTGAGGTGGAGGGAGAAATCGACTACGAGGATATTCCGGGCTTTCCGGTCTCCACGGCGCCGAGCCATGCGGGCCGGTTTATTTTTGGCTATCTTCTGGGCAGGAAAATAATCTGCATGAAGGGACGGGTGCATTTCTACGAGGGCTATCCTTTAAGCGACGTCGTGCTTCCGGTGCGGGTCATGAGGATGATGGGAGCGAAGATACTGATTCTCACAAACGCCTCGGGAGGAATCGGAGACACACTCCGGCCCGGGGATTTCATGCTTGTTACGGATCACATTTCCTCCTTTGTACCCAACCCCTTACGCGGAGCAAACATCGGCGAGCTGGGAGTGCGCTTTCCGGATATGTCAAAGGTATATGACCAGGCTCTTTCAGACCATATACGGGCCGCGGCGAAGGCTCTTTCGATTGAGCTTAAGGAAGGAGTATATCTGCAGACCGCCGGACCTTCCTTTGAATCCCCCGCGGAAATCAGGATGTTTAAGACCCTCGGGGCGGACGCCGTGGGCATGAGCACGGTTGTGGAAGCGATAGCCGCCAACCATATGGGGATGCGGATCTGCGGAATTTCCCTTGTGGCCAATCTGGCCGCGGGAATCGCGAAGCATAAGCTGACGGAGGAGGAGCTTTTAGAAGCCGGAGCCGCCGCGGCGCTCAATTTTGAAAAGCTCATCATCGAGGCTGTAAGGAGGTTTTGAGTATATGACCGAAGAGGAAAAAAAGGAGCTTATCAGAGAAGCTTTTAAAGCCAGACGCAATTCCTATTCCCCCTATTCGCATTTCGCCGTCGGGGCGGCCTTAAAAACAAAAGAGGGAAAAATCTATACGGGCAGCAATATGGAAAACGCGGCCTTCGGACCCGGAGTCTGCGCGGAGCGTTGCGCCTTTGCCTGCGCGGTAAAGGAGGGAGAAAGAGAGTTTGTCGCCATTGCCGTTGTGGGCGGAAAGGCTGAGGAAAAGGAAGAGGTTTCGGACTTTGCTTATCCCTGCGGGGTCTGCCGCCAGGTGATGCGGGAATTTGCCGATCCCGATGAATTTGTTATCGTAGTCGCGAAATCGGAAACCGAGGCGGAAAGCCATACCTTATCGGAGCTTCTGCCCTACGGCTTCGGAAAGGAAAACATGTAAATCGTGAATATCCGTTTCTTTAACGCAAGAATACTTCTCATTGACGGGGAAAAGGCGAAGGTGTCCGGCAAGGGCGCTTTTTCGGCATTGGAAAACGGAGAGCTCCACGTTAAGGGAGAGCGTATTTCCTATGTCGGTGAAAAGCCGGAGAAAACCGGAAGCTCATGGGACCGGGAAATAGACGCAAAGGGAAATCTCCTGATGCCGGGCTTCAAAAACGGGCACACCCATTCGGCCATGACGTTCCTTCGTTCAGACGCGGACGACCTCAAGCTTCAGGACTGGCTTAATAATATCTGTTTTCCCAGAGAAGCCCGGTTATCGGCGGAGGATATATATTACTGTACTCTTTTGGCATGCATGGAGTATTTTTCCGGCGGGATCACCGGTATCTGCGAAATGTACCTGACTCCCGATTCCATTGCCCGCGCTGTGGAAGAGGCCGGAATGCGCTGCGTCCAGTGCGGGGGAGTCAACAATTTCTCCCAGTCCCCGGAGCAGATGGAGGAATGGTTCAACAGGCATAATAAGCCGGGGAGTTTAAACGAATTCCGGCTGGGAATTCACGCGGAATACACCTGCTCGGAGGAGCTTATAAAAAAGGTTGCCGACCTGGCGGAAAAATATCATGCCCCTGTTTACTGCCACAATTCCGAAACCGCGAAAGAGGTGGAGGACTGCAGAAAAAGAACCGGCCTTACTCCTACGGAGACTCTGGAAAAAGCCGGGATTTTTCAGTACGGCGGTACCTGCTTCCACTGTGTGCATATGACGGAGCACGACCTGGAAATCTGCAGGGAGAGGGATATAAGGGTAGTGACAAATCCCGCCTCGAATCTTAAGCTTGCCAGCGGCATAGCTCCGGTAAGCAGCTTTCTTTCCCACGGCCTTACCGTCGGCATCGGCACGGACGGGCCTGCCAGCAATAACTGTCTCGACATGTTCCGGGAGATGTTTCTTGTGACGGGTCTGGCGAAGCTTAAGGAAAACGACGCCGCCGCGATGGATGCCGAAGAAGTGCTCCTAATGGCTCTTTACAGCGGGGCCCACGCCATAGGACTTTATGAAAGCGACTGCCTCGCACCGGGGAAATACGCTGATCTTGTTATGATTGATATGAATTCCCCGAATATGCAGCCCGTTAACAATATAGGGAAAAATCTGGTCTATTCCGGTTCGAAATCCAATGTTCTTCTTACTATGGTGGGCGGCAGGATCGTTTATGAAGAAGGGCGCTATAATATCGGACACACAACCGAAGAAATCTATGAAGCCGTTCGGGACGTGGCAGAGAAATCGCGGGTTTAAGGACGATGAACGGAATTCTTGTGTTTTTCCTCTGCCTGACTCTTCTGGCAGCTTTTCTGGTTTTGAAGGCCCGGGGGGACGAGCGCCGGCAGAATGAGGAGTTTTTAAGAAAACTGAGGGAAAGCTTCGGGAGGTTTTCCGAAGACGGCACCTCCGGTGAGGCACTCAGGATTTTATCCGGACGCGCCGCGGAATGGAAGGAAACAAAGGAGCGGGGCTTTGTTGACGATATAACCTGGCGGGATCTGGAGATGGACGAGGTGTTCCGCCGGATGAATACCGCTCTTTCCGAGCCGGGGGAGGAGGCGCTCTATGAGCTGCTGCGCCGTCCCGTGCGCGATAAGGAGCTGCTTGAAAAGCGGGGAAGAATAATTAAATTTTTCGCTGAAAATCCCGAAGAACGTCTGAAGCTCCAGGAAGCCTTTCACAGGATGGGCCGCCGGGGGAAATACGCCCTTTCCGATTATCTTTCCCTCCTTGATAACATCAGGGAGGAATCAAATCTTCGTCATTATTTTTCCGCGCTTCTGGGACTTTTTTCCGTAAGCATGATATTTATTAAGCCTGCGGCGGGCTTCGTGATTTTCATAGCGGTTCTCATAATAAACGTGACAACGTATTTCAAGCGAAAGGGGGAAATCGATTCCTCTCTTTCGGCCTTTTCGTATATACTGCGTTCCCTTGGGGAGATAAGGCGCCTGCCGCAGATAAACGCAGAAGAGCTTTCGGAGGAAATGAAAAAAATCCGGGAGACGGGAGAGAGCCTTAAGATACTTTCAAGGGGAGCCTTTCTTATTCTCAGCGGCAGGGACTTAACCGGGAGCTTCCTCCAGATACCCCTGGATTATCTGCGGATATTTCTTCATGTGGATCTTATGAAGTTTAATTCCATGCTTTCCCTTGTCCGTTCCCGTTCGGAGGACATAAGGGAGCTCTTTGGCACGGTGGGGTTCCTCGATGCCATGATCGCGGCCGCCTCCTTCAGGGAAGCGCTTAAGGTAAAGTGCAAACCGGAATTTACTGATGAAAAATATGCGTATTTTGAAGCCGAAGACCTCTATCATCCGCTGCTGGAAAATCCCGTAAGCGCCTCGATAAGCACCTCGGGAAAAGGGGTTTTGCTTACCGGCTCAAACGCTTCGGGAAAGTCCACCTTTTTAAAGAGTGCGGGGCTTTCCATACTTCTGGCCCAGACGATTTACACCGCCCCCGCAAAGGCTTTAAAGCTCTCTTTCCTGGATATTTATTCCTCCATGTCCTTAAGCGACAGCCTTGTCGGAAATGAAAGCTATTATATGGCGGAAATACGGGCGGTAAAGCGGATAGCGGATCGTGTGGCCCGGGATCCTTCCTCCGGCCTGCCGGGAGCTGCCTGTTTTCTGGACGAGCTTTTACGGGGCACAAACACTTTGGAGCGGATTGCCGCTTCTTCCGGGATTTTAAAGACCCTTAAGAAGGAGCACACCCTTGTTTTCGCGGCAACCCACGATCTGGAGCTTACCGGGATGCTGGAGAATTATTACGATAATTACCATTTTGAGGATGAGGTGAACGGAAACGATATTACCTTTTCCTACAGGCTGAATAAAGGCAGGGCGAAGACAAGAAATGCCATAAAACTGCTGGAGCTTATCGGCTTTGATCCGGAAACCGTAAAAGGAGCCTTCCGGACAGCGGAGCGCTTTGAGAAGGAAGGCACATGGGAGAGGATATAACGGGATGAAGGTAAAGCTTTTTTCAGACGGTTCTTCCAGGGGAAATCCCGGACCCGGAGGGTACGGCACGATTCTGCAATATGTGGACAGGGCGGGAAAGCTTCATGAGCGGGAGTATTCCGGCGCAGAAGAAAAGACCACCAATAACCGGATGGAGCTCATGGGAGTCATAACAGGGCTTGAGGCTCTGACAAAGCCCTGTGAGGTGGAGGTGATTTCCGATTCGAAATATGTTACCGACGCCTTTAATCAGCACTGGATAGAGTCGTGGATAAAAAAGGGGTGGCGCAACACCTCCGGAGAGGTTAAAAACAGGGATCTCTGGGAAAGACTCTTAAAGGCCGCCGAACCCCACAGGGTGGTTTTCACCTGGATAAAGGGACACGCGGGGCACGAGGAAAACGAAAGGTGCGACACTCTGGCCACCTGCGCGGCCTCGGAGCTTCTTAAGACCCTGCCGGAGGATAGAGTTTGACCCCGTCAGCATTAATGATGTATGATTGACCAAAAGATTAAAGAGGAGAAAAAAATGAGCAATGTTTTTGATCTGTTAAACGAAAGAGGCTTCATTGCCCAGTGCACCGACGAGGACGCCATCAGGGAAAGACTGGGAAAGGGGAGCACCACCTTTTATATTGGTTTTGACGCCACGGCGGATTCCCTGACGGCAGGGCATTTTCTGACGATAATGGCCATGATGCATATGCAGAAGGCCGGGCACAGGCCCATTGCCCTTATCGGCGGGGGCACCACGATGATCGGGGATCCCTCGGGAAAGTCTGATATGCGCACGATGATGACCAGGGAAACCATAGATTACAACGCCGGGCGTTTCAGAGAGCAGCTCTCGAAATTTATTACCTTCGACAACGACAGGGCGATAATGGTAAATAACGCCGACTGGCTCCTTGATATGAATTACGTCACCTTCCTTCGGGAGGTGGGAGTGCATTTCAGCGTCAACAAGATGCTTGCCGCGGAATGCTATAAAAACAGGATGGAGAAGGGCTTAACCTTCTTTGAATTCAACTACATGCTGATGCAGTCCTATGACTTCTATAAGCTTTTCGAGGACTACGGATGCGAGCTGGAGCTGGGCGGAGACGACCAGTGGAGCAATATCATAGGCGGAGTGAATCTTGTGCGCAGGAAGGCCGGAAAGGACGTATACGGCTTCACCTTCAAGCTCCTTACAACCTCTGACGGGATAAAGATGGGCAAGACCATGAAGGGGGCGCTCTGGCTTGATCCCGACAAGACCTCTCCCTATGAATTCTTCCAGTACTGGAGAAACATAGAGGATGTTAAAACCGGAGAGTGCCTGAGCCTCTTAACCTTCCTTCCGATGGAGGAGGTGCGTGAACTTTCCGCCCTTAAGGACGAGAAGATAAACGAGGCCAAGGAAAGGCTCGCCTACGAAATCACTGCAATTGTCCACGGGGAGGACGAGGCGGAAAAGGCCAGAAAAGCCGCGAAGGAAATATTTGCGGGAGGCGGAAAGAGCGAGAACATGCCCACGACGGAGTTAAATAAAGAAGACTTCGGGGCCGAAAAGGATCTCATAGCTCTTCTGGTTGAAGCGAAGCTGGCCAAAAACCGTTCAGAAGGAAGACGCCTTATCGAGCAGGGCGGGATCAGCGTAAACGACGAAAAGGTTACGGACGTCAAGGCGCTTATAAAGGCTGAGGACTTCGGAGAGGAAGGGGAAATAATTCTCCAGAAGGGAAAGAAAGTATTTCACAGGCTGGTGTTAAAATAAATGCAATACGAAACCATACGCATAAAATATCATTCGGACGGGATAGAGCGTCTTAAGTATATTGACGGAAAAAGCGACTGGATCGATTTAAGATCGGCGGAGGATGTAAGCCTTAAAAAGGGGGATTTCCACCTTGTAAATCTCGGGGTGTCGGTAGAACTTCCTCCCGGCTATGAGCTCATAATCGCGGCCCGTTCCTCCACCTTTAAAAATTTCGGCCTTATCCAGACCAACGCCATCGGCGTTGTGGATGAGAGCTACTGCGGGGACGAGGACATTCTGCGGATGCCGGTATACGCGGTAAGAGACACTGAGATCCACGTAAACGACCGGCTCTGTCAGTTTCGTATTTTCACCCATCAGCCCGTTATCCGCTTTGAGGAAGTTGAAAGCCTCGGCAATAAGACCCGGGGCGGCTTCGGCAGCACAGGGAAGGCATGATTCTATGGCAGAGCCTGAGTTATATTTTGAGGAGGCCTCACGCTATCTGAATGAAGCTCTTATGGAAGAGACGTTAAGAGCTCTCTCTCCGGTTCGCAGGGAGAAGGCCCTTAAAATGAAGCTGCAGTCTGCGAAGCGTCTTTCGGTGGCCGCCGGTCATCTGATGGATACCGTCCTTGCCCGGAAAGGGATTAATCCTGAGCGGGTTATCTACGGAAAATACGGACGGCCGGAGCTTCCCGGGAATCTCCTGTACTTTTCCCTGTCCCATCAGAACGGTACCGCCGCCCTGGCGGTTTCGGAAAAGCCTGTCGGAGTGGACATCGAGTTTGTCCAGGATAAAAAGTATTCGGATTCCATTGTCAGACGGTTTTATTTTCCCGCGGAAAAGGAGGCTCTTTCAAGAACTGCCGACTTTGACGCAAAGCTCAGGCTCTTTTTCAGAATGTGGACCGTCAAGGAGGCCTATGGAAAGCTTTGCGGAACCGGGATTAAGGACGCGCTTAAAATGGACAGCGTAAACCCTTTTAAGTCGGTATGTTTTTCCTATCCCTCCTGCCCCATGGGAAAAGACTATCTGGTGACGGTGTGCATGCCGCAGGAAGCGTGAGTTAACCGGGGAACTGCTGCGCGGGAAATGTTGACTGGCACGCCTTTCGGGGCTATTATGATAAGACAGGTTCCCTTTAAGGGGACGGTTTTATAAATGTAAAAATGAAAAAGAGCAGGTAAGGCGTTTACGCGCCTCACAAATCAAGGAGGAAAGTATTATGGCCGGACAGGGAATGGGAGAGTATTGTGTCGATATTGTCATGTGTATCGACGGAACCGGGAGCATGGCTCCCATCATTGACGAGGTGAAGGCAAATGCCATCTCCTTTTACCAGAAGTTTATCGAGTCCATGGAGGAAAATGACAAGGAGGTCGAGACCTTAAGAATAAAGGTCATCGTTTTCCGGGACTATAAATACGATGATGAAGCCATGGTACAGTCGGAATTCTTTACGCTTCCCGATCAGAACGATGATTTCCAGGCCTTTGTCAAAGCCATAGAGGCTGACGGTGGCGGAGACGGGCCGGAAAACGCCCTCGAAGCCATTGCCCTGGCCTTAAAATCCGACTGGACCACGGGAGGGTCAAAGAGGAGGCATGCGATCCTGGTCTTTTCCGATGCGCCTGCTCTTCCGCTGGGAGATTCCGAGAGAGTCGGCAAGGGAAATTATCCGGGAGATATCCCGTCCGATCTTGCGGGACTGGGCTCCTGGTGGGAAGGAACGGATCAGACCTTAAGCAGCACCTATCAGGCGAAGGCCGGAAGACTCGTGGCCTTTGTGCCCAATGCCGAGCCCTGGACGGAGCTGCAGGCCTGGAACAGATACTGGCCGGCCTTTTCTCCCGCGGGCACGGGACTTCCCGATGTGGACATACAGTCCGCCATTGACCTGATGGTGGGATCTTTCTGAATACATGGAATTAACCGTTTACAGACAGTCGTCAAAAACGCGGCCGGACGGCACGATCGTTTACAAGGGAGAGGATGCCCTTCCTTTTGTGGGGGAGAGCCTCTTTCTTGTGGCCGACGGCCTGGGAGGGGCTGCCGCCATACGACATCAGAATATTCTGCCCGGGATGTTTGACGCCGAAGCTCTTCCCGATATTCTTTTCAAGGACGTTTTTGAGGATTATTCGGACAACGTCCTTTTAAAGTATGTCCGGGATTCCTTTTTTGAGCTTTTTGCCGTAAAGGATTGTTATACGGCCAATGTCAACAATATTAAAAAAAGCGGGTATTTCGCCTCCAGAATCGTTGCCGCGATTCTGCTCCATGAATTTCTCCATGATCCCCAGCTGAAAAAAGAGGTGCTCTTCGAGCTCATGGAGGCTTCCGATTCAAGGGAGGCCAGGGAGAGGGCCGAAAGCGCCCTGGGAGAGCGTCTGGCGGAGCGGATTTCAGATTGTCTTAAGAAAATCGCGGCGAACTGTTCCCTGACCTATGAATCCTCCTATTCGGGCCTGGCCCTTTTGGGAACCACCCTCTGCGCCACGCTGTATGAGGAAAAAGAGGACAGGGTGGATGCCATTTATTTTACCGCCGGGGATTCCAGACCCTATATCTGGACCGAAGAAGACGGGTTATGCCAGCTTCTGCCGGACGAGGAGGGGGAAGACGGCGGTATGACCAATTATATAAAGGCCAATGAGGATGCGCAGTTTCATATCCGCTGCAATTATTTTTCATTTAATAAGCCGTGCGTTCTTTTTAACGCGTCCGACGGGTGCTTTGACTCCGGCTATTTTCTGTCCCAGCTGGCCTTTGAACGGCTGATTCTGACCTCGGGTACAGAGAGCGGCGGGACAGAGGAGCTCTCCGCAAAGCTTCATGATTTCTTCCTGGAATGCGGCAGACACGACGACAGCAGTACAATCGCGATGAAGTTTTTCGGCTTTGAGGATTTTGAAGCCTTTAAGGAAAGCGCCAGGAGGCGCATGAAGGTCATTGAAGAGCGTTTCCTCTCAAAGCTTCCGGAGCTTCTGGAGAGGGATTATATTTCCGAATATGGGAAGCTGGCCCTTAAGACTGCTGAGACAGTGACGGAGGAGGGGCCGGAGGATATTAAGGCGGCCTCAGATGCCGTTTCGCCGGAAGAAACGCCGGGTGAGGCGGTGCTTAAGGGACACAATGTCATTGCAGGGGTAGATCCGGGAAGCAGGGCGGAGGAAGTGAAAGAACCTGCAGCAGAGGTAAAGGCAGAAGACGGCCCGACGGATAAGGAGCTTGAGGAACTTAAGGAAAAGGCACAGCTGCAGGAAAAGCTCTTTGAGGAATATCAGGCTTCCTATGGAAGATATCTGGCTGAGAGGTAGTTCATGAAGGTTCACGGTTACGAGATTATTTCGGAATGGAAAAACAGTCAGTGCGGCCAGACAGCCATCGGTAAGAAGGGCGGCGTGAAGTATTTCATAAAAAAGTACCAGACGCCGGTGGAGCCCATAGACAACAAGACTCTGGATAAAAAAACCTTTGCCCACAACAAGGCTCTTTTTGATAAGTTTGTGAGCACCAGGCAGAGGATCAATACCGCTATCCGCGCCATTACCGGCGCGGGCGGGAATATCATAATTCCCAGCGAAGAGTTTATCCTGGACAACCATTATGTGGAGGCCGCGGAGCTGGTGGACGGGGTAGTGCCCGACGACGAGCTTGAAAGCGTCCTCGGAAAGCTTTCCGTGGATGTTAAAAAGCTTCTGATGCAGACCGCCGCGGGAGCGCTGCAGAGCGTCCACACAAAGCATATCATTCACAGCGACCTGAAGCTTAAAAACGTGCTTCTGGTCAAAAACAGCGCCGGCAACTACGTCGCGAAGCTCATAGACTTCGACAGCAGCTATTTCAGGGATGAAAAGCCCGACGAGGTGGTGGGCACGATTGATTATTACTCCCCGGAGCTCGGAGTCTATGCCGATATCGAGGACGAGGAGGAACGCGCTGAGGCGGGGAAAAAGCTCACCGAAAAATCCGACATCTTTTCCCTGGGGCTTATCTTTCATTTTTATTTAAGCGGAGAGCTGCCAAAACCCGTGGAGCTTACGGAAAAGCTTAGGAAAAGGGCGGAAAAGGGAAAGATTATCTACTGCTGGGTGGCCTTAAACAGCGGCTGTTCCCTTAAACTGAGCCCTGCCATAAAAAGCCCCAAATATATTTCCCTGATAAATGACATGTTAAACATCGATCCCGAAAAGCGCCCTACGGCCATTGAGGTTTTAAAGCGCCTGAGGGAGGATGAGAAGGCCGCGGAGGAAGCGCCTCCTGTCCCTGCTCCGGAAGGATTCTGCGAGCCCTGGGAGGAGCATACCATAAGCTTTGACGAGGAGCGCATAAAGAGCCGGGGGTTTGTGAGCGTTCTGCGGGATAAAATGTCGGATATAAAGGGCTATAAATTCGTAAAACCGGATTCCTCCTCAAAGTTCTTCAAGGAGAAGGACCTTATCGCCATGAAATACGCGGTGACGCATAAGGATACGCCCAAAGAGCCGGAAAGGGGAATCGCCGAGCCCTGGGAAGAGCATGATATCACCTTTGACGAGGAGGTTATTAAGGCCAAGGGCTTTGTCAGGGTTGAAAGGGATACCCTCGGGGGAGTCAGGGGATATCGCTTTATCCGCCCGGACGGAACGGGGCAGTTCCTCAGGGTTGAAATGGTTATAGTTCAGAAGCTGGGTAAAAAGAAATAAAAAACTGCCCGCTTCCTTTCGGGAACGGGCAGTTTATGAAAATAATTTTTACAGAAGAGATTTGATCAAAGCCACTTCCTCTCTGGAAATGGTGTCATCCATGGCGCAGATCGCGGCTATGAAGGAAACAAGGGCTCCGGCCCCTGCATTATTCAGCCTTGAGCGTAATTCACGGATTATGTCATAGGCATCCTCTTCCGTGCCCATATCCAGAATGCTGAGAACCTTCTCATCGGTCATCTCCACACCTCTGGCCTCCATGAGAGCTCTGATGAACCGATCCTCACCTACGGTGAGCTTACCGTCAGCTCCGGCGGTGGCGCCCATAATAACCATTGTCATGAAAATGCCTTCTGTTTTCGGATCCACCTCTCTGAGAACCGGAAGAAGATCCTTGTAGGAATCGAGAGCGATATCAAGCTTTTCCTCGTCGTTCTTGTTGACAAGATCCTGTAATAATTCGTCGAATGATGATGACATGCTTTTTCCTCCTTAGGGATGAATGTGATCTTTTACCATTATACTATATAACCAGGAGAGGAACAATATGAAACCTGAATTGATCGAACCATTAAGCTATTATGACCTTTTAATGAATGACGACAACGAGGTGCTGCTTGCCCTGCCCGGATATTTCAAAGGGGAGGCCCTTACGGCGGAGGTTCACTACCAGGGAGGACGGCACGCGGTATTTGTAAGAAACACGGACCAGCTCATTCTCTGCGATGAGATACATCCCGAGGTCAGGAAACATATTCTGGAAAGCGACGAGATACTGGTTTATGAAATCGACGCAAAGCGGGAATACATGGCGAAGGTTGTCGTAGACGATATTGATGCTCTTTCAGAGGAAGCTGAGGAACTCCATGAAAACCATTTTCCCTTCCATCCCTTTCCTGTCAACGACGGAACCTTTGAGACGGGAAGTGCGGTCTGTGACTTCTGCCGCTCTGAGACCCGGATATATTACAGGGGAAGAACCGATGAAGATGAAGAGAGCGTTACGGTCTGTCCCGAGTGCATAAAAAACGGAAGACCCGGGATACTCGGTATCAGCCTTTTCCCCGGGATGAAGAAGGAATGCAGGGAAAAGGAGGGCTGGGAAGAAATAGAGAATTCCACCCCGCCCTTTAAGTCAGACGGGGAAGTTTCCACCCTCTGGGGAGCTCACTGCGGCGAGTGCGGGGTATATCTGGGAAGGTTTTCGCCGGAGGATATTTCAGAAGAACTTACGGAGGAGCTTAAAAAAACCTGGGACAATGAATTCAATATTTATAAAGATGAAGATCCGGAAGAAATCCTGAAGAGCTTCCGGGCGGATTATATTTCCGATGCCCTCCACCTTTTCCGCTGCAGCAGCTGTAAAAAGGTGTTCGGTATCTTTGTCTGAGAGGAACTGTTATGCTTTCTGTAGCACATCTTACGAAAAAATACGGCGCCCTCACCGCGGTGGACGATCTGTCCTTTACGGCTGAAGAGGGAAGGATATACGGGCTTTTGGGCCCCAACGGCGCCGGGAAATCCACTACAATGAATATGATCACGGGGTATCTCGCCCCGGGAAGCGGAAGCGTTGTAATAGACGGTATTGATCTTTTAAGCCAGCCGGAAAAGGCAAAAAGAAATATCGGATATCTTCCGGAGCAGCCTCCGGTCTATCCCGATATGACCGTCTCGGAATATCTGGATTTTGCCTCCCGGATAAAAAAGCTTTCCCGGGAAGACAGGGAAAAAAGCATCAGGGAGGTCACGGAGCGCACCGGTCTTGACTCCGTTTCCGGAAGGCTTATCCGCAATCTTTCAAAGGGCTTCAGACAGCGCCTGGGTCTTGCGCAGGCAATACTCGGTGATGCAAAGCTACTGATTCTCGATGAACCCACGGTGGGGCTGGATCCCGGGCAGATAGTGGAAATAAGGGAATTAATCCGCTCGCTTTCGGGAGAGCGCACGGTGATTTTAAGCTCCCACATTCTCCAGGAGGTAAGCGCCGTCTGCGACCATATAATGGTTCTTTCCCACGGGCGTCTTGTGGCTTCGGACACGACGGAGCATCTTTCACTTTCCGCCGGAGCCTCCGAGCGGCTCTATATCAGTGCCCGGGCTGACGAACAGACCATGAGGGATATTCTTTCCGGATTCCGGGACGGACTTGAATGCGGGAGTGAAGAGGAGACGGAGGAAGGAGTTACCCGGCTTTCGATCAGAGTAAACGGGGATGAGGACATAAGGGAAGAGGTGTTTCGCGTCTTCGCGGCGGAAGGGAAGGCGCTGCTGGAGTTAACGCTGAAGCGGGAAACCCTGGAGGACACGTATTTACGGCTTATAGCCGAAGGGGAGGCAGAAGCGGAGAAAGAGGCCGAAGAAAAGACAGAAGACGAAACGGAGTCAGAGGCTGAAGCGGAGTCAGAGACTGAAACGGAGTCAGAGACTGAAACGGAGTCAGAGGCCGGAGAGAAGCCGGAGGACGAAGAGAAGACCGGACAGGAGGCGGGTGAGGTATGAGCGCAATTATCGTAAAGGAAGTGCGGCAATACCTTACCACAGTAACCGGACTTCTGTTTGCCGCCGTCAATCTTTTCGTGATGGGGCTTTACTTTCTGGCGGGAAACCTGCTGTCGCTGAATCCCTCCACCGCCCCCGTAATGAGCAATGTGCTCTTTATTCTGATGATCATGGTTCCGGTTCTGACCATGAGAATACTTTCAGAGGAGAGGAAGCTTAAGACCGACCAGCTGCTTTTCACCTCGCCGCTTCCGGTGTGGAAGGTGGTGCTGGGCAAGTACCTGGCGATACTTGTGATCTTCCTGATTCCGGTGCTTGTAAGCGACTTCTTCCCGCTGGTGCTCTCTCTCTACGGCGAGGTGTCCATCGGGGAATCCTATACCGCAACCCTCGGTTATTTCCTCTACGGAGCCGCCTGCATCGCGATCGGCGTGTTTATTTCCTCCGTTACCGAGAGCCAGATAATCGCCGCCGTGCTCACGTTTTTGGCGCTCTTTGCCACCTTCCTTATGGGAGGAATAGTCGACATATTAACAAGCGGCGGCAATAAGCTCTTCGACATCCTTCTTGTGCTGGATTTCCCCTCCCGCATAGAAAACATCATGAGCGGGATACTTAATACGGGCGACATATTCTATTATATCTCAATTATTGCCCTGATGCTTTTCCTGACGGTTCAGTCAATTTTGAAGCGCCGTTTTACGGTGTCGAAAAACACTGTAAAATTCACGGTGTTCAGCTACGGGGCCATCGCTCTTGCCATTGCGGCGGTGGTGTTGTCCAATTATCTTATTTCCCTTCTTCCCGAGGAGAAAACGGAGATTGACGTTACGGGAAGCAGGAGATTCACGGTTTCCGAGGAGGCAAAGGAGGCGCTGGAAAACCTTTCTCAGCCGGTTACGATATATTGCATCGGCACAAAGGATATGCTGGATGCCTATGACGAAAGAGAGCTTTCAAATACCCTGGAGAGGTTTGACGCCCTGTCGAAGGAGCTTACGGTGATCTATAAGGATCCCTCGAAGGAGCCCTCCTTCACGGAGAAATATACGGATTCCTCCCCGGGAGTGGGGAGCCTTATCGTGGAAAGCGGAGACCGCTTCAGGATTCTTAATTCCTACGATATCTATGAGTCGAGCGTGGATTACCAGACCTATTCCCAGATAAGAACGGGCTATGACGGAGAGGGACAGATCATAGGCGCAATCGGTTTTGTAAGCACCGGAGAGCTGCCGAAGATCTACTGTCTTTCCGGGCACTCCGAGGCGGAGCTTGCCTCATACACCGCTCTGGAAAAGGCCATAACGAAAAACAATATGGAAAGTGCCGATTTAAACCTCATGAATGTCGAGGCTGTTCCGGAGGACGCGGACGCGCTTCTCATCCTGGGGCCCATGACCGATTATTCCGGGGATGACATCGAAAAGCTCGAAAAATATCTTGACGGGGGCGGAAACGCCGTCATTGCCCTTAACTATACCGAAGAAGGGACACCTGCGCTCGACGCCCTTCTTGAAGAATACGGAGTCAGCCACGTTAACGGCATCGTTATGGAGGGGGATGAACAGTATATGTATCAGACTCCGATGTATCTGCTGCCTGAGGTGCACGAGTGCGTTCTGACCGAAAAGCTGATTTCCGCCAGACTCCTGGCCCTCATCCCGGAGTCTTCGGCCTTCCGGCAGAAGGAAAACACCGACGAAGCCTTAAGCGTTACCGCCGCGCTCACAACCTCGGATTCTTCTTACGCGAAAATGAACGTGACCGGCGCGAGTACAGGGAATAAGGAAGCAGGTGACGAGGACGGTCCCTTCGATATAGCGGATTATATAAAGCGGGAAAAGGACGGGAAGATAACGAAGCTGGCCCTGTTTGCGGCGGATACGCTTTTTTCCGATATGGTGAACGAAACCGTGGGAGGAGCCAATGTCTCAATGGTTTCCGCGGCACTGGGGGACATGATCGAAACTGAGGCCGTAAGCGCCGATATTCCGGTGAAGAGCCTCATCGGAGGACATATTGCGGTGCCCTACGGCGGAGCGCTTTTATGGGGGCTGCTCTTCATATTGATTATTCCGGCAGCTCTTCTTATAATGGGTATCGTTATCTGGCTTAAGAGAAGGAGATTATAATTCATGAGTAAAATTCGCACCAGATTCGCTCCCTCCCCCACGGGAAGGATGCATGTCGGAAATTTAAGAACCGCCCTCTACGCATATCTCATCGCGAGACACGAGGGAGGGGAGTTCATCCTTCGCATTGAGGACACCGACCAGGAGAGGGAGGTGCCGGGGGCGGTGGATATTATAAAGCGAACCCTGGCTCTTTCCGGCATAGACTACGACGAAAGTCCGGAGCAGGGCGGGCCTGTGGGACCCTATGTCCAGTCGGAGAGGGTTCGCGCGGGAATATATATGAAGTACGCCATGGAGCTTGTGCAAAAGGGTGAGGCCTATTACTGCTTCTGCACCGAAGAAAGGCTGGCGGGGCTGAAGCAGAAGGTGGAGGGGTCGGACAAGGAGGTCTCGGTATACGACAAGCACTGTCTTTCCCTTTCAAAGGAAGAGGTGGAGGCCAACCTTGAGGCCGGGCTTCCCTATGTCATAAGGCAGAACAATCCCCGGACGGGTTCAACTACCTTTCACGATGAGATTTACGGGGACATCACGGTGGACAACGAAGAGCTGGACGATATGATTCTTATAAAATCCGACGGCTTCCCCACCTATAATTTCGCCAACGTGGTGGACGACCACCTGATGGGAATAACCCATGTGGTAAGGGGAAACGAATATCTCTCTTCCGCGCCGAAATATAACCGCCTTTACGAGGCCTTCGGCTGGGAGGTGCCGGAATACATCCATTGTCCTCTTATTACGGACGAGGAGCACCATAAGCTTTCAAAGCGGAGCGGCCATTCCTCCTTTGAGGATCTTTTAGAGCAGGGCTTTTTACCCGAAGCCGTGGTGAACTTTGTCTCTCTCCTGGGCTGGTCTCCCGAGGACAATCAGGAAATCATGTCCATGAGGGAGCTTGTTGAAAAGTTTGACTGGCGCCATATCAGCAAGAGCCCGGCGGTTTTTGACTACGGCAAGCTTAAGTGGATGAACGGCGAATACATAAAGGCCCTGGAGCCCGGAAAATTCTTTTCCCTGGCCGGGCCCTATATAAATAAGGCCGTCCGTAAGGAATATGATCTTAAGAAAATCGCGGCTCTGGTGCAGTCGAGAATAGAGGTGCTTACGGCCTCAGTTTCGATCATGTCCCCCAGTGCCGCGGAAACCATTGAGACATTGGCTC
>JAILBQ010000057.1 GCA_024680815.1 Lachnospiraceae bacterium | reverse complement strand
CTTATTTCATCACTTTACAAAATAGAGGATGAAAAAATAAAAGAAAATATAATAATTCCAGTTACTTCTATTGAATTAAATCCATCAGAGGTTTCAGTTTCTGTAAACAGCAGTGTTCTACTGAGAGTAAAAATGAAACCTGTTGATGCTTCCTACAAGGATATAATATGGTCAAGCGATAATGAAGAGATAGCCATAATTACCAATGGAATTGTTACCGGGGTGTCAAAAGGAAAAACAAATATCAGAGCAAATAATGGGGATGGAACCGTAGAAGTGGTATGTCCCGTAAAGGTTGATAAAAATGAAAGTGGAGATGATCCTAATTCAGGCGGCGGAGAAAATCCCGATCCCAACCCCGGTGGTGGCGGAGAAGATCCCTATCCCGATCCCGGCGGCGGAGAAAATCCCGATCCCAACCCCGGTGGTGGCGGAGAAGATCCCAATCCCGATCCCGGCGGCGGCGTAACCCCTCTCACCGGCTCCGGACTTGTTGCGAAGCAGAAGATCAACGTCAATGATCTATTCAGGGAGATACATACAACATCCTTTAAGAGGTACGCGGTTTCCCCGAAGGGCTACGCCACGGTTAATTCAAAGGGATTGCTGACGGCGAAGAAGGCGGGAGAAATCACGATTACCGGCTGTGTGAAGTCCGGGAAGAAGTGGGTGCCGGATACAGAGCATGCAGTGAAGCTTAAGATCGAAAAGCCGGCCTTTAATAAAAAGACTCTGGAAAGTACGGTGAAGGGAGCAAAGCTGGACGGAGCCGGAAACATCAAGGGCAGTACGATTGCACCCACCAGCTGGAAATCGTCCAAAACTAAGGTGGCCACGGTGGATGAAAAGACCGGTCAGATAACCGTCGCCGGAAGGGGGCTTACAACCATCACTGCCGTATACGGCACCGGCAAGCAGGCGGCGAAGTATTCCTTCAAGGTGCGGGTTAAGATTCCGGCGATAAGCAAGTCGAAGGCCACCATGCTGACCGGGGGAACCCTGAAGCTTAAGCTGAAAAATACAAAGCTCAAGCCGGAGTGGAGCACTTCGGATAACAGTATCGCGACGGTTGCAGACGGGAAGGTGACGGCTCTGACGGCCGGGAAAGTGAAGATCACGGCAACGGTAGTAGAGGGGGTGGGCTATACCAGTGAAATCACGGTTAAGCCTCCCGCAATAAAGAAGTCAAGCCTCACACTTAAGGCCGGAAAGTCCAAAAAAGTCGGACTGAAGAGCACGAAGCTTAAAAATATCCAGTGGGTTTCCTCTGATACGAATATCGCGACGGTGGACAGCGCCGGAAATGTTACGGGAGTTACGGCGGGGACAGCCACTATTTCCACGGAAGCGGGAGGAGTTAAGAACAGCTGCACCGTGACCGTGCGATAGGAGAGAAGGGCGAAATAATAAGAGAAAATCCCCAGTGTTCCGATGAAGGAGCGCGCATCCGATATTGATTTTTACACCGTTAAGTGCTAAACTCAATCTCAAACAAAGGAAACAAAGGCGTTTCTTCCGAAAGGAGGAGACGCCTTTTTCGTTGTGAAAGGAGTTTCATATGGCAGCCTTTGACAGGGTAAAAAGCGGCATTCCGGAAATGGATACGGCACTCGATAATATAAGGCTCGGAGATAACGTTGTCTGGCGCGTGTCTGACCTTTCACAGTTTAAGCTCTTCATGGAACCGTATGTAAGGCAGGCCATTGAGGATAAGCGGAACATCATCTATTTCCGGTTTGCAAGCCACGAGCCGTTTTTTACGGACTGCCCGGAAATAAAAACAGTGGAGGTTCCTCTTTCCCACAGATTTGAAAACTTTACGGTAGATATCCATAACGTAATCGAGCGGGAGGGCTATGATGCCTTCTACGTCTTCGACTGCCTTTCCGACCTTCAGACCGCCTGGGCAACCGACCTTATGATGGGCAACTTTTTCAGGGTCACCTGCCCCTTCCTCTTCATTCTGGATACCGTGGCCTTCTTCCCCATAATCAGGGGAAAGCACTCGGTACAGGCAATCAACAAGATACTCAATACCACACAGCTTTTCTTTGATGTCTATTCGGACAGTAAAAATATTTACGTCCGCCCCGAAAAGGTCTGGAACAGAAATTCCGACACAATGTTTCTTCCCCATATCTATGAACCGGATACCGGACAGTTCCGCCCGATTCTTGACGGTGTAAAATCCAGCCGGTTTTACCAGACTCTGGGCCAGGCCCAGCGCTCCTCCGAGGAACAGTATTCCGATTCCTGGGACAGGTATTTTAACCGTGTGAAGCTTATGCAGGAAAGCGGCATGGACATAACCGATGACTGCGCCCAGATGTGCGATATCATGATGACCCGTGATGATAAGATGCGCCGGATGGTTAAAAAGCATTTTACGCCCACGGATTATTTCGCGGTAAGGGATCACATGGTGGGCACCGGCATGATAGGAGGCAAGGCCTGCGGTATGCTGCTTGCAAGGGCGATTATCCGCAATAATGAGCCCGACATCAGCGAAGTTCTGGAACCCCATGATTCCTTCTATGTGGGTTCTGACGTCTATTATACCTATATCGTGGACAACAACCTGTGGGACACAAGAATAAAACAGAGAACCGAGGAGGGGTATTTCAACCTTGCCGGTGAATTCGCGGACAAAATAATGGGCGGCACCTTTTCGGACGCAATGCGTGAACAGTTCGTCCGTATCATCGAATACTACGGACAGGATCCCTACATCATCCGTTCCAGCAGTATTCTGGAGGACGGCTTCGGAAACGCGTTTGCGGGGAAATACGAGTCCGTATTCTGCGTGAACAGGGGAAGCCTTGAGGAACGTATAAATGAATTCGAGCACGCGATCAAGGTAGTATACGCCAGCTCCATGAGTCTTTCCGCTCTGGACTACCGGAAAAGGCGGGGGCTTGATAAGCGCGACGAGCAGATGGCACTTTTAATACAGAGAGTATCCGGTTCGTACTACGGCTCCAGCTACATGCCCTGCGCTGCCGGTGTGGGCTATTCCTACAGCCCATACAGAATAATGAAGGAGTCCGACCCCACTGCGGGAATGCTCCGTCTTGTCATGGGACTCGGAACCTCAGCCGTGGACAGAACGGAAGGCTCGTATCCCAGGATAGTAAATCTCGACATGCCTGAAAAGACCTCCTGGTCCTCTTCCGCCGACAAGCATAAATTTTCCCAGGGAAAGGCTGAGGTCATCAGCATGACCGACAAGTCGCTTAAAAAGCTTTCCCTGAAAGACCTGGAGGCGGATATTCCCGCTTACCTTGATAAAATACTGCTGGAGCACGATTATGACGCCGAAATGAGGCTCCGCGAAATGGGAAGAAGGCGTGACGTGAAATTCATCTCCTGCAGGGGGCTTGTGGCCAATAAGACCCTTATGGAGCAGATGAAGAGGATGCTTAAATGCATCCAGGACGAGTACGAATATCCCGTCGATACGGAATTTACCATAAACACTTCGGAGAGCGGGGAATACTCAATTGATCTTCTGCAATGCAGGCCTCTTCAGGTTCAGAAGGGAAAATCGGGAACGGTTATTCCTCCCGATGTTCCCGAGGAGAATATCCTGCTTGAGAGCAGGGGTTCCTCCATGGGAATGTGCAGAACAACCTCGCTTGATATAATCGTATATGTTGATCCCGTGAAGTACTACAACATGCCCTATAAGGAAAAGGATCTTGTGGCAAAGCTTATCGGGAAGATAAACTGGCATTACCGCGATATGGGAAAGCACATGATGCTAGTCGTTCCGGGGCGCATCGGAACCTCCTCCCCCGAACTCGGTGTCCCGACCGCGTTTTCGGATATAAGCGCGTATGAGATAATCTGCGAAACAGAGGAATCGAAAGCCGGCTACAACCCGGAATTATCCTACGGAAGCCACATCTTCCAGGATCTTGTGGAAGCCGAGATCCTGTATACGGCCGTTTTCCATAACGAAAAGACCCTGCACTTCTCGCCGGAAAAGCTTGAGACCTCAAAGGATCTTGTTTCGGAGTTCGCCGGATCGGATACCCTTTCCGACATCGTGCACGTATATGAGGTTTCGGACAGGAGCTGCGCGGTCTACAACGATATCGCAAATGAGCATCTGCTTATTACCTGCTGAGGATCCCCGCTTCTTTTTCCCGCGGACGGATCGTGGCCGCATAGGCGCTGTTGCATAATCCCAGCACGGCAGATAGCACGAACAGGGTTTCAATCCCCAGCTTCTGCCAGATAAGACCCCCGAACAGGGCTATGAATATCGTGATCATATGATTCACGGAAACTCCTGTGGATATGGTTTTCTGCATCTCGTCAGCGCTGTCGGAAATGTCCTGGACATAGACGTTTGAGGCGAGGGAGGCCAGAGAAATAATGGAATCCAGAACGTAATTTGCGCAGCAGACGGTATAGGCCACCTCCATCGGAAAGATATGATGGGCAAAGCCATAGAAGAAACAGACTATCACAAGTATCAGGGTGTCCGCGATCATGACGGTTTTATAGCCGAATCTGTCTATTATCCTTCCTACCAGGGGTGCGAGGAAATAGCAGGATACGGCCGAGATAGCGAAAAGCATTGAGATTCTCGATGCGTCCGCCCCGTAAAAAAGTATCAGCACATAGGGGCCGAAGGTAAAGAATACCTGCTTTCTGGCTCCGTAGAAGATCTCCAGCATATAATATTTTCTGAATTTCTTTTTAAAATAAAAGCGGCTGCTGTTCTTATTGAACTCACTTTTACCCGGCAGTCTTAAGCTTACGAGCATCCCGACAGTAAAAAGAGCCGTTGATACAAGAAGAAAGGTTCTGTAGGGTTTATCCTTGAAAAACCAGGCGAAACAGACCATGATTACAAGAAAGCCGAAGAGCGTCCCGATCTGGTATACTGCACTCTGATAGCCCAGAGCTGTGCCGCCTTTCCCCTCCTTTGAATATTCAAGGGTAAGGGTATTTTTCATTCCGAGCTGTATATGCTCCCCCAGGGAATAGACAAAAATCGAAAGGGTCACCAGCACCCTTGTTGCGGGAACAAGGGAAATCATTCCCATTCCCAGGAGCATGATGACGGCTCCGATTTTATATAGCTTTTCCGCGGAAAAAGTATAAAAGGCCGCAAGAATGAAGACCAGCATGAGCCCCGGAAGTTCCCTGAAAAATTCGGTGACTCCCCGGTCAAATTCGGACATGGCGACTATTTCCGCCAGATAGTTATCCAGGATCCCCTTATAGATTCCGTACCCCAGGCCCGAAAGCAGGAGGGATACGAAAAACAGCCTGAACGCCGACCCCTCCTTAAACACATTTTCAAGATTTTTTCTGAGCATTTTACTCCCCCTCTTTTTGCTCCACGATCTCCTTAAACTTTATTGAACAGAATATCATGATTTATTGTCTTATAGAAGAGACGCTTAAATTCTGCCGGGTCTCTCATTCCGGCCATTATCCACATAACCTTTGTAACCGTGGATTCCAGAGTCATATCGTAGGATTCCGGCAGATCGAAGGCGTCTTTTATCACCTGCCCCACCTGATATACGCTCATATCGCTCCCTTCATGGGTAACCTGGGTAGCCATTACGATTGTTTTGCCGGCTTCCTGCCACTCCCGGAGAGCCTCCCCTATACTGCCCTCCTCATAATCCGGAATACCTCCGACGCCGAAGGACTCAATTATCAGCGCGTCATAATCCGGCAGCAGCAGCTTCAGTATCTTCCCTTCGCTTCCGGGGATAAGTTTGTACAGGAAAACCCGGGGATTAAGGTTATGGAAAAACTCCGGGCCGCCTTTCACACTTTCGGCATCGTCAATGTAAAACACGATCCGCTTCTCCTGTATCACGGCAACCGGAGGATAATTAATGCTGGAAAAGGCGTTGTAGCTCTGTGTCCTTTCTTTCTTGGCTCTTGTCCCGGCGATGACCTGCCCGTCGAAAACTATTGATACATCGTGAGCCTCTTCATGAGAAGCGAATCTCAGACTGTCCAGGAGATTTGTTCTTGCGTCAGTGACCGGCAGGTCGATGGGTCTCTGCGCCCCGGTAAGGACTACCGGCTTCCTGCTGTTCTGTACAAGATAGGAAAGGGCCGAGGCAGTATAGGCCATGGTGTCCGTTCCGTGGCAGATGACGAAGCCGTCGAAGCGGTCGTAATTTTCCTCTATAACCTTCTCCAGCTCCAGCCAGTGCGTGTACCTCACATTCGTGCTGTCCAGACTGAAGGGCGAAACAACCTCGGTTCTGCAGAACTCTTTCGCCTCCGGCACGAAAGAGAGAAGCTCCTCTCCGGAAAGCTGCGGCGACAGACCGTTTTTTGTATACCGGGACGCAATCGTCCCCCCTGTGGCAATCAGTAAGATTCTTTTCATAAGCAATCCCTTTCACTGTAACTATAACAATATCATCAATTGTTCTTTTTGTATATCCGGCTCCTGAAGCCATAATAATTCTTTAACGCGCGGATTACCAGCAATACAGATTATTGACTGAACAGGATATCATGAGCAGACATTAAAAGGGAGGCCGTTATAAACAGCCTCCCGACAGATTGATTTTTTTTATTTCCGGCGCTGTCCACCGTCGCGATACTGTTATCCGAGGTGCTCTACTCCGGCTTGAGCATTCTTCGCCTTAAGCCTTTCTACCTGTAGTATACATTAAAGTTTTCGCATTTCCGAAAGGTCCTGCTCTGTTTTTAGTTTTTGTGGTAAAC
>JAILBQ010000049.1 GCA_024680815.1 Lachnospiraceae bacterium | reverse complement strand
AGAGAGGCTTTATAGGGCATAAAGGTGATTCGAATTTTTTCGGTGGGTGCTTCCACATCGAGAGCGGCGATGACCTCCCCGATCTTATGGCGGAAAGCGCCTTTGTCAAATTCCTTTCCCTCCTCTCCCACCTGGTAGAGCATTTCGCAATAATCCTCAAGCTTGGAGGCAGTAATGGTTTCAGCCTTTCCCAACAGGGTATTCACGGTTTCTCCAATGGAGATCGCTCCCTTCTGACAGCCGATCAGAAGCTGGTACGAATCGTCGCCCTTGCCATCATTAATCAGATTGGCCAGTGTATCATGTGACCGGTCCAGAATCTGCAGGTTTTTGATCAGCTCCTGTTTGATATACGCCCTCATTTTAATCCTCCTTGATCTATGTATCTCTCCGGTACGTTCGTGAAAATATCCGTCACTCCGAACGCCGTGTATTCCCTGAGATCTCTTTTCGGCAGCTCTCTTCCGCTTCCGAAAAGGGGCTCCGACGCGTTCCAGGCGCGAATCTTCCTCCCGGACTTTTCTTTCCCGAAGACCCCCTGCAGTCCCGCGACACAGGGGTGGAGATCATCGGCCCCTGCCCTCTTTCCTGCGGCTGCGCAGTCTTCCAGGGTTACCGCCAGCATCCCCGTCCGGGCTTTCGGCTCCAGCTCCTTTACAATCCGGATTGAATCCGCCAGAAACGACGAGTAAACAATATGCTCCCGAAGGGAATTCTTCCGAACCAGCTCCAGAACCTCCCGTTCTATCCCCTCGTACCGCACAACACTTGTCTTAAGCTCAATGTTGATCTTAAGTCCGTTTTTATCACAAAAAGGCTTCAGGGCATCGAAAACCTCCTGAAGCGTCGGAATATAATAAGGCTCTGTCTCTCCTCCGTCCGTCCTCTTTACCTTAAGCGCCTGAAGCTCAGAGAGAGTAAAGTCCTTCACATAGCCGTTCCCCTCTCTGGTCCTGTCCACGGTTTCGTCGTGAATCACCACGAGAGCGCCGTCCTTTGTGCGCTGGACGTCCAGCTCCACCCCCGTAATTCCGGGAAGCTCCGCTGCACGGAGAAAAGCCGGGATTGTGTTTTCAGGATACCGGAAGCTGCAGCCCCGATGGGCCCAGATCACGACCTCCTTTTTTTCCGCCTCAGTCGGAGCGTCCCCCCTGTTTTGCCCGGAAAGAAAACGTTCCAGAATGCCAGCCCGGGCAACGGCTTCCGCTTTTTCTCCGGACCCGGCGGTTTTGCCTTTCAAAACCGCATCTGCAAACGCCCGGATCTCGTAGCGGAGCCCGAAGCCTTCAAATGGATATTCGTAAGTCTCTATCCGGTTCGGATCCTCGTAACGCACCTCAAACTTTTTCGGCAGCCACCAGGGAGAAGGGGCCAGAAGATAGCCCTTTGTTCCGGATATTAAAAGCTGGCCCTCGCTTTTTACCCCGAGGCCGGTTTTTACTGTCGCAAATGCGTTTTCATATTCCAGATACGCCTTCGTGTAGCTGTCAACCCCATTCGGGGCATTCAGGCTTCTAAAGACCGCCTCCCGGTAATCCGTCCCCAGAAACCGGAAAACCGGAAGCAGCGGGTAGCTGGCAAACTCCGTAAAGCTCCCTCCGAAGCTTAAATCCAGATATTCCCGTACATCCGTGGGAGTAAGCCTCGTAAACGCGGCCTCCACATCCCGGACCGTCCCGATGCGGCCGCTTTTTATTATTTCCTCCATGGCAAGAAACCCGGGGGCATAGGCGGTTTTTTCCGCCTCCATTAACAGTACGCCCTTTTTCTCCGAAAGAGCAAAAAGCTCCTCCGCCTCCGAAGAACTCATCGCCATGGGCTTTTCGCATAGTACATGCTTCCCGGATTCCAGCATTTCCCGGGCGTATTCATAATGTGTCCCGTGGGGAGAGGCTATATAGACCGCGTCCACCGCTTCTTTAAATTCCTCCGGATTGTCCGTGTGAACCGGAATGCCGCAGGCTTCCGAGAACCGCTCCGCACTCTCCTGACTGGGATTATAAACGGCAGAGATCACGATTTCCGAAACCTCCCTGCACTCTGAAACAAACCGCCCGGCAATCCTTCCGGTTCCGATGATTCCCAGTCTCAGCATTCTTCCAGCCTCGAGGCGAAATAACGTCCGACCCCGCAGATCGCCCGAAGGGCCGCTTCCTGCAGTTCCGGAGGAAAGGCGTTCATGCAGGGAAAGGTTTCAAAGCTCAGCGCCCCTTCATAACCGATTTCCTTCATGGCCTCAATCCATTCCTCCCAGTCCACGCCGCCGCCCTTTCCCTCCGGATCCCGGAAAGAACAAGGAAGCTGGTGCAGATCCTCCTTCCCGTTGTTGTCATGAATATGCAGGATTTTGATATGCTTACCAAG
>JAILBQ010000054.1 GCA_024680815.1 Lachnospiraceae bacterium | reverse complement strand
AGGGGAAGCTGATATATAAGCCGCCCGATTCCCAGGGAACTGTAGGCAATGATATTGCGGTCGGCAAAAAAGATTTTTCCGACATCCAGAGCCATTGCCGCTTCCTTGTAGGAACGGGATACGTCCTTAAGCTCCGGCACGGCCGTTCCGTAGGAAATATGCGCGCCGCTCCGGCCTTCTTTTTCCATGAGCTTCAAAAGCTCCTTAGCCGTCTCCTCTATGGCGGCATCATCCTCATCTTCGCCCACCTCGCGGATCAGGATTATGTTCTTTTCATCCACCGCCGTTACAAAGTCCGGCTTTCCTTCCTCAAATTTCATTTTGGCGGCTTCCAGAAGCGCTGTATTTTTCTCGCTTCCTGTTTCCACCACCATCACGACCCTCCGGGCCTCCTGCTCTATGTGAAGCTTCTTGGCCCGATTAAAGATATCCACCAGCAGGAGATTATCCAGCAGGAGGTTTTTAATAAAGTTGTCTTTATCGTAGCGCTCACGATAAGCCGTGGACAGGGTTCTGAGCTGGAAAGCAGCCACCTTTCCCGTCATATATCCGTTATCGCTTCCGCCCCGGACCATCAGCACGTATTCCAGGCGCTGGTCCTCGTCCGTCACTTTAAAAAACTGGTTTCCGTTCATCTCCTGGCTTTCCGCCGCGGAAGAAATGAATTTTTTCAGCTCCGCCTCATCCACCTCCGGGTCGGGAATGGTCGACGCAAGACATACGCAGTCATCGCCCAGCACGCACATGTCAACATTTGTGATTTTTTTCAACCCCTCGATGGTTCCGGTTAAAATCTGATTTGTAATCATTGGCCATACCTCTCCGCCTCACGCCTGAACAGACGTCTCATAAGCAAGCCGTACAGACCCTTTTTCGGTCCGGCAGACATAACTCCCCGTGTATCTCCCAGGGAAACCATGAGTCTTGCATTGATCTTTACCCTGTTTTCACGGATAAAACGAAGTCCGTCTTCGGTGTCCATTTTGAGGAATACCACATCGGGCAGGAACGAATTGATCTCATTTACGGCATCATCCTCTCCGGCGCCCCCGGAAATCACATACTCGCCGATATTCTCCGGCGTACTCTCCGCAAAGCTGAGTATTTCTCTTACCTCTTCAAGCTGTTTTTCATCTCCCGCCACCATAAAAACCCGGAGCTTGCCTTTTTCCAGCTCCCTGAGCATGCCTTTCAGAAACAGGCCGCTTTCCGTTTCCCGTTCCCTGGAACGGCTGGATATACCGGCAGCCTGAAGAAGATCCGGAGATGAAAAAATCGTCATATCATACGACTCAAGGGCTGCCCTCAATTCTTCGGAAGAAGAAGCTGCCAGCAGCATATCGTGCGAAACAAAGCCGATCGCATCGCATGCACCATCATTCAAATATTTCCGGAATTCCCTGAGAGACTCCCGTACGGAAAGATCCCGGAGAGTAACCCCCAGTACCGATACCTGCCGCATTGCTACCCCCGCAAAGCCCATAATCCAATTTATTGTACCACATATTTTGTATACATTTCAATAAGGGCTATGATATAATGCTTGCATGAAAAGCCTTAAAAATCCGCGCCTTACGGCCCTGACCGGGATTTCGGTTCTTTCCGGTATACTGTACCTTTCCCTTATATTCAACAACAATCTGTGGGTTGACGAAGCCTTCAGTGCCTGTATAATACGGGGAAGTTTTGCCGATATGTGGCAGAAAACCCTGAGCGATACCCTTCCCCCCTTCTACAATGTTGCCGGCTGGGCATTCACTTCCCTGACCGGCTTCAACTCCGTCTCTCTGAAGCTCTTTTCCGTGATTCCGATGCTCCTCCTTCTTCTTCTTAACCTGACGGCTGTGAGAAAGCTTTTCGACGAAAGCGCCGCGCTCGTCTTTGCACTGATGACAGCCGCGATGCCCCATCTTCTCCATTACGGGGTGGAAATCAGGATGTATTCCTGGGCCCTGTTTTTCTTAAGCGGCGCTGCAGTATATGCTGCCGGCGCACTAACGGAGAAACTGCCCCGTGCTCTGCCCGTTCTCGCTCTTTTTACCGCCCTGTGCGGCTACACCCACCATTATGCCCTTATCGGAGCGGCCTTTTTATGGCTTTTTCTCTTTATTTTCGCGCTATTTCACCGGAAAGTTTCCAAGGGTCTTTTTTTCTGGGCGCTTGCCGCCTTCCTCCTCTATCTTCCCTGTTTTGTCATAACCCTCCGGCAGCTCAGGAAGGCAGGCAGCTATTTTTCCATGCAGCCTTTGGGACTTTCCTCGTTTTTAAGTGACCTGCGCTTTCCCTTTGTCACAAACGTAACCGTTCTTTCAGCCCTGCTGCTTTTATGCTTCCTTTTCTTTCTGTTTACCGGTGTTCTTCGACTGAAAAAAGACTCCGCGCCTTTTCTCATCCTGATTTCGGTTTTCTATCTGACGCTTTTTTTCGGCTACGGGGTATCCGTTGCACTCGGGCGCACCTTTTTTACCGCCCGTTACCTCGTGCCTTCCCTGGGACCCTTCTGGCTGGGAACGGCGGGGCTTTTCGCCGGCCTCCCGGAAACAATCCCTGAAAAAGGCGGAAAAGAAAAGGTCCTTCTGATTTTTACCGCCGTAATATTTACCGCCGTACTTGCCGTGGACTACTGTCAGGCCTTTAAAGAGGAATATATACCGGATCCCCGGAAAATGACCGACTTTTTTGACAGTAACCTTTCTCAGGAGGACGGGTATATAATATTCGAAGACGACTACCAGATCGAAATCTGCATGCGCTACTATGAGCCGGAGCTTAAGAAAACGGACTGGGACAAAGCTCCGGAAATCAGCGGAACTCTCTGGTATTTCGCAGTTCCGGGTTATGAAGAAAAGCTTTCGGAGGTTCCCTCCCACGGCTATCGCGCCGTGTACGCTGCCGATATGAGCTTTGACCGGTACAATTTCACGCTTTACAGACTGTATAAAAACTAACCCCGGTGAATCCTTTGACCACCGGGGTTTCGTCTGCTCTTTTTTCAGATTTATTCTTACTGGTTCATCATAAAGTTTACGAGCTTATTGATGTCATTGGGCTCATAGGCCACAAGCTCCAGCTCCTTAATTGTGCCGTCGGAAAAAATGTTCGCCATGGAAACATACTGGGAAAGCTTACTCTTTAAATTAAGTCTGTCTCCCTCGCCCGTTACCAGCTCCACCTTTCCTTCGCAGCTGTCAACCACCTCAAAGAACCTGTCGATGTTTTTAATGTTTTCTACCTTCATTTTTACTCCTTTCCGGGATCTTCTCTCCTTCCCGATCGTTTCTTCTCTTTTTTCTCTTTTCAGGAGGATTATAACCCTGAGAGGGTTCAGATATCAAGCCTTATTTTGGACAAAAATACCAAAAATGGCATATCGTTTTTGTAGAAATTGCACAAAGGCGTCTTTTGCTTTACATCAACAGAATCCTTGTTTTTTCAGGCCTGACCTTCCCTTCTTTATACAGATGCCCGACCGCACGTTTAAAACAGGCTTTGCTGATATGGAATTCATTATATATCGCCTCACCGGGAGAGGCGTCACCCAATCCCAGCTCTCCGCCTGCTTCCCCAAGCCGTCTTAAAATCGCGGAACCATCCGCCTCCAGCTCTGCCGGTTTCCTCTTTTCCTCCGGGATTCGCATGGTCGCCGCAAGCCGGTCGCTCTTATCCACATACATCTGAACCAGCACATAGTCCCCCACCTCAGGCTTCGGGTGCTTTGCGGCCTCCCTGAAGGGCATCAGGAGATCCCTCTCCAGTCCCATATCAAGAAAATAGCCGATTTCCGTTTCTTCCCGAACCAGAAGCCTGCCGTAATGACCCACCGTGAGAAAAGGTTTTTTCAGGGTCGCTATCAGCCTGTCCGAAGAATCGCGGTAAAGAAAAACGTTCTCCAGTTCAGCACCGATTCCCGCTCCCTCCGGAATCTGCTTCGCCGGAAGAAGCACTTTTTCCTTTGCTTCTCCCGACTCCGCAAGATAAACCCCCTGAGGAGTGCGCTTTATTACTATCAGGTTACAGAGTCTGCCGGGACAGAGCATGACTAACCGCTTCTTAAAGGAAGGGCGCAATATCTATATTGTCGCCGTCTATTCCCACGAACGCCCCGTCCTTTGCCTCGGGTGCGTCCGCATGAGCAATGAGCCACTTATTGGAGGAGGTCATGAATCTGTCCTCGGGGCAGGAGCCGTTGGTTTTAAGCGCTCCCGTATTGGTTCCCTCAGGCAGAGCTATCATTACCTTAAAGCCTTTTGCCGGGTCGGCATGGCAGGGCGCATAGTGAAGGCTGGTTCCGTAGATTTCCACCAGAGTACCCTTAGGCACCTTAAACGCCACTGTTTTGGAGGAATCGATATGTCCGTCCTTAAGATCCTGCTGTCTGGCCAGAAGAAGGATATAGTCCTCCGTTCCGACGCTGAATTCGCTGTTTCTGTGATACTCAAAGCAGTTCAGCTTTGTATTATGGCCGTTGCACCATCCGAACTGGGTCGGAACATCTCCGAAGAGATTGGGGGCGAGCTTCTTTGTGGCATCCAGGTTCTGCAATGCCGGCTCCGACGGCACATAACCTGTTGCCTCAGGCAGGGGCGTGCTCTTTTCAAGCGCCTCAAGAATCGGCGGGATAAATTCGTCCAGCCCTTTAAGAACCTGTCCGTATTCCGCAAACAGCGGATCGCTCACATCATAAATCTTCATTTTTCGTAACCTCCTTGCATTTATTCAGAAATATAATTATGCATTCCCTGAATCAGATATTTCGCGGCAACCGCGCCCTGATCCGGTACTCCTTTTGCCCGGTCGGCAAAAACAGCCGCCTTACCCTTGACCGGCAGCATATCCTTTGTTGCCTCCACTCCCTTTTCCACACCGGAAAGAGCCCCGTCAATGACGGCCTTCAGATCTCCGCCGCCGGCAAAAGCTTCTTCCGCCGAGAGGGCTGCCGGCTCCAGGGCGTCGGTTATCGTGCGCTCGCCGGGCTTGTTTTTTCCACGGTTTGCCACGCCGTCCGCAAAGCCGCGGAAAAATACCGACAGTTCCTTCGCTCCCAGCTCCGGAACGCTTCCCATGGCCTTTCCGGCACCCATCAATCCGCTGGACATCAGTGTTCCCATGGTAGACGGTACGAGCGAGGCCATTTTCATCCCGGACTTCATAAGCGTCTTTCCGATATCACCCTCGACGCCGTTTTCCTTTATGAGCCCCGGAAGAGCGCCAAATCCTTTATTCATCGTAAGCCCCAGGTCGCCGTCTCCCATGTGGGCATCCATATCGCAGAGCTCGTCCTTCTTTTCCGCAAAAATCGCCGCTACCGATTCAAATAATTCCGGAAGCTCCTCATAAGTTATTTTATCCATGATCATCCTTCCTTCTACAGCTTAATAAAAGGCGTATTAACCGGCATATCAATCCATTTCTTCATCTTATCGCCGGTCACCTTAAGGATCGAAACCGACGCCCCGGCCATTTCCATGCTGGTTGCGCATTCGCCTACAAAGGTGCGGTACACCTTAATTTTCTTATCATCCAGGATTTTCCGTACGCTGCCCGAAAGGATATAGAGCTCCTCAAGGCTCGTGGCGCCGAGGCCGTTAATTAAAACACAGACCTCCTCGCCCTCTGCTACAGGCATATCCTTAAGAATCTCGTCCATGGACTCAGAGGCAAGCTCATCCGCCGTCTTGATCGGTCCGTTCCAGACGCCGGGTTCTCCGTGGATACCCATGCCGAAGGCCATTTCGTCATCCCCGAGGGTGAAGTTGCTCTTCCCCAGCTCGGGAATCACGCAGGGCGTCAGGGCAAAGCCCACTGTCCTGGTGTTGTCCTTTGCCTCCTGCGCCGCGGCAAGCACTTCGTCCAGGCTGCCCATCTCGGCCGCCTTCGCTCCGGCGCATTTGTACATGAAGAATATTCCCGCCACACCCCGGCGCGCATCTGGATTGCTGTTTGAAAGCACATCGTCCGCTCCGACTATGCTCTTTGTTTTAATGTCGTCCATTTCCAGCATTTCCGCGGCCATATCGAAATTCATGATATCCCCGGAATAGTTTCCGTAGAGGTAGAGGATTCCGGCACCTGCTTCAACCTCCTTGCTGACATTGTATATCTGCTCCGCCGAAGGAGACTGGAACACGCCGCCGACTCCGCAGCCGTCCAGGAGATTTTCTCCTACATAACCTAAAAACAGCGGAAGATGGCCGGTTCCGCCGCCGGTTATGATCGCGACCTTGCCGTCCTTTTTCTTCGCCGTGCAATAGCAGCGCAGATCATCCTCCACATATTTGACCATGTCGGGATGGGCCGCGTAAATTCCGCGAAGCATATCGTCGGTATAGTTTTCTGGAACATTGATAATCTTTTTCATAGCTTCCTTTCCGTACCGCTCACGGCGGCACTGTAAAAATAATGCTCAGGACGGAATCGTCCTGGAGGCACGCTTAAGGGCGCGCTTCTCCAGCACAACGTCCAGGATCAGGGCCACCACCAGAAGGCAGCCGTTGGTAAAGGTTTTCAGGGTGTCCGGTGCGCGCATTATCGTAAAGGCGTTGGCGATCAGCTGCAGCAGAACGATGGAAAGCGTTACGCCGATTACCTTGCCCTTGCCGCCGTCGGGATTCACGCCGCCCAGAACCACAATAAGAAGGGAGAGCAGCGTGTAGGTGGAACCGTTGGAGGACTTGGCGGAATTTAAATGGGAGGTGATGATCACCCCGGAAATTGCGCCGAGCAGCCCGGAAAACGCGTGTGTCATCACAATGGTCTTCAGGGTGTCGATCCCGGAATAGCGCGCCGCCTTTTTATTGGAACCCAGAAAATAAATATTGTGTCCGAATATTGTGTACTTCATCACAAAGGCCACAAGCAGGGCCACGGCAATGAAGATGAACAGAACCCCCGGAACCGGCCCCACAAAGCCGTTTGCGATATTCTTAAACGCATCCGTCATGTTGTTGACTGCCGGTCCGCCGGTGATTGCAAGCACCAGCCCCGAATATACCTCCAGGCCGCAGAGGGTCACCAGCATGGCCGGAATATCAAGAGACCCGATAATGAAGCCGTTAAAGGCCCCGCAGGCCGTTCCCACCGCCAGCGCCGCAAGGATTGCCAGCGGAATCGGCAGCCCGGCTTTGATCATCAGAGCTGCCGTTACCCCGGAAAGATTCATGATACCCACAAGAGAAAGGTCGATGCCCCCGGCAATCATACAGGCCATCATACCGAAGGACAGAACCCCGTATTCCGGGAACTGGAAAATCATGGAGCGCAGATTCGCCATTGTAAAATAGGTTTTTCCCTTAAGGATGGCCATAAGCACCAGCACAAAGATCATCATGCCGAACAGCACCACGATATGGTCATCTCTCTGTTTTGATGTTTTTGTCGTATTATTCATCCGCCCCTCCTCCTTACGCCCGTCCGGCGTTCATTGAACGCTTTGCCTGCCAGGAGGTCAGGATTGTACCCAGCAGAATGACAATACCCACCACAAATCTCTGCCAGGAGGTGGGAATTCCCAGCATATTGAGGTTGTTCTGAACAAGTGTGATAAGAAGCACGCCGAGGAAGGTTCCCAAGACTGTGCCGTGTCCTCCGGTGATACGAACCCCGCCGATGACGCAGGCGGCAATCGTAATCATCTCGTCACCCATAAGCGCCGAGGTCGTGGCGGAATGCATCAGAATATTGTATATCATCGCCGCTATGCCGGTAAACACCCCGGAAAAAACGTAGGCGATAAACTGGAGCTTACGCACATTAAAGCCCGCGACCCTGGCAGCGTTTTTGTCTCCGCCGATGGCATAGAGTCCCCGGCCCAGCATGGTCTTGCGAAGCACCCAGGAAACCAGTAGAGCGGCAACAACGGGTACCAGAATCAGGACGTTTAAGGGATAGGTGAACCCGGAGTCCGGAGCCGTATAGGTGATAAGATTCGTATTGTAAATTGCCTGAAGACTGGAGGGCAGGTTTGTAAACTCCCTCGTTCCGAGGAGGGTTACAACCCCGCCGGAAGCGACCGAGCTTGTGGCCAGAGTGGCTATAAGGGGCGGCAGCTCCAGGACGCTTACCAGAAAACCGTTCAGCAGACCGAAGAGCAGGCCTATGATAATCGCCACCGCAAAGGCGAAAAACGCGGAATCGATTTTATAAACCCGGTTCACAATGTACATCGGCACATACATGGCAACGCAGCCTATTGCCGGGAAGGACACGTCTATCCCCCCTGAAAGGATCACCACCATTTCACACAGCGCGAAGCACATCGTGAAAATTCCCGTCCGGCATATTGTTATTATCGTTGCCGGACTGAAGAAAGCCGGCTGCCGGAACCCGACCACCAGACTGAACGCGATGATCACATATACCAGAATCATCTGCGTGCTGGTCAGAAATGCATATTTGTTCTTTTCCTTCATTAATGTTTCTCCTCCGTGTCGGAGTGTTGTTATTACCCGGTTCTACAGCTCTATGCGCTCTATGGTGTTATCCGTAACCTCGCCGATCCGGCCGTCCCGCATTATTATGATCTTGTTGCAGTTGGTCAGAAGCTCCGGCAGATCGTCCGATATGATGATTATACCGATTCCTTTCTGCGCAAGCCCCCTGAGAATCTGGTGAATTTCCGATTTCGCACCGATATCCACGCCCACTGTAGGGCCGTTTAAAATAAAAAGCCTGGGATCCGTATTGAGCCATTTGGAGATAACAACCTTCTGGGCGTTTCCGCCGGAAAGATTCCGCACAGCCGGTTTCGCAGAGGGCGTAGCAATGGAGAGCTCCTTAATCCAGTGATCAGCCGCTTCCTCCATCTGATTATCGTCCAGCTTCACCCCGTGAAAATACTTCCGGATCGAGCTCACCACCACGTTATCCAGTATGGAACGCTGCATAAACAGCCCCTGGGTCAGCCGGTCCTCCGGTACATAGCCTATCTGATTTTTGATGGCGTCGTTCACGCTCTTTATCTGAATCTCTTTTCCGTTCAGATATATACGCCCGCTTTCCACGGGAGTTATTCCGAAGAGCGCTTCCCCGATCTCGCCGCGCCCTGAACCCAGAAGTCCGGTGATGCCGAGGATGTCTCCCCGGTTCATGGAGAAGGATACATCCGTGAATCTCCCCGAAAGCGAAAGACCCTCGACCCGGAAAATCTCCTCGCCCGACTCTTCCGGAGCGTATTTTGCGGAAGTTACGTCATGCCCCGTCATATCCTTTGTGAATCTGGCGGTATCGTACTCGGAAATAAGGCCGGTGGATACAAAGCTGCCGTTTCTTAAAATCGTGAGCCGGTCCGCGATCTCATAGATTTCATCCAGCTTGTGGTTAACAATCATGATGGCTATTCCCTTTTCCTTAAGGGAACGAACCACCTTCCAGAGGTTTTCCACCTCCTTTTCGTTCAATGCCGTAGTGGGCTCGTCGAGGATCAGGAGCTTCGCATCGTTTATAATGGCGCGGCAGATGGCAACCATCTGTTTTCCGGCCACGGGAAGCCGTTCCAGCTGGATATCCGGATCCAGCTTCGCACCCACCTGGTTCATGGCTTCCTCCGCCGTCCTGTGAACCTCTTTCCAGTCCACCAGCCGGGCCTTGTTTTTAACCTCGCCGTTCAGGGCTATGTTTTCGGCCACGGTAAGGTTCGGAAACACCGCGAAATCCTGATATATAACCTGAATTCCCCTGTTGATCGCATCGATGGGGCGCATTTTTTCTACCTTCTCCCCTTCGATTTCGATCTCTCCTCCGTCGATTTCATGAACCCCGGATATTGCCTTGATAAGCGTAGACTTTCCGCAGCCGTTTTCCCCCGCGAGACAGTGAATTTCTCCTTTTCTTATTTCGAGATCCACTCCCTTCAGGGCGTGTACGCCGCCGAAGGACTTCTGGATACCCTTCAGCTTCAGAAAAATATCGTTTGTCATAGATTTATCTTTCCTGATTAGAAAGACCCCATACGACAAAGCATATGGGGTCTTTGAATTCATGGCTTACATTAATATCATTTAGAAATCGTAGTTGGCCATGTTGTCCTTTGTCACGTCAACACGGGCATTTCCATAGAAAACGCCGTCCACATCAGTGATTGACTCGTATCCGGAAGCGCCAAGGCTCATTCCGTCCTCAACCGTTCCGTCAAGAGCGGCAATTGCAAGTCCGATCATGGCTTTGCCGGCTTCGGCGGGATCCCACACGGAGAAGGAGGCGATTGTGCCGTCTTCAACATACTGTCCCGCGATGGAGGTCATGGAAGTTCCCACGATGGAGACCTTTCCCGCAAGACCCATTTCTTCCACTGCCTGAGCGGCACCGACGATATCGGTGGAGGCTGAACCCTCGATGGCAACGATATCCGGGTTGGCTGTTAAGAGCTCTTTTGTCTGGTCATAGGAAGAAGTCGTATCATCAGCGGTCTCAAATCTGCCGATGCATTCCATATCCGGGAACTTCTCTTCCTGAAGCTTCTGGGCGGCATCGCACCATTCCATATGGGAAACGGAGGTAAGGGAGCCGACGAACTGGATGTATTTACCCTTGCCGCCGGTAAGAGCTCCGAGCTCCTCCATGAAGTTCGCGCCGTAATCCGCGTTCTTGAAAGCCTCGATATCATAGTCACGTACGCTGGAGTCCATTGAAGCCGCTTCGTGAGTGATAACCTTGATACCCTGTGCTCTTGCCTTTTCGAAAATCGGCATCATGGCCTCGGAATCAAACGGGACAACGCAGATCGCATCCCAGTCCTCAGCCAGCAGGGACTCAACATAGGAAGCCTGGTCGGCACCTTCCGCGGAGCCGCCGTAGAAAATATCGCTTCCCGTCTCTTCGTTGTACTGGTTAACGCCCTCTTCCATTCTCTGGAACCATGCGATGTTCGTCATCTTCGGAACAACCGCGATCTTGTAGGACGTTCCGGAAGCCGCTTCGCCGGCAGGAGCCGCGTCATCCGCAGCCGCTTCAGCGGGAGCCGCCGGTGCGCTTGCGGCAGGAGCCGCGTCCGTGCAGCCGGAAAGCATGACCGTCACAAGGGCGGCCGCCGCCATAACACTGATAATCTTCTTCATCATGTAAGTTTCCCTCCTTTTATTTGTTCTGTAACAAAAAATGTTACAAAAATTTATACTTAACTTTAGTCTTTATTGTAAATTCTGTCAAGTATAATCAGTACACCTCTTCCACGTACTGATGGAACCGTTTTTCCGCAGAATAGAGAGCTGCCCGCTCCATGCAGAGCTCGGAAGTATATCTGGTCTGCTCCGTAATGACCGTCTTCAGCGCGCGTATTACGCCGTTTAAATCCCCCCGTTCCACCACGATTCCCGTGTTCTCCGTCAGAGCTTCCCTTGAGCCCCCGGAATCATAGGTCACCACTGCCGTTCCGCAGGAAAGAGCCTCCAGATTCGTTGTGGGAAAGGTATCTTCCAGTGTCAGGTTGAGATAGACATCCGAAAGGGTATACCAGGCGGCCAGGCTTTCCGCACAGTCCGTACCTGGCAGGGCCAGAATGCTCTTCGGAAGCTGCCTTATCTGTTTTTCCTTAAGCCCTACCATCACAAGCTTAAAACGCTCGTCCAGCATTTCCGAAAGAGCGGCAAAATCATTGATACCCTTGCGTTCCCTCCAGGGATTGGCCACGCCCAGAATCACCTTCTTCCCGTCCAGTCCGTAACGGGCGCGAAGAGCGGCCCCTTCCTCCGGTTTAGGGGAAAACACATCCGGGTCAATTCCCGTCGGTATCACGCTGATCGGATATTCCGCCATAAACGAGGTTTCCACCTCATCCTTCAGCCATTCCGACGGGGTCACCAGTCTGAGACCCGGAAGATGCGAAAAGCACTCTTTCTTACGGGCCAGGTTTTTTTCGGAGGCGTCCATAAAAAACGAGGCGGGATATTCCCTGAGCTGGGGACAGCTTCCGCAGCCTTTTTTATACCTCCTGCAGCCCAGATAGGAATAGTGCGTACAGTGTCCGGTAAAGGTCCAGCAGTCATGAAGCGTCCAGACCAGGCGTTTTCCGGAAGTCTTCAGATAGTCAAACAGTACCGGATAATTCAGATAATAGCCGTGAATATTATGGAGATGAATAAGATCCGGATCATATTCCCGGATTATTTCCACAAGGCGCTTTGTCGCCCGTACGGAATACAGGCCATGCCTGTCGGTGATACGGGAAAGAGCTCCGTGGCAGAGCACGTCAAGCTCCGAACCTATACGCCGGGAAGGCAGCTCTTCAGGCGCGCGCTTTCGTCCGTAGGCCGCAAAACTGTCTACTCCCCGGGACTTTAACTCCTTCATGAGTCCGGCCACAATACGGCCGACGGAACCCGTCCCGCAGACGGAATTAATAAAAAAGACTTTATTTAATATATGAACGTCATCCATGGTTTTCCTTTTTCAGACCCGCTGCTCTCAGTCCCCGAGAATCAGGTCGATCACGCGCTTCTGCCCTCTGGCAAATTCCTTCGTCAGCTCGATATTTCTCATTTCCCGGCGGACATTGGGGGTGTTCATCAGCCACTGAATCGTCTGAATAATCGTGATAGCATCGGTCCGGCTGCCGATTCCCAGATTGATAAAGCCGTTCCGTATCCCGGCAAAAACATGCTCCGCCTCCCGTTCGTTCTGTGCCAGAACAATGGCGGGAACACCCATACTGGCCAGCTCGTAGATCGTCCGCCCCTGGCTCGTTATTGCAAGATCGGCTTCCTTCATATAGCGGCTGACCCGTTTCGCGTCGTGATGTACAAAAATATTTTTCGAGGGAATCGAAACAATTTTGTCCTTGTGCGCATAGCCTATACCCGTAAGGAAATGGAAGGCAGCCTCTTTCTTTTTATCATGCAGCACCTGACAGATTTCATAAAGCCTGCCCGTCAGGTCAGAGGGATCGGAGCCGCCGAAAAGAATCAGAACATTCCGGCATTTTTCGGAAAATTCCCCCGGCTGCTCAATGAGGAATTCGTCCCTGATAAAATAATAGTCCGGCCCCTCGTAAACGTTGGAAAGCTTATTTATATGATGCTCGTAGAGCGCGTTTATTACCGCATCCGCTTCCGCCGCACCCTCTCCCTCGTCTTCGAAATTGACGATGCGGGAGGTATACTTTCTTTCCATCCGAACAAACTCCCGGGACGTGTTCAGAACATCGTTAACCACCACGTCCGGCCGGAAGCGCTTCAGTATCTCCTCAAAGGCACCCTCATCCTTAACAATCTCAAACGGAAAATTGGATTCCCGCAGCTTTTCAATCCCGATGTCGCTCGCTTCATCCGTCACGAGCAGAACCTCGTTTCCTATGAGCCTCGCAGCCAGGGACAGACACCGGTAAATGTGTCCTGTCCCCAGAACCCGCTGCCCCACAAGGCGGAACAGTATTTTTCTCCGCTTCAGAATCGCCTCGGCGGCAATCCAGTCGTCATCGCTGTCAATATCGACCGCTTCCGCCGGAGAAACCTCGAAAACGGAAATTTTTTCCCCTATGCGGCTCCTCTCCGTCACCGAGTCCCGCCCTGAGATTACAAAACCGCCGGTCTCCAGGAAATTTGCCGGAAGCAGCTGGGAATTCAGCCTTTCATCATAATTCTTGACAATATTGCCCTCTTCGTCCTTTTTCCAGGAAAGATGGGGTTTGTTCACAACACTGATTACCGTGTCGAACCCGCCCTCCAGAAAAAACCTGACAGCCGCGGAGAGTGTTTCGCGCTTTAATGTCGGCGAGGTGGCCTGCATCGTTATGACTACGTCATATTTACAGCCCTTTGCCTCCTCGGCCTTTATAAGAGCGTCATAAATCACCGGATCCAGCGTGACCTCGTCTCCCGACAGCTCTTCTCCCCTGCGGATAACCATTGTACATTCGTTCTGGACAATATATTCCAGTTCTTCATCATCCGTGGAAACAACCACATCGCAGTCATATTCGCCGGAAAGCGACGCGGCATTGTACACTGAATAAAGCACAAGAGGCAGACCGCACATCAGCCTCACATTTTTTCTCGGAATTCTTTTTGAACCGCCCCGGGCGGGAATAACCACCAGCAGCTTCATAATCAATCTACCTTTTCCTGTCGTCTGAATCTTTGCACAATCACTGTTTTCAGCTTCAGTATATCATTTTTACGTCTTATTGCCAAAACAAGCGCCAGTATCAGGGTTATTCCATATCTTATGACCGGCTGCTTATAGAGCAGCATCAGCAGCAGCCCTCCCAGAATTGCCGCAAAAAGCAGCAGAAAATAATATCCGTCGGCATATATTTTCTTTTTCAGTATCAGGCGGGTACAGATAAAATGCAGGAGGTTGAGAAACGCGTAGCCGAAAAGAGTTGTGAACGCCGCGGCGATATAGCCGTATTTTTCAATGAATACGGCGTTCAGAACATAATTCACTCCGGCTGCGATAATAGAGTTGACCGCAATCATGGCCGTTTTTTTATAAAAAAGCTCAACATTGACGTAATTTGTATAAAAATACTGGCAGAGGGTACCCAGAGCAACCGGAGGCACAACCCACATACACTCCCGGTAGCTTTTCGCAAGCAGTATTCTGACGGCCAGGGGAGCAAAGGCAATAAAAAGAAGGGTCAGTGCCGTTCCTCCTTCCATAAGCAGCCTGTTTTTTTCCCTGATAGCTTCCCTGTCCTCCGCATAAAGCCGTTCGTTAAACCAGGGAAGCCAGGCGTTCCCCACTGCGTTGGTTATGAACATAAGAAGCGTTCCTATGGTATAGCCCGAGGTATACAGCCCCACCTCAGCCATTGTACAGCGTCTGGATATCATGGAGGTATCCATCCTCGCCAGGAGTATCAGGGCCAGCCCGTGGGGAATCATGGGCAGTCCGATGGAAAGCGCATACCTCCAGTATTCTTTCCTGTAGAAGCACCGCCCTTTCCGGACAATATTGAAATAGCACCACCCGCCCAGGAGAAGCTCGGGAATTACGGTTCCGAGGATCTTCGCGAAGCCCTTGTCCTCAGGCATCATAAAAATAAGGCCGATGGAAAGGAAAACCGTAAGAATCGTCAGGATGACGGAAATCGCGATATTTTCCCTGTAGCGCCATTCAAAACGGTATTTATACTGCTGATAATCCACCGAAGGGTATACGGTCAGCACCAGAAACATGAGGAACAGCGCGTATCTGGGATAACCCAGCCACCCTTCAGCCGGTGAAAAAATCATGACCAGGGTTAAAATCACCAGGCCGAAGAGACTTGAAAGAGTCTGGATCGAAGACATGTAGGCGTCGAACTCATCCTTAAAATCCAGCTTTGCCCGCCCTACACTGTAAATAAGGCAAAGGCAGGTGACCACGGTAAAGATCGACACGTAATTGTTGAAATTATTGGCATAGCCGGTTTCCGCCGTCGTCAGCAGACGGGTATATATCGGAGCGGTGATAATTCCCACCGCACGAATCAGGACATTTGAAAGAACATACCATAAGCCTGATTTTACAGCCTTTGTGCCGCTTCCTTCCTGTGCCATCAGGCTTCCTCAAAAAAATCCAGGGTTAAAATCGTGTCCTCTTCGATGTCCTTTACGGTTCTTTTTCCGATAAGGTCATAAACCTTAGCGGGATCAATACCCGTTCCCGGCCGTTTAAAGGTCAGCATCTTCTCTTCTATAACCGTTCCGGAGGGAATAAAGCAGGCACTGACCACGGAGCGTCTCGCGTTTTTACGGGCCGCCTCTTCGCTCTTAAGAGAGATAAGGGCCCCGTTTCCCCGTATCAGCTCCAGCTCCTTTATGCTTTCGAGAATCCGTTTCACGTCTTCCGGGTCCATCGCGTGATAGTGATCATTGCCCTTCAGGGTTTTATCCAGGGTAAAATGCTTTTCCACAACCACAGCTCCCAGATTCCGGGCCGTTTTGATAACGTCGCAGTTTTCCGTGGGCTTTGTGTGATCCGAATAGCCGATAATGCACCGGGGAAAATTTTTTCTGAGACTCTCTATGCGAAGAAGGTTCGCGTCCTTTAAGGGGGTGGGATATTCCAGTACGCAGTGCAGGAGAACCAGCGGTTCCCGGTTCACCTTCTCCACGGTTTCCACAGCCCGGCATATTTCCTCATAGTTTGACGCCCCCACCGAAAGCAGAACCGGCTTTCCCTTTTCAGCCTGATGAGAAATAAAAGGCAGGTTCGTCACGTCCGAAGAGGATATTTTATAAACCTCCATTAAAGGCTCCAGATAGTCCGCCGAAGGATAATCAAAGGCGGTAGACAGAAATTCCGTTCCGCATTCGTCGGAATATTCTTTAAGTTCCCTGTATTCAGGTTCTCCGAAGGAGTCGAATTTTGAGAAAAGCTCATACTGCGAGGTCGTTGCCTCCTCCGTGGTGTCCCAGTAGGAGGGCGAGGCCTTGGCCGCAAGGGTTCCGGCCTTGTAGGTCTGGAATTTGACCGCGTGCACCCCCGCTTCAGCGGCTTTTTTTATCATGAGCTTTGCCGCCTCCATATTGGAGATGCCCTCCTTTTCGGCGATATCATAATAATTGACTCCGATTTCCGCAATAAGGGTAAATTCGCCGTTTACTGCCCGTTCGATAATTCTGCTTCCCATCTTAAATATCCTTTCTCAAACATTTTCAGGAGTTCCGAAAGCATCCCGTCAAATTCCGGCGTCTCTTCAGCGCGTCCGGCGAAAATCTCCTCTGCCCCGTCCATCAGCTCAAAAATCCTGACTTCATTCCCGGCCTCTTTCACAGCCGCGAGATAGGCCGCGGCAGAGCGCATGTTGTCTACCTCCCCGAATTCCCTGATTGCCTCAGGAAGCTCCTCGAAGGATTTAATCCGCCGGATTCCGTCGATAAGGCCGAAAGGCACCTCGCCGAAAATCAGGGATCTCTTTCCCAGAAGGGCCGCCTCATAGGCCGCGGTACCGGTTATGGTCACAATACCCTTCGCCTTCACGATCCAGGGCTTGGGATCCTTATAATAGTTAATTTGCACAACCCTTACGTTGGCTATCTCTCCGGCCTTCAGGTAGAATTCCGGATCCCGCTCCCCCAGCATAGCCTGATGCTCCTTCACATAGAGCTTCCACCCCACCGGAAGGGACTTGGAAACCTGTTCTATCAGATTAAGTTCATCCACATAATATGAGGCCTTGACGAAAACGCTGGATTCCGGAATAAGGTGGAGGGGCATGTAAACATAGGGCTCGCCCTCCACCGGATTTTCAAAATATTTATTCGGCACCAGAAACTTTCTCTTAAGCCGCATCTGATCCCAGTAATAGCGAAGATACGGCTTTGTGGGGGCGTAAAGCATTGCGCTTTCTTTTTTAAGCTTTCTGTTGCCGGCCCGGATGTCCATATCCCAGAAATAATTCCACTTCCCCCTCATGACCCGGAGTATCCAGATCCAGGAATCCCGCTCATACTGTGTGGTTACCGAGCCGGCGAACTCCTGATTCATAATGCTGGATTTCGCCCGGAATTCCCTGATGTAATCCAGCTCTTCCTTAAGCCCGCTCTCCGGCAGGGAAAGCTTCTCCTCATAGAGCTTTTTAAAATAAGGGTCGATTCCGAAGCAGTTCTGAAAGCTCGGATATTTATAGTACCCGTATTTCCCGTATTCCATGGAAATGTAGGGGATATGCTTCCTGAAGGCAACCTCGTTTAAAACCGTGCGCTGAAGCTCCGCGTTGTCGGTATCCAGAATCACGTCCGGGCGGAATTCCTCCAGGATGGAAATGATTTTCTTATAATTAAGCTCCAGCCAGTAAAGATTTTCCTCATCGCTGGTCACCGGCCAGTATTTCCGGTAATGGTAGTGCTTTGTGTTTTCCTGGGAGCTCATCAGCTGGAGACCCAGGGTTTTAAAATGCGTATACTCCTCTTCGATTCGTTTTAAGTAGTCCAGATCCGCGGGAGCCTTTGAATTTCTGAATCCTTCCGTAAACTTATCGCAGATATCGGATACATCGTAAAGCTTCACATCCGGAAGGTTTTCCCGGAATTCAAAAATCGTATGCTCGTTATAGTAGCATTTCGCGTATTTGCTTTCGGAGGACATGATATAAAACGCCGCCACCTCATTATCCTCCTTTAAATCCCTGGCGAGGAAGAAAAGAGGCTTGGAATAGGTCTCACGGCAGACAAAGAGAATTCTTTTATTATGAAATACTGAACTTCGCATTCCGCTTCGCCTTTCTGTCTGAATGTTCGGTCAGTGCCTTAAGCCCCGGCCGGAAATACAGGCTTAAAAGGGTTTTGATTTTCACGCGCCGTCCCGCACAGGGATTATTCCAAATGCTCTTTCTGTGGGAGCGGATATAATCGAGATGCCCCGACGAAATCTCTTTCGTGAAGGTATTATGCAGGAGACGGTTCTGTATACAGGTAATATGGTCATACATCAGAAAGGCCTCGCACTCACTCGCAAGCTCCGGGTAGCGCTCCAGCACAAAAGCCACAAAATCCTCGTCAGCCGCCGTATTGTGCTCGCTCATTTCATCTATCCGGGACAGGGAGTCGGAACGAATCCGGAAGTGATACAGGGGAGTGCGGTCATAAACAATCCTGTCGGAGCGCTCCAGCAGGAGATTGACCACATAGCGGTCCTCCAGATACCTGTCTGTGGGAAAAAGCACTCCGTCAAAAAGCTCCGCCTTAAAAAGCTTGTCCCAGCAGTGAAAGAAGAAACCGGTACCTTTTAATATCATCTCAAAGGCATCCCTGCTCGTCATTTCCAGTATTTCTCCGGGAGGATCCGGCTCGGAATGGTCCGGATATTCGCTGTATTTTCCGCAGACCGCAATGTCCGCCTGATGCTCCTTTATAAGCGAAAAGAGCTTCTCGAACATCTCCGGTGAAGCATAGTCGTCTCCGTCCACAAAGCCTATATAATCCCCGGTCGCCGTCTCAAGCCCCCGGTTTCTGGCGTCTCCGGTACCCTTAGGCTCACAGATCACCAGCTTTATGCGCTCGTCCTTTTCCACATATTCCTGGGCAATATCCAGCGAACCGTCTCCCCCGGTTCCGACAACCAGAACGATTTCCAGATTCGGATACGTCTGGTTGATCATGCTGTCGATGCACTCCCTGAGAAAGGGCTCCACCTTGTATATTATGGATATCACGGATATTTTCGGATATTCGTTCATCGTCCTCACCAATGTCTGAGGGAACCGTTACGGTTCCTGAAGACCTGCCGCCGCGGCCGGTCCTTCCGCCACTCTCGAAACCGCCTTAAGATAGGCGTCTTTCCATCGTTTGTCCGGCTCTATAGCCGCTCCCTCGCCCCATTCATTCCAGGCATTCAGAAACACAAAATCATTTTTTCTTCCTTCGACCTTTTCCGCAAGCGCGCGCAGGGCTGTCTCAAACCGTCCGGGTTCCGCTCCGGTATAAACCAGACCCTTATAACCCCGCCTCGGCGTATTGTCCCACTCCGCAATAATTCCCGGAAACTCATTTTCCTCATAAGTTCTCTGCTCTATGGATTTATATATCCATTCAATGGGAATTTTCCTTTCCAGGCGCTTTTCCTTCCTGAAACGGTTGAGCAGCGTATTCCCGGCAACGGAAATATTATAGGAAAGTCTCCGGCTGCCGCTTAAATGGTGCTTTAATGTTCTGCCCGGCTCAAAGACGTACCAGGCGTCTACCAGACCGGTGCGCTCCTCCTCCTGCCAGGCGGTTTTTCCGCCCACCAGATAAAGCCCGGGAAAACCCTCCTCCTTTAAGCGGCGCTCAAAATATTCCCGCATTTCCGGAAGGACGGCTATGTCAAAGGTACGGTAAATAAGGAGCATGGGCTTTCCGTCCGCTTTAATATACCGCGGATCCTTAAAAAACGGGAGCAGGCAGGAAAAATGCTCCTCCCATTCCTTTTCTCCTCCGTACTCCTGCTTTATCAATACCTCTTCTTTCCGGTCATACCAGGCCCTGGTCCAGGTTTCGTTGGCCCAGCAGATATTGTAGCGGAGGGGGATTTCCGGTGTTTTCAGCAGGGTTTCCAGAGGCTTTTCCATGAGCTTTTTACCGGTAAAATAGTACTGATAAAAGGTAAAGCCGTAAATCCCGTACCGGTTTGCAAGCTCCGCCTGTTTCATAAGGGTTTCCTTCCCCTCTTTATCCAGATCGTAATAATGCCCGTCCAGAGGCTCCTTTGGCTGGATATGGCCGGGAAACAGGGGTCTGGCCCTCTTTACCGCCGTCCATTCCGTATATCCCTTCCCCCACCAGGCGTCATTTTCCGGAAAGGAATGAAACTGTGGAAGATACAGCGCCATCAGCTTCATGAGCTCTCCTCCCCGGGTTTTAAAAAGGCCGGAACTGTCTCCGTGGCGGAAACAACTCCGATGCAGTAATACAGAACCGGCACCGACAGGGCAAAAGACAGGGTATCCGAACCGATGGAAATCAACAGGGTTATTAATATAACTCCAAGCTCAGCACTGCATTCCCTGAAATGCCTGATGCCCCTCCCCAATACCAGCACCAAAAGAAAAATAAATATCGAAGTTCCGATAATCCCCATCTCACAGCAAAGCTTAGCTATACCCCCGTCCGCGATCACATGCTCCGAAAAGCCGATGGCGCGGTGGCCGTTGGCCCCAAGTCCGTTCCCCAGCCACATATTTCCCAGGTTATTGGCGGCTCCCACCCACTGGTCGGATCGCTCCGTAACGGCGCCCGGCAGGGAAACCAGACGGTAATACACCTTAAGGAGAGCGCCGGGTGCAAAAACAAGCATCAGAACAAAGAGACAGATAATACCTCCGCATTCCGCGAAAAAGAGCTTCTTTCCAAGAAGTCCGTACACAAAAATCAAAAGACAGTTTAAATATATGAGCACTAAAATCGCCGCCACCATGGCGGCACGTTGGTTGCTCATGAAAGCCAGAAAAAGGGAAAGGATAAAAGCGGCTTTCCCCTGCTTTCCTTTGGCGCGGATTAAAAAGACCGACGATAAAAGCATTGACACCACAGAAAGGTAACCCATCAGCGTGCTCCCTATGACTGAAACCATCCTGACACGCATGGTCTTTACCGTAGCCTTCGAAATAAACTCATGCTCAAAAAGAAAATCCACGTAAAACTTCGGGGCGGTAATATAAAGAACAAGCCCTAACAGGCCTATCGCGAGCACAGCCAGAATAAAGTTCCGGTAAAACCGGGCTTTGTCACCCTTCTTTCCCGCGTAATAAAAGCCCATGGGCAGCGCTGTGGTAAAGACCTCTCCCAGGAAAACCTTAAACGGAATACCAAAGGAAACCGTCCAGATTCCGGAAAAAAGGCTGTAAAGAAGCCACGCTCCCATAACAAAATCCGCCGCATCCATATCCTTTTTTATCTTCGGCATCATTCCGGCCGTAAAGAGAGAAATCCATATCAGGACGAGAAGGACGGCGGAAAAAACCCCCGGGCGAAAAATCCGGAAGGAGAGGAGCGTCAGCGCATAACAGGCCATCATGAGGGGGTAGTACCACTCATGGAGCCCTGCGCTGTTAAAAAGCTTCCGAATTCCGTTCATGTAACTATTTCCTTTACAACCCTGCCCCAGGAGCTTCCCTTTTCCTCACCGGATATCCCGGGCTCCGTCACGTTTCCGGCGGAATCCGAAAACAACCTTCCCGCAATTACCTCTTCCATCAGGGAGGCAAGGCTTTCAGCATCGAAAGGATTAAACCAGGCGGTACACTTATACCCCTCCAGCACCTCTCTGCAAAACGGCGTGTCGGAGGCGAGAACGTTTCCTCCGAGAGCCCTGGCTTCAGCCGGGGGATAACCGAAGGTTTCAATATAGGAGGGAAACACAAGCGTCTCCTCCCGGTATCGGCGGATAACCTCTTTTCTGGGCAGGCTTCCCGCCCAGACTATATTTCCTTCGGTCTTTCCCGCCGCTTCCGTAAGGGCGGCTCCCGCTTCCTCCCCGCTCAGGGTGAAGGTCACCCGGAAATCCTTTATTCCCCGTTTATTGAGGAGAATCGCGGCTTCAATCACAAGGGAATGGTTTTTATAAAGAATCGGCCCCGCCGGGAAAAAAAATCTGTCATTTCTCCATCCCGCTGTCCCGGGGTCTCCGGCATAAAGTCCGGAAAGCTCCGGCAGCTCCGGAAGGATTTTAATCACCCGGTTTTCGGAAACTCCGCATTTTTTAATTACCGCCTGCCGCATCCACTCGGTCTGTACAATAGTTTTTCCCGCCCGGCGCACGCTTCCGTCAATAAGCCTTGAGATAAGATGCTGATATACCGCCAGATGCCGTTCCTCTTTTTTAAAAAAAGAAAACCGCTTCCCGGTCTGGTATCCCAGGGGCTGATGAACATAGAGCACGCTTTTAAGAGAGGTTTTAGGCAGGGTGTTTTCCAGGGAAAAAACCGCGTCCGCGTTCAGTTCTTCCAGAAAACGTGTTCCGGTGAACCACTCGAATTTCAGCCTTGCGGGCCAGGAACGCTTTACATCCTCCCGGAGAATCACCCGGATGCGCCCTGTTTCCTCTATAAGCCCCGGTACCCCGGTCACAAAAATCCATTCGTGGTCGTCAGGACTGGAATTCAGATATGCCGCAAAGTCCTTCAGGATGCTGACCGCGCCGGTCTTGCTGGCGGCTATATCCAATACGACTATCTTCATTTCTTTAACCAGACGGTTTCATTGACAATCTTTGTATAGCTCTGAATCAGCTTCACGACCTTTACCGAAACGTTTTCGTCCGCATAGTCGGAAGCTTCCTTCACGGGCTCGGAATTCTTATGCATTTCGACCGCAAGCTCCACCGCCTGCTCCACATCCCCTTTCCTGATTCCGCCGATGACCACGCTCCCCTTGTCCAGTACCTCCGGCCTTTCGGTGGAGGTTCTTATAAGAACCCCGGGGAAACGAAGCATGGCGGATTCCTCCGAAAGGGTTCCGCTGTCGGACAAGACGCAGAACGCGTTTTTCTGAAGCTTGTTGTAGTCCAGATATCCGAAGGGCTGTACGCTCCTTACGAGAGGGTGCAGCTTAAAGCCTCTGTCCTCGATGCGCTTTTTCGTTCTGGGATGGGTCGAAAAGATAACCGGCATCCCGTAGGTTTCCGCAATGTGGTTGACGGCTTCCATAAGCGGGAAAAAATGCTCCCCGCTGTCCACATTTTCCTCCCGGTGTGCCGACAGCAGGAAGTATTTTCCGTTCTCAAGGCCCAGACGGGAAAGCACGTCGGAGGCCTCTATTTCCTTTTCGGAAGCCTTAAGCACCTCCTTCATCGGTGAACCTGTGACGAAAATCGTCTTTCCGTCGATTCCCTCGGAAAGAAGGTAGCGTCTTGAATGCTCGGTATAGGGGAGGTTTATATCGGAAATATGATCCACTATCTTGCGGTTTATCATTTCCGGAACATTCCAGTCCCAGCAGCGGTTCCCCGCCTCCATATGAAAAATCGGAATTTTCAGACGTTTTGCGCTGATGGCTGAAAGAGCGGAATTGGTGTCGCCCAGAATCAGCACGGCGTCCGGCCTTTCCTCCTGCATAAGCTTATAGGAGGAGGAAATGATATTACCCATGGTTTCCCCGAGATCCTCTCCCACGCAGTTCAGATAGTGATCCGGCGCGCGAAGGTGCAGCTCCTCGAAAAACACCTGGTTTAAGGTATAGTCGTAGTTTTGCCCGGTGTGAACCAGCACATGGTCAAGATACCGGTCAGCGCAGCGAATTACGGCGGAAAGACGGATGATCTCGGGCCTGGTGCCGAGAATTGTCATCAGCTTCAGTTTTTTCATTCCTTATTCAATTCCTCCTGGACATAGGGGAGCTTAAGGAGCCTCTTTTTTACCTCTTCAACCCCGAGAATATCGGTATTATCGGAATTGAAAGATTCCAGCTTATCGGAGCGGCTCCTGCCCTCCACAAAATATTTATCATAGTTCAGATCCCTGTTGTCGGCCGGTACCCGGAAAAAGTTACCCATGTCAAAGGCCCGGGAACGCTCCTCCACCGTCAGCAGGGTCTCTGACATCTTTTCCCCGTGGCGGATTCCGATGATATGGGTTGGGGCGTCGGCGGCGCCGAAAATCTCCTTCACCGCCTGTGCCAGTACCTCGATTGTGCAGGCCGGCGCTTTCTGCACCATGATATCCCCTGCCTGGGCATTTTCAAAGGCGTAGAGCACCAGCTCCACCGCTTCTTCCAGGGACATTATGAACCGCGTCATCTTCGGCTCTGTAATGGTCAGATCCTTTCCCGCCCGGAGCTGGTCAATAAAGAGCGGAACCACGGAGCCGCGGGAGCAGAGGACGTTGCCGTACCGGGTTCCGCAGATCAGGGTTTTTTCGGGATCCACGGTCCGGCTTTTGGCCACAAAAACCTTTTCCATCATGGCCTTGCTGGTTCCCATGGCATTTATGGGATAGGCCGCCTTGTCGGTGGAAAGACAGATCACCTTCTTCACTCCCCTGTGAATAGCGGCAGTCAGCATGTTGTCAGTTCCGTAAACATTGGTCCGGACAGCTTCCATAGGGAAAAATTCGCAGCTCGGAACCTGTTTCAGGGCTGCCGCATGGAATATATAATCCACCCCGTCCATGGCGTCCTCCAGAGAGCCGAGGCTTCTGACATCGCCGATATAGTATTTGATCTTGTCGTTATTATATTCATGCCGCATATCATCCTGTTTTTTTTCATCCCGGGAAAAAATGCGGATTTCCCCGATATCCGTATTTAAAAACCGTTTTAAAACCGCGTTTCCGAAGGAACCCGTTCCTCCGGTAATCATCAGCGTTTTTCCCTTAAACATCGAATCTGACATTTCTTTACCTCTCCCACTTTATTATTTTTCCGCTGCAAACCGTTCCAGAAGCTCTACCGATTTCTTAACGTCAAAATTCTCCTCCAGATACATCCTTCCGTTCTTTCCCAGCTCCGGAATACTTTCCCTCTCCGAGCAGATTTTTTTTACCGTCTCCACCACCGTCCCGACATCATCCGAAGGGCACCACCAGCCGCAGCGGGCTTCATAGGTCACAAGGGCGTGGATATCCGTCACCGGATCGGTAAGCGCAAGAACGGGCTTCGCCATCTGCATATAGGATAAAATCCTGGAGGGGTAATTAGGAATTGTGAAATCCGGGCTCAGAGCCACGATCCCGACATCTGCCTCCATGAGCTTCTTCTCGTATTCTTCTCTGGGAAGAGAAGGCACGAACCTTAAATTCTCCGGCCGTTTTTTGAAGACAAACTCCTCGACTTTTTCCCTCTGAGTCCCCTCGCCGTAAATTTCAAAGACCGCCTCTTTATAATCTCCAAGCCCTTCAATACACTCCAGAAGAAAATCTATGGACTGCGGGACGCCCAGATTTCCTCCGAATACAAACTTTACCGGCGCCCTGCCTTTTCCGCCCTCCCTTTCAGAAAGGGGTTTTAAGCGGACGGTATTCGGAAAAATCTCGAGTCTGTCCGCGGTTTCCGGATTGTGGGCCTTCATGTATTCCACATTCGCGGCGGACATGCAGCCTATCCTGTCGGAGGCGGCATACAACTCTTTTTCCCTCTTCCGGAAATATCTGTGAAGCAGTCCGTTTTCCCGCATCATCTTAAGATCCACCGCGTTCTGCGGAAAAATATCCTTCAGCATCAGATAGGAGCCGGCGCCGGTTAGGGTTTTCAGCTTTTTCACCAGTCCTCCCAGAGTCACCGGCGGAGTTGGATATACAATGATATCGAATTTTTCTTCGGAAAGAGTACCCTTAAGCGAACGGTACATTCTCTGTCCGATGGTAAGCTGAATCAGCCCCTTGCGTATTCTGTCCGTACGAAACTGATCGGGAATAAAGACATAGACGGCATGAACACCCCGTATCTCCTCCGTTTTCCCTTCCAGCTCCTTTTTTGAGGTTCCCGCAGCAACCCAGACGTCGTGACCTCCGTCCCGGAGAGCCTCCACCAGATCCAGATAAATAGTCGAGGAAGAAAAATCGAAGGTCTGAAACAGACAGAGTACTCTCATTTTTTTCTGCCCACCTTTTCCGCAATGGGGACTATCTCTGACAAATTCGACACCGTATAGTGTTCTCTTACGGCGCTGGCGTAGTGCGCTTTCAGATATATCCCTCCCTCCCTGAGGATTCTGACGGTTTTTATACGGGGCAGGGAGCGCACTATTTCAAAATCCTTCTCCGGGTTGTCCCCGACATAAAGGATTATATCCTCCGGCGCTATCCCCAGCTCCTTTGCCCCTTTTCGGAATCCCTTATCGGACGGCTTCCAGCAATCCTTTCCCAGTTCATCCGTGAGGATGATGCAGTCAAAAATCTGTCCGCACTTAAGCGCCTCCACCTTCTTTTTCTGGGTCACGGCATAGCCGTCTGTAAGAACTCCCACCAGAAAGTCCCGCTGCTTCAGCCCGGAAATGGTATGGGGCACGTCATGGTAAAAGGAAATCCTCGGTGTGTGATGGCGGTATACATGTACCAGCTCCTCTATATCCTCCTTTGTATAACGGACATCGACCTTGTCAAAAAACCTGTTGAACACGTTCTTCGGTGATTCGTCAAACAGGGCGAGAAGGCTTTCGTAGATCTCCTCCCTTGAAAGCGGAATCGTTCCCTGCAGGTCAAGCTCCTCCGTAACGGCTCTGTAGCCGCTTCGCACATACATCATCTCAGGATAGAGCGTGTCATCCAGATCAAAAAATACTGCCTTCATATTCCGCTTCTCTTCTCATGTTCTCATTGAGCATAATGCTCTGGTCAAACCGGAGATATGTAATGTTGTCCCGAAACTTATCGCTGTAATATAGCTTTTCCCCGTTTAAAAGCCTGTAGAGCCATTCGCAGGAATCCGCTCCGGCCATGATGGACATCGGCGCACCCCCGCCGAACCTGGGGTTGATTTCAATATATTTTATATCATCAGCGGTTTTCATGCACTGAACGGTTATATGCCCCACGGGATGAAGCTCCTTCATCAGCTGGGAAACACTCTCCATTATGGGGCGGTTCCGGACTATCACGCCCTTGGCGATTTCACCGCTCCTTGTTGCCAGCCTTCTTCTTGGCACCACGGAAATCAGATTGGAGTCAAAATCCAGGAAACAGTCTACGGTATACTCTTCCCCCGTCAGAAATTCCTGAACCATCGGCCTGTGGATATAGTGCCGAAACGCCGTCAGCTCCTCCTCGGTATCCACACGGAAGGCGTCGATTGAGGAACTCCCGTCTCTGGGCTTGATGAACAGCGGATACTCCACCTTTCCGGCGTCCAGCTCCTCTTCGCTGTAGAGTCTGGGAGCTTTAAACCCATGTTCCTCCAGAAATACCTGGGTGTTGCGCTTATCCCGGCAGATTGAAATCACCTTGGGCTCGGAAATCAGGACCTTCGCCCCGGTTTCCAGCTCAATTTCCCGCTTCCGCTCGGAAAGGAGAATGAGCTCCGTGTCGATTGTGGGAACTATCAGCGAAACATTGAAATGATGACAGATATTGATAATCGCCTGAATGTATTCATCGTTTTCCGAAATCCGCGGGACAATCTCGTTTATATCCGCAAAATACAGGGCCGGCGCCAGCTCCGAGGCATCTGCCGCAATGATCTGCCCCTTTATACCCAGGCGGTCCCTGGCATTTTTGAAGCAGTTAACGAGCTCAACACGTCTGCCTGCCGACAAAATAAGAATATTGGTCATGGCTGTCCATCCTTTTCCTTATTGTCCTTTTGCCCCGGGCTTCCGGTAAAAACCTCCATTGTCGCCGAGGTTCCCGAACTGATTCCGTCGCGGGCAAACACCTTTCCTATGGTCAGAAACACGATTTTCGCATCCATTGTGAAAGAAACGTTTCTCGCGTATTCCACGTCATATTCGAACTTTTTCTCCCAGGTCAGGGCGTTGCGCCCGTTAACCTGTGCAAGCCCCGTAAGCCCCGGAAGCACATCGTGGCGATGGGCCTGCTCCGCACTGTACAGCGGAAGATACTGTACCAGCAGGGGACGCGGTCCCACAAAGGACATCTCCCCTTTAAGTATATTGAAAAGCTCCGGCAGCTCGTCTAAAGAGGTGGACCTTAAGGTCTTTCCGAAAGAAGTCAGCCTCTCCTCATCCGGCAGGAGCTCCCCGTTTTCATCCCTTTTATCATTCATGCTCCGGAATTTCCGAAGCTCGAAAATCTCTCCGTGAAGTCCCGGACGCTTCTGCCTGAAAATCACCGGGCTCCCCAGCTTTATCCGCACCAGGACGGCCGTCACCAATAAAAGCGGGGAAAGGCAGACAAGGGCAAGAAGGGAACACACGATATCCAGAAAGCGTTTAACATACCGCCTGTAGATCATGCATTTTTCCCGAACAGCCCCCGGATAATGCGGATTATCCGGTCCATATCCTCGTGCGTATTCTTAATATCGCTGGGCAGGCACACGCCTCTTAAAAATATATCCTCCGCCACGCTAATTCCGGGAAGCGCCTGAATAAAGTCATTCTCCGCGTAAACCGGCTGCATATGCATGGGCTTCCAGATCGGCCTGGATTCAATATTTTCCCGCTCCAGAGCTTCCATAAGCTCAGTGGGAGAAACGGGGCTTTCCGGAGAAAGTGTGGCGCAGGTCAGCCACCAGTTGGGTTCGCTGTTCGAAAGATAAGGATTTAAGGATATTTCGGGAATATCCCGAAAACCCTCCGCATACTGATCCCTTATCTCTTTCTTTTTACGGATATGCCTGTCCAGATACTGCATCTGACCGCGGCCTATTCCCGCTACGACATTGCTCATCCGGTAATTAAAGCCGATTTCCTTATGCTCATAGTGTCTGGCTTTCTCTCTGGCCTGGGTTGCGAGGAATTTTGCCTTTTTTATAAGCTCTTCGTCGCGGGAGAGAAGCATCCCTCCACCGGAGGTCGTGATGATTTTGTTGCCGTTAAACGAAAGTATGCTCATTAACCCGAAGGTTCCGGTCTGTCTCCCCTTATAGCAGGCTCCCAGAGACTCCGCGGCGTCTTCGATAAGCGGAACACCGTGTTCGGCGCAGATTTTTTCCAGCTCGTCAAGCTTTGCGGGCGTTCCGTACAGGTTGACCACAATAACCGCCTTCGGCGAGGGGTATTTTTCAAAAGCCTTTTTAAGCGCCTCGGGATCCATGTTCCAGGTCTCCCGGTCGGAGTCTATAAAAACCGGCACCCCGCCGTCGTAGGTTATGGGATTGGCGGAGGCCGCAAAGGTCAGGGAGGAAACGAAAACCACGTCCCCGGGTCTGACTCCGAGGAGGCGCACCGCCAGATGAACAGCCGCCGTCCCGGCGGAAAGAGCCGCCGCATGAATTCCCCCTCCAAGATACTCCTCCATATCCTGCTCAAAACCGTCGACATTCGCCCCGAGAGGCGCGACCCAGTTTGTTTCAAAGGCCTCCTTAATATACTCCATCTCTCCGTCGTGCATTGTGGGAGAGGAAAGATATAATCTCTTCGGCATCTCTACGCTTCCTTTCTCTCTTCTGCTGCCTGGGCGTGGTAGGTCGGAACCAGATCCTTTATCCAGGCATGGACATCAATATGCTCTTCTCTTGACTCTTCCGAAAGACGGCCGAGCTTCTGATAGAATTCCTCTTCGTCAAATTCTATGGGCTGCCCGATATGAATAAGCCGGTTGGCTGTCTCTTTGAGACCCTCTTCCTTCATCAGCATTTCTTCATAGAGCTTTTCACCGGGCCGGAGTCCAATTATCTTTATCTCGATGTCCTCCCCCGGCACATAGCCCGAGAGGCGTATAAGGTTTTTGGCCAGATCCAGAATCTTTACCGGCTCGCCCATGTCCAGCACAAAGATTTCTCCGCCCTTCGCGTACGCCCCCGCCTGAAGCACCAGCGACACGGCTTCGGGTATCGTCATGAAATAGCGGATAATATCAGGATGGGTCACCGTGACAGGGCCGCCCGCCTCAATCTGTTTTTTGAAAAGGGGAATCACCGAGCCGTTGGAGCCCAGGACATTCCCGAAGCGCACCGCCACGAAATCCGTCTTCCCCTTATGGTTGTAGGACTGGACTATCATTTCGCATATCCGCTTGCTGGCCCCCATGATATTTGTGGGATTGACGGCCTTGTCGGTGGATATCATAACGAACTTCTCCACCCCGTTCTCCACGGAGGCCTGCGCCACCTTCCAGGTTCCGAGGACATTGTTCTTAATTGCTTCGTTGGGGCTGTCCTCCATCAGCGGAACATGCTTGTGGGCGGCGGCATGATAGACTATATCCGGACGGTAGGTACGAAACACGTCGTCCACACGGTGGGAATTACGCACGGAACCGATCAGCACCTTGAGGTTCAGCTCGGGATATTTCACCTTCAGCTCCTGCTGGATGTCGTAGGCGCTGTTCTCGTAGATATCGAAAATCACCAGAAGCTTCGGCTTATGAGTCGCTATCTGCCGGCAGAGCTCGCTTCCGATGGAGCCTCCGCCGCCGGTAACCAGAATCGTTTTTCCGGTCACGTATTTCATAATGGAATCCAGGTCCACCTCAATGGGCTCCCGCCCCAAAAGGTCCACCACATCCACCTTACGAAGCTGGCTGACGCCCACCTCCCCGTTTACAAGCTGGTAGATTCCCGGTAATGTTTTTAATTCACACTTCGTTTCCTTACAGATATCCAGAATGGCCTTAAGCTGGCTTCTGGGAGCGGCGGGCATGGCGATGATTATCTCGTCAACCTCGAAGCGGGCCGCGCATTCAATAATATCATCACGGGAACCCACCACCTTAACGCCCTGGATATAGCTTCCGGTTTTGGCCTTGTTGTCGTCTATGACGCAGACCACGTTTTTCTGGATATACCGGCTGGTGTTCATCTCCCGGATCAGTGTGTTTCCCGCGTCTCCGGCTCCTATAACCATAACGTTGATGTTGCGGGCCTTCTCTGTCCGCTTCTGGATAAAAGTCCGGAATATCCTGTAGAAGAACCGGGAAAACACCACCAGCGCCGTAAGGCACATGGCATAGAGGAAAAAGTAGCTGCGCGGCATTGAAAAATGCAGCAGAAACATGCCGAGAGCCTGCAGCACCGAAGAAATCAGACAGGCGATAACCGCCGAGGAAAGCTCGGGAGCTCCCGCATAGGACCAGAGGCTGGTGTAGAGATGAAACAGGTAGAACACCACCACCGTGGTAATGACGTTTATCGGGGTATAGCGCCAGACATTGTCTCTCCACAGGAACCCGCCGACGGTGTGCAGGAGCGAGTTGTAGCTTAAATCAAAACGAAGCAGAAGCCCCAGCGCACTCGAGGCGATAACTGCCAGAATATCGTATGTCATCAGGCCTATCCGCCTGATAAATAGCGCTTTATTCTTAATGAACTGTTTCATCACAAAAGCCGGTCGTGATCGGTTTGCCTCCGGGGTATAGAACAACCACAATATCTGTCATATCAACCCTCAAATTATAACAAAACCTTGTGGTTACGTCAAACTTTCGGCCCCTCTTCCCGCACTTTGTCCTCTTCTTTTTTCCCTGTCCCTTTTTTTCCGTAAATGCGGCGCAGTCTTATAAGCATAGCCGCCCCCGCTGCCGCTATGAGGACCACAAGAGCGTACCGGACAACAGGCAGCGGGAACAGAAGCTGTCCCATGAGCCCCAATACGGTCATTATTCCCATCACGGCAAAGGTAAAGAAATTGTCATACATATAAACAAAGCCCAGTCTGGCGCTGGCAATATAGTGGATAACAAGCAGAAGGGCAAAGCCCGCCAGCGTCGTGTAGGCGGCGGTCACAAACCCGAATACCGGAATCAGCAGAAGGTTCAGCGCCACATTTACCGCGGCGGCAATGAGAGTTCCGACGGAAACAATGCCGGTCCGCTTTTCATACTGTTCCACATTGACATAGATGGTATAGGCAAATTTAAAACCGTAGCCCAGCATAACGGGCGGTACAAGATATTCCGAGCCCGCGTAATTCTTTCCGCCTAAAAACATGATAAGCTCCGGGGAAAGCAGTATCAGGCATTCCAGCGCTGCAGCGAGAAAAAGAATGTAGAGCCTTGTAACCTTCTTTATAAATTCATATTCCTTCGAGTGCAGTTTTTCAAAAAGCCAGGGCACCATGGCCTGGTTAAGGGAAGTGAGAAGGGTAGCCACTATCATTCCGCAGGAATAGGCGATGGAATAGACTGCATTGGCCTCCGGCCCCACCATTTTCGTGATCATGATTTTATCGGAAATTCCGAGGATAACATTGGAAAGGAGGTGCGGAATTATCGGCAGCGAAAAAGCCAGGGCGTATTTCCAGCAATTCGGGCGGTAAAGTTTTTTTCCTCTCAGCATTATGAGGGTAAACGCCGCAATATAGATCAATATGCTGGGCAGATAAGTGCCGTAAATCCTTCCGGCGAGCCGGTCTTCCCAGGTGCGTACCAGAAAAACCGCCGTCAGGGTTGAGACAAGAGCGTTGAATATCGAAACCGCCACAAAGCTCCGGTAGCGGAACTCATAGCGCTGCTTCACCTGAAGCATATCGAGGGCCGGGGAAAAAATCAGCACCAGAGAAAGCACCGGCAAAAACCGGGCGTCGATCTCGAAAAGGCCCGAAAAGAAGGCTCCGAATATCATGAAAACCGCGGAACAGGCAAGGCTGACCACGGAGCCCAGAGCCACCACGGAAGAAAGATATTCGTCATAATCTTCAGTAAAATCGTACCGGGCCCTGGCCGCTGCCGAAACCAGATGCAGCGTACAGAGGATCGACAGGACGGACAGCCAGCTTGTGAAATTGCTGTAGGCGCCGTAGTCACCCTTTGAAAGCAGGCGGGAAAAAACGGGCGTGGTAAGAAAGGCAATTCCCTTTATCAGAAAATTGCTTACTGTGTACCATACGCCCGATTTTAATGCCTTTACTGAAGTGGAGTCCTTTTCCATGACCTGTTTATTCCTTTTTCGGGGAAGTCCCCATAACAGTCCGGATAGCTTTCACGGTTTTTTCCCGGGCATTTGCCTCCCAGAACTCGCCGGGATCCTTTTTCCCTGTTTTATCCGTGTTTTCCACCGCCGTCATCAGCTCTGACGCGTCTGCCACAAAGACCCCGAAACCCCGCGCACAGAGCTCTTCCATCAGGTAGGCCTGAGGCAGCCGCATAACAAAGGTATCAAGAGAGAAGGCCAGACCCTCATAAATCGCGGTGGATTCCACTCCCACCTGGATATCGCTCCGGGCGAAAATCCCGTATACGCTCTCTTCCGGGCGGTCAATCACCTCCACCTCCGTGTCCTTAAGAGCGCTGTAGCGGCTCTGCCAGTCCTTCATTTCCTTTGGATGAAGCTTGAAAATCACATGATATTTTTTTCCCGCCAGGGCCGAAAAACGCGCCGCCTCCTCCGAAAGCTCCTTCCCGTAAGACGGGCTTGAAAGAAAGACCACTGTTCTGGTCCTGTGTTTCGAAGACTTCTCCTTAGCAGCGGCATTGAAGCGCTTAACCTGCTCCTCAAAATATGGAAAGCCCACGCTCAGCACATGATCCTCAGCTATGGGAAAGCGGGCAAACTCCTTCCAGAACTTCGAAAACACAAGATAATAGGCCGGAAACTGCGGAAAATCCACTCCCGGCGGATACATGACCGTGGGGCCCAGAGTACCGTGCTGGAGCTCCATCGTGGGAATACCCCTTTCCCGGGCAATCTCGTTTATTATCTTGGCGTCAAAGCTCCCGCCCACAACCTCGACTATTACCTTCGGGTTCAAAGCCGAAAGCATGTTTTCCAGAACCGGGCGCTTCACCTTATAGCTGAAAAAAAGACGGGTGGTCCGGTCCACGATCTGCCGGATATTAAGGTGAAGCCCCTTTTCATTAGCGAGCTCCTTAAGCGGTGCTCCCAGTTTTTCCTCCAGACTTTTCCGGATATCAAGATACCGCTTTTTTCGAAACAGCCTTACGCCCATCAGATAAATATTGCTTAAAAGCTCCAGCCGGTCCAGATATACAAGCTCCGGAGTATACGGTGTCCCTTTCGGCCTCCCGGAACCTGCGCGCTCTATCGTAACGGAATCCGGAAAATAATCTGTCAGAAAATCCGTATAGACGCTAACGAGCTTTCCGTCAATCTCCGTGCGGCGGCTGTGGCAGATAAAGAGCACGTCAATATTCCTTTTCCTGCTTTTCCCCGGCATTTTAAGCATATCAAAAGCAATCCCGAGTCTTTTCGAAAAGCTCTTTTTCTCATCGCTTTCATTAAGATTGCGGAAAAAAGGAGAAAGGATCCCGTCCATATCGTCGCGAAAGGATTTATACATGTCGCGGCGCATATAGTTCCAGTAGGCAAAGCCCTCCAGCGTATCTCCGATAAGCCCGTGTTTTTCTTCCCAGGGGAAGAATTCCTCCATCATTGTCTTTCTCCTCCGGTGCTCTAATGAAGCACCGTCAAAAGCAGCACCCAGAACAGTACTTCATAGGGCGCGGTTATAAAGCCGTTTTCAAAAAAAGAAGCAAAAAGATAACAGTATATTCCGGCCGCGGCTATTCTCTTTTCCGGATACCAGGCAAAATTAACGCGACCCGTCTCCGAAAGACGCTTCAGCAGCAGGAAGAGCACTCCCGCGAAAACAAGGATCCCGTGAACCGCCAGAATATCAAGGAGGCCGTTATGAATCTCAAATATAAAAAAGCTCTTTATATCCCAGGAAGAGCCGATTCCGGTCAGGGGCTTTGAAAAAAAGGCCGCCCAAATCTCCGCCCAGATATCCTGCCGGCCGGAATAAATATCCTTGTACAGAAAGGTAAACTCCCGGCCGGAACGGGCCATCGCGGCATAAAGCCCGGTAAAGATAAGGCTCCCGAAGGTGGAAATACCGATCAGCGCATAGTAGCCCTTCTTCCCGGAAAGCCGGGGCAGAATCCCCCAGACAAGACCGAAAAGGAGGGTGCAGACAAGAGCGCTTCTGGCGTGGTAGCAGAGAGTAAAAAGCAGGGTTGTTAAAAAAAGCAGGAGCTGTACATATTTCAGATAATAAAGCTCCAGATCGTTTTTCACATACTCAAGAAACAGCTCACCGAATATCATCAGGGACAGAAACACGAGTCCTGCCATGTTGAAGTTGTATTCCCAGCGCACGAAGGCATACCACCAGACCATAAGAAGGCTCACCGCTCCGGCCATGATCCGTCCCGCTTTGTCCGAAAGAGTCAGCTTCGGCGCAAGATACAAAAGCAGCAAAAGATCAGCAGCGGTGAAAAAAGCCCCCTTGTTGGAGCCGAGTATAACAAGATTTATTCCCGTGATGATAATCCCGGCAACACACACGGACAGCTCGAGGGGCGCCCTTTTCCACTCCTCCTTCACGCTGACATTCCCGACAAAAAGAAGGGCAAGACAGATAAAGATAAGCAGGGTGGCATAGCGCGTGGCAGCGGCATAAAACTCCTGGGAAATAAAGGATGAAAAGACGAGCCACACAAAAAGCGCACTGATGATTATGCAATTTTTCTTCCGAATCGCTTCCTGCATTTTTTATATACTTCCGTTATTTCTTTTCCGTAAAGAACCGCAAGCAAAATCACAATTGCCGCATTCAGGAGATAATCCGCCCCAAAGGAGGAAAGCAGGACAAAAGACTCAGCCCCAAGCAGAACATAGGCCGCAAAGTCCCGCGCCCTCCCTACATTCAGCTGGATATGCCGCTCCACCATTTTCCAGGCAAGAATAAACATCGTAAAATAGGAAAACAGGGTTGAAAGCGCCGCCCCGAAGGCTCCCAGATGCCTGATCAGAACGAAATTCAAAACTATATTCACAACGGCGCCAGCACAGGTGGCCCTGCCGATGCTTTTTCCGTCCTTAAACGCCAGGCAGATTGAGCCCAAAAAACCCTCCAGGGCACCGAAGATCACGGCAATCAGGAGAGGCGGCACCAGCCTCCATGCGTCGTAAAAGCCCTTCCGGAAAAGGAGGAGGGCTATGGGCTTGAGTACAAGCAGAATAGCCGCGCAGCATAACACCATTGCGGCATTGTACATCCGGTAGAGACCCGAAAAAAATTCCGCTCCGTCTTCCTTCCGGTATTCCCTGACCGCCGACATCTGAAAGGCCTGGGCAAATATCCTCTGAAAGGTGGTCAGAATCGCCGGAATCCGGTAAGCCACTCCGTAAAGACCGTTTACCGCGCTTCCCAGCATAAAAAGAATATAGTACCGGTCTATGGCATTATTTATCCAGCTGGAAACCGCGTACAGCATCATAGAAGAGCCGTACTCTCCCATTTCCGCATCAAGCTTTTTATACTCCTCCTTTCCCGGCGCTAAACCGGGCCGGGAAAGCCTCTCACGCCCCTTAACCAGGAAAAACATGAGGAGAGCGGAGAGCGAAAAGGCTGTCATCTGGGAAAAAAGATAGCCGTAAAGCCCCAGACGCACCACTAAAAGAAACACCATATTGGAGGCAATGGTCAGGGCCGTGCAGCTCACCGACCCGGTAATCATAACCTTCACCCGGTCGATCCCCTGACAGTATAACAGCATATATTCATAAAACGCGTCGCTCACAAACAGGGCAAGGAACATAAGCGCGTAAGTTCCAAGAGGCGCCCCGCCGGCCACTCCGGAGAACAATCCAAACCTGTCCGCAAAAAACGCTGCAAGGCAGATTGCCGCAATAACCGCGCAGGCGCGTATAACCCGGGTAAGGCCGATTCTCAGGATTTCATCCGGGTCAGAGCCCCCCAAGGCGAATCTGAGCGCCGCCTCCCCCGCGTTGACCGTCAGCACCGGCACGGCAATCAGAAGCGTTGTGGCCATGACATCCGCCACGCCGTATTCCGCCTCCGAAAGAACCGTGGTGTAGAACGGTACAAGGAAAAACACCAGCATTTTGGAGATAAAGCTGCTGACGGTAAAAAGAGCCATATTTGAAAAAAGATAGCGGTACCGCCCCTTTGTCTTACCCATGACCCTTCCCCGCTTTTCCCGGCGCACCCCCGCCCCTTCGGAACAGTTCCAGCAGCAGAAGGAGCAATACCGGGGAATAGTCGGCCCACATCAGATCCATATCAATAAAGGACTCGATAAACAGGGCGAAAATGGCAGCCGCGGCACAGCGCCGGCCAGCGTCGGCGCCATACTCCTCCAGCTTCCTGCCCGCCGAAAAAAGCCTCATAAGAATAAGGGAAACGGACAGGGCAAAGACCGGAATTCCGTGCACCGCGAGAATATCATACATCGCGTTATGGATATTGTATTCAAAAAAGGATTTTAACGCCCGTCCCGAACCGATTCCCGTAAACGGCATGGTTTTAAAAAGATCCCACACCTCCTGCCAGATCATTTCCCGGCCGGAAAAAACATTCTTGTAGAAAAAAGGAAGCCTCGGATTAACTCCGGTTTTGGCCAGGGCGATATAGGAGACAACAAAAAGAAGGGAACCGAAGCAGGCAAAAAGTGAAATGCCATAAAAAAATTTCCGGTTTCTCCACACCCGCTCCGGCAGGAGAAAGAAAAGCACAAGGAAAACGAAAAGCATCAGAAACGCCCCCCTTGCCAGATGCCAGAGCACAAGCGTCACGGTTCTGACCAGAACCAGAACAACAAGAAACCCTCCGAGAGTATATTTTTTCGAAATTTTTTCCAGCAGAAACCAGGCGCCGAAGAGAGTCAGCACCGTTACCGTGGCCCCGGTATTGGCGTTATAGAAAAAAGCCCGGTCATATATAAACCAGGAGGCATACATCACCAGGAAGAAAATCTCCAGGATTTTAAGCATTCTTTCGGAGAGCACAAGCTCCTTTCCGAGATAAAACACCAGAAGGAAATCCGCCAGAATAAGGAAACAGCCCTTATTTGAATGAATGATAAAAAGATTGACAAGCGCCAGAATCAGGACAGCCCCCATAAGAATAAGCGGAACGTCCCGCTGCCGGAGCTTCTCCCTCAGGGAAATATTCCCGAAAAACAGAAGCGCCAGGGCAATAAACACAATAAGGGTATTGTATATTTCGGTCACATGGTAAAACCCCGGAAAAGTCCAGGTTCCGGCGTAAAACACCATAAGTATTATAAGTGCGCTCCATGTCAGGGCGCCTCTTATGCGGTTTGTCAGCTTACGGTTTTGCATAGCTCTTCCAGGTCCTTAAGCCTCGCTTCCCAGGAGGTCGCCCTCCGGTCGATTTCCACAAGAAGCCTGGTATGATTCTCCCCGTCCAGAAGAGCCCGGATCTTCTCCGCCAGCTCTTCAATATTTTCGGGATCCCTGATGAGATCCCCTTCCTCCGTTTCTCCGAAGACCGAAAGAGCCCCGCACACGGAAGAAATCAGCACGTCGGTGTTGCAAAGAAGCGCTTCCAGAGGCGCCAGGCCAAAGCTCTCAAATACACTGTTCTGCACAAAAAGCTTATGGGCGCCGTAAAGGCGTATAAGCTCTTCGTGACTTACCTTTCCAACGTTATTAACAAAAGAATATGAGTTTATGGCCACCGAGTCCGCTCCGGTATCCCCCGCCACGGTCAGGATTAAGTTCCGGTATTTTTCTTCTTCCCGAAGCCGCTCAAGAGCCCGGCAGATATTCAGAATCCGCTTCCTCGGCATCCCCCCGCCCACGCTTATTACGCTTAAGGGTTTTTTTGCTTCTCCGGCAGCTGACCTCTCCAGAACGTCCCAGTCCACCCCGTTGGTAAGATGGGTGATTTTTTCCCTGTATTCCGGATAATTCTCCTTAAGCCAGCGTTCAAACTCCTCCGATACCGCAAGAATCCGGTCCGCAAGGGCGAGCATCTTCCTCTCGCCTTTTTTCATCCTTTCATCCGGAACCCTGTTTATTATATCCTCATGCTCAACGCAGCCGTGCATCAGATAGAAACAGGGCTTCCGGAAAAAACGGGCAAGGCGCATTCCGTAAATATTCTGCATTGAATAGCCGGAAAACAGCACCAGGCTGCTTCCCGGCAGCTTCCATAAAAGCTCCGCCGCCCTAAGAAACTTATTTTTTGAGACAAGATGGCGATAGGGCTTTTTCTGTTTTTTATATTCCTCAATATACCGGAGCGTCACATTGGCAGGCCCCGTATTGCTGTAATAGTCACCGACGATAAAGAGCTTCATATTCCTTTTTTCCCTCCTTCATCCATCGGAGAGCGTCAGAAACGGTAATCCCGCTGCCGCCGTAAAGAGAGCGCTTCCTTATGGCAAACTGGAGCATAAGAAGCTCGTTAAAACGCGGCGACATTCTTGTGTAGCCCGCTCCGCGGCTTTTGAAAAAGGCCTCGTTGTAGCCCTGAAACCAGGTGGATTCCGTCTTCATAAGCTCAGCGATTTTTACCGGGATATAGGTCAGCTTCAACCCGGCACGGAGGGCATCGAACAAAAAAATATTTTCCTCCCCCATTAAAAAACGCGCCCCTGCTCCGAACAGCGGATCCATGGAAAGTCCCGCGTCCCTGACGGCCTTAAGCCTGAACGCGATTTCCGGCGAAAAAATCTTCATCGAGGAAAGCCGCCCCATCCGTCTTTCCCGGCGAAACACCGGTTCAGACCGTTCCGGCCGGCGGATAAAGAAAACAAGGATATCCGATTCGGGATGACGGTCAAAGGCTCCTGTTATTATTTTTTCGTAGTCCTTAACGTAAACGCAGTCGTTATCGCAGAAAACACAAAGCTCCGCCTCCGCTTCCCGGGCAGCTTCAAGCGCCGTATTCCGGCTCACGGACAGTCCGCGTTCCGTCGACGAGATGAAGCGCACGATCCGGTCCTCCTCCCGGAAGGTTTCATCGGAATCCTGCTCCGTCTGATTAATCACAATGACGTCGCCCGTGATATTCAGCGTTTCGAGGATCGAGCGGTCCTTTAATCCCATGGCGGACAAAAGCACCGTCAGTCTCCTGCCCATCAGATCCGCCTCCGGATCGCGTTTATCGCATAGCCTGTAAAACAGCCCGCGCTTTTTAAAAAACCCAGATGCTCCACATTTCTGTATAGATTCCAGGTCTTTTTTACGGCCCGGAGCTTATTCGCCGAAAGGCTGCCCGGGTTTCTCCGGTAAAGCGTGAGTATTTTATCCAGACCGCAGGCTGTATGTCCGTTTCTTAATATCTTCCACCAGGTTGCCGTATCTTCGCTGGGAACATCCGGCATCAGCATCAGGGCCAGGGAAAGCTTCTCCCGGTCAAACATGACGGTACTGGTAAAGATCGTCGTATTCTTAAGGGCCTCTTCATAGCTTATGCTTTCCGGAACCCGGACACATTTTCCGGTTCCCTTTCCGTCCTCTCCGGCGAATTCATAGCCGGTGAAGGAAAACGCCGCGTCCTTTTCCCGCATGAAAGACAGCTGCGCGGACAGCTTTTCGGGAAGCCACAGATCATCCGCGTCCAGAAAGGCAATAAAACGCCCCTTTGCCGCCTTGATTCCGGTGTTTCTGGCGCATGCCGCTCCTTTTCCCGCACATTCAAGAATCCTGAGCTTCCCTGCCCTGCTCTGGAGAGACTGAAGAAGGGATACGGAGGAGTCCGTCGAATGATCATTCACCGCCAGCAGCTCCCAGTCCTTAAAGGTCTGAGCCATGACTGACGCCACGGTTTCCCCGAGATATTTCCCGGCGTTATGAACCGGAATCACTACGGATACCGATTCGGTTCTGCTACGCTCCATCTCCCGGCTCCTTTGCGGCGCTGATCCTCTGTTTCGTTCCCTCCGTGCTCTCTTTGGTAAACAGGATCTTGCAGGTTAAAATCATAAGCTTTATATCCAGCCACAGCGAGTATTGTTCAATATAGTAGAGATCGAGCTTCAGCTTGTCATAGGGCAGGGTGTTGTATTTCCCGTAGAGCTGGGCATAACCCGTGATACCGGAACGGATTTTCATGCGATATTCAAACTCAGGCATGGTTTCCTCGTATTTTTTAATGAATTCCGGACGCTCCGGACGGGGGCCCACAAAGGACATATCTCCCTTAAGCACGTTAAAAAGCTGTGGAAGCTCATCTATCCTTAAGGAACGTATAACCCTCCCCACCGGAGTTATCCGGGGATCGTCCACGCTGGCAAGCACCGCCACCCCCTTTGATTCGGCGTCCACGACCATGCTTCGGAATTTGCAGATTTTAAACTCCTTTTTTCCCTTGGTGCATCTCACCTGCCGGTAAAAAACCGGTCCTGAATCCGAAAGCTTTATCGCCGCCGCAGTAACAAGCATTATCGGGGAGGTGAGCACGATCAGCACGAGGGAAAGCACAATATCCATGAGCCGCTTTATGACCCTCTCCTCATACTGCAGCGGACTGCCCTCTATGAGCAGCAGAGGCGTATCGAAAAGATGCACCGGCTCCGAGCCCGTGAGGATGATATCCGAAATCTTCGGCATCACGTAAATACGCTTGGAATTTTTGTAGCAGTATTTGAATATCTTATTCCTCTGTACTCCGGGTATGTCCCAGAGCATCACGGTATCGTGCTTATCAATCATCGAATACACTCTGTCAAGGCCCTCTTCGGTACTGATCTTTCCCACCACGTTAAACTGATCCCGTCTTGTCGAAAGCTTTTCGATGAATCCCCGGATGGAATTGCCCCTGAAGACCAGCAGCACATCGTAAGGCTTGAATATCTTCCGGAAAACCTCTCCGGTAACGGATATCCAGGCAAAGGAAAAAATCATCTGTCCGGCAACGGCAGCCAGAAGCGGAAGGGGCGTCGGGAAGCGGTAGGAAAGCATGGCCGTAATAAGGTAGAAGAAGACCGAGGAAAAAATAATCGTAAAGAGACAGGAAAAAATCACCTCGCCTGTCCGGCGAAAGCCCACCAGAAGGCCTCCGAACACATTTCCGAGAAAAAGAAAAACGCCTGTATAGAACGCAAGCACAAAAATATGACCGCGAAGATAGAGCTGGGTCCTGAAGCCCAGATTATAGACATGATTCAGGACATAAAAAATTAGTGCGACATTGACGATAACCATGACCGCACATACACCGAGAATATATAGTCTTCTGACCGCGTCCTTTCTTCCCATATCAGAGCTTGCCGCAAATCATAAGCAGGAGAGCCCCCGGAAGTCCGAGAATCGTAAGCGGGATGCTTAATGCATACTGCTCCGTCCAGGTTTTCTCCGCCGCTTTTTTAAAACGGAGACAATGGCTTAAATATTTAAGCTTCAGCACCGAAAAAGGTGCGCGCCTGCCGCGCCGGTAATAATAGAGATACCAGGCTGTGGGATTTTCCCTGCGCAGTTTCTCCACCGAGTCGCTGTAGCCGCTTTCCTTGAGCTCGCAAATCGTCAGGATCCGGTCATATACCAGAAAATCATAATTCTCCTCGATTTCGTCATAGACCACATCCTCGGGAACATAGCGTTCATCCGGGATTTCGGGAAAAAGATACTCCCGTATCACCTCCGTCCGGAAAACGAGAGTCGTCTCGCCCTTAAAGCCCTTCCGGTAAAGGCCGGACAGAGTCTGCCGTCCGGATTCGGGAAAGACTGCGTCAAAGAGCACATGACTTTCATCCCTCCCCTTATGCGCGATGATTCCCGCCAGGTGTTCCCTGTCTTCAGCTTTGTTCCATGCCTCCAATATATCATTTACCGCCGTCTTTGTAAAATAATCGTCGGAATCCAGACATACAAAAAGCTCGCTTTCGGCAATCTGGGTACCGAAATTGTGGGCCCGCATCTTTCCGCCGTTATTCTCATAAACGTATTCCACCGGGAAATCCGCCTCCGAAGCGCATCTTTTCACAAAGCTCCCGGTATTGTCCGTCGAGCCGTCGTCCACCACAAGCCAGCAGAAATCCCGGTTTTCCTGAGCTTTCAGGCTTTCAAACACACGGGCAAGCTCTCCGGCGCGGTTAAAGGTCGGTGTGAATATCGTAAGGGTCTTTTTCACTGCGCCTCCCAGACATCGGTATAGTCAGCCAGTTCAAAGGGCGTACGCTCTTTTAAGGTATAGCGGTAAATCACCCGGGCCGGAGTGCTCCCTATCTCCTTAAGACCGGCGCGTTCCAGATAGGGCAGAAGCGGACTTCTCCCGGAAAGCACCACATATTCCGTGCCGGTTTCTTCAAGGCTTTCCTGAAACTCTTCGACGGGAAGCTCCTCCTCCAGCGCCACAACCTTTAATATCCGGTTGGGATGCTTCTGCTTTTCCGCTATGTTTTCGTCCACCTCTGTTCCGCTGAGGGCGTTCAGATATTCCTCCCTGGTTGCGGCAAGCAGGATTTTTCCGTCATACTGCCTGATCTCCATTTCCATATCAAAATCGCAGATGGCCCGGGGATATTCCACGTCGCTGTCGGCATGAATAAGCTCCGACACGGCAAGCACCTCGGGCTGGATTTTATAGGAATTAACGGCAGGAATAAAACCGTCACGGTAAACAAAGGAGCCCAGGGCTATAAGAAAACAGCAGGAAGACAGAAATACCGTCACCCTCCTCCCGGGAGTCCGCCCCAGTCCCAGAGCCACCGTGAGGGATGCGGAAACCGTGATAACAACCGGAACCGCCCAGAGGAAGCGGTAAAATTCATTATTGACATCAAAAAATCGGTCTATGAGCACCGGGAGCAGGGGGTTGAAAATCGTAAGAAGCATCACGAGGGCGGGATAAGCAAACCAGGCGCGAAAGGTCTTCGGCGCATAAAACCAGAGAAAAATGACGGCAGGGAAAAACAGAGCCAGATAAAATGAGGCTCCGCTGTAAAGCTTTATACACCGGAAGGTATAGCTTAAACCCGCTTCCGCTATGTCTAAACCCTGCACTCTTACTCCTTTCCCTGCGCGCTCTATCTTGGATATGTGTATAGTACAAACTTCCCGTGAACATAGGCCACATAGGCCGCCACAAGAGCCAGATTCGGAAGCACGCTCACGGCGCAGCCCAAAAACGTTTTCCAGCTTTTGTTTTTTATAATCACCGGCAGAAAAAATACCGCAATCGCCGCCGGAAGCAGCATGTTTGCGGAATTCGAAAGCACCGTCGATCCGGCACAAACCGCGAAAAGCATGGCTGAACGGGCTAAAAGTCCTGTGTTTTCATAAAACAGGATGCCAAGATACATAATCATCGGCAAAACCACGTTGCCCAGCAGGGCTTTTCCTTCGTAACCCCTTGTCAGCAGAAATTCCGACGGAGTGTAGATCGAGGAGAAAAAGAAATTCATGAGCCCCGCGAACACCAGCATGGCCGCGCATTTCCACTGCTCCTCACCGAAAAGCTTCCGCCCGATAAGATAGTACATCATGTTGGAAAGCAGGAGGGTAAAGGCGCTCATTGCGATTTTCATGTAGCTTAAGGCATTGAGGGCAAAAAGAGAGCACATCACCGCGCAGTGCAGGGGATAGGTGGAAAAGAAATACCTGAACTCGAAATGATCCAGCCAGTCTCCGGTATAGGGATCATAGATATTCAGGGTATTCGTTGTCAGGGAGGTTGTGACATTTGCCACGAAATACGCCGCATCCAGGGTGAATTCGTAGGAAAGCGCAACGATTACGATCTGAAGAAGCACCAGGACGGCCATAACAATATACGGCAGGGGATGAGCGCGAAGCTCTTCTGAAAGCTCCGAAAAAAAGGATTTCCAAGTATTTCCGTAAATGAAAACCGTTGCAAGGACAGCCGCGGCTGAAAGCACCGCCCAGATAACGGTCAGCAGGGAAAGGGGCCGCCATTTAAGCATAACCGGCAGACAGCAGAAATCAAAGGCGATAAGCATAACAAAAAACCCCAGCACCGCCGCCAGACAAAAACTGAGCTTCTGTCTAAGCAGGCGGAGAAACAGGGCGCCGAAGGAAAAGCAGATCAGAAGATTTACCGGCACCGCCAGGATGCTTAAGGCTACGTTCCGCATCTCCTACCTGGTCTGCTCCATCTGCTGAATGGTCACCTTAAGCTCTTTTGTGCTTTCAGAAAGATTGTTGATCTTCTGATTCAGCGTGTAAATGGAAAGTGCCGCAAAAATCATAAACAGTACGAAAATACAATAACCGGCGATCAGAATTCGCCATTTCTTTTTATTATCCAAAAGATCCTCCCCGGCTTCGTTCTCTTCGGAGCGTTTTTTCTTAAGTCCCGCCCCGGCCCCGCAATTCTCCCAAAGAGCGTTTACGGCCCGTTCATGAAGGGGAAACGCAGCAATAATTAGGATTCCGACCGCTGCCCAGACAAACCTCATGACATTTTTCCGATATATTCCTTCAGGGCATCCCTCCACCCGGCAAAGGTGTAGCTGCCCGTCAGCTTCAGCATTTTATTTTCCAGAGCGGAATAAGCCGGACGGGGAGCCGCCTGGGGATGAGCATTAAGATATTCCCCGGTGGAAACCGGACGAACCCTTGTCTTCTTGCCCGTCATGGAAAAAATTTCTCCGGCAAATTCCGCCCAGTTGGTTATTTCCTCACAGGTGCCGTGAAACAAGCCGTAATTTTCCGTCGGAAGAAGGGCGCGGATTGCTCTGGCAAGCTCTGCCGCCGAGGTTGGATTGCCGAACTGGTCGTCCACAACGCTGATCTCGTCATGATCCTCGCTGAGCTTAAGCATGGTGCGGACAAAGTTCTTTCCCTCGCCGTAGAGCCAGGCTGTCCGTATAATATAAAAACGATCCGCGAACTGCTCCACAAACCTTTCTCCGGCCAGCTTGGTTTTTCCGTATACACTCTTCGGTCCCACAGGGTCAAATTCCGTATAGGGCCTGCCGCTGTCTCCCGGGAAAACATAGTCAGTGGAAATATGCAGAAGCCTGGCTCCGTATTCTCTGGCCGCAATCGCCAGGTTTCTGGGGCCCACGGCGTTTATGCGAAAAGCGTTTTCCTCATCCGCCTCCTGAGCGTCCACAGCGGTATAGGCGGCACAGTTCACAATGGCGCAGGGCTTAACCTCTCCCACCAGTCTCAGCATTTCCTCAAGATCGGTGATATCGGCCTTTTTGATATTCTCTCCGGCCATTACATCGACGTTGTAAAATTCATATTCTCCCGTTTGCCCCAGCTCCCGGTTTACCGCCCTTCCGAGCTGTCCTCCGGCTCCGGTAACAATGATTTTCTTCATTCCGCCTCCAAAACCATCAGTTTTGTCATATTTTTCATAGTATACCATTATCTAACCCGAGGGTCAAAATCAGTGACATGTCTTCACACATTTCGTATAAATAATGGGATACCGGTTTCGTACTCGATAAGTCATGGCTAGCGTAAAGTTTTTGTAGGATTGATATAAAAAAGGAGGATCCCTCTTGTGGTATAGTTGATATTTGGTGTGCAGCCAATATTAACTAACAGGAGGG
>JAILBQ010000126.1 GCA_024680815.1 Lachnospiraceae bacterium | reverse complement strand
GGAAACCTATCAGCTTACCTGGTCGCTTCTGCCGTATAAGGCAAAGGCGGAGAAACTGGAATTTGAAAGCAGTGAGCCTTCCGTTGTAAAGATGGATCAGAACGGGAAGCTTACCGCCCTTTCAAAGGGAACCTCGAAGGTGACCCTTACCGCGACCGCGAAGAACGGGACCATTAAAAAAAGCGATTCCGTCGTTGTTACGGTAAAAAACTTCGATACGGTGGAGATCTTTCCGAAGAACATCGAAAAGCTCCGTGTGGGAGAGACCCTTAAGTTTTCAATAAAGCCGGATCCGAATTACGGTAACGGGGAATATATCGAGACCGTCTGGAGCAGCTCGGTTCCGTCTTGTCTCACTATTTCGGAAAACGGAACGGCGACTGCCGTTTCCGAGGGATATTCGGTTGTCAGCGCCACCTGCGACGGTGAGGCAGCCAAAAATACTGTCGGCATAACCGTTGTTTCCGAAAACGCCCCCATAACAGAGCTTAAGAAGCTTTCTTTCGGCCAGGATTCCTATTCGCTCAGGGTGGGAGGAACTCTTCATCTTACGCCTGTCTGCGAGCCGGCGGACGCGGAAAACCTGAGCCTTGTCTGGAGGAGCGAAAAACCTTCGGTGGCCACTGTTAACGGCGATGGTTATATAAAAGGCTTAACCGCGGGCACTACCGTTGTTACGGTCCGATCTGAATACTGGAATAAGGAAGCCTCCGCGAAGATCACGGTACTATCCGATGATCCGGGGCCGGGTCCCACACCGACTCCCGAGCCCGAAAATGATCCGGTCCATACCGTGACCTTCACTCATAACGGCTCCGAACTTAAGAGCATTTCCGTTAACAACGGGGAAATGATCCCTTCGGATTCGGTACCAGACGGCAGCAAGCTTTCGGGCGACGGTATTTTTAAGGGCTGGTATGCCGGAGATACACGCTGGAATTTCTATAATCCCGTGACCGCAAGCCTCACTCTTTCTTCCCGGTTTACGGCCAAAAGCGTATCTGAAGATACGATGTCAGGAAGGGACACCGGGCTCGCCGCAAAGCAGGGAGGTACTCTTTATCTTGTAAAGGGCCAGACTTATACGCTCCCTTCCTCCGAAACCTGGACCTCGGCTAACAGCTCGATTGCAAAGATCAGCAAAAAATACAAATTGAAGGCGGTCAAAAACGGCACCGCCTCCATCAAGAGCGCAGGCGGCGTCAACTGTTCGGTTGTGGTCTCCACACCTAAGCTGAGCGAAAAAAAGATCTCCCTTGTTATGGGAGAAAGCGCGACCTTGCAGCTTTCCCTTGAACCCGGAGCGGATAAATATCATGTGAGCTGGGAATCTTCAGCTCCCGAAACGCTTCAGGTCTCAGGAGGGCAGAATGTCAGCGGCAACGCAAGTCAGACAACGATCACGGCCTTAAACAGCGGCTCAGCAAAGGTGAAGGCCTATGTCGGCGGCAAAGCCTATACCTGCAGCGTTAAGATCGCCAAAGGATTCTCTACACAGACTCTGAAAGAGAACAATGCGGAAATACTTCTGACACCGATGCAGACAAAGAAACTCATATACAAGGGAAGTGACGGCTTCAGTCTGAAGACCGCCAGGTGGTTATGCCCGGAAGAAGAGATCTGGATCAAGACAAACAGTAAAGGGAAAGCGCTCCTGTCTGAAACTTCCGTATTCAGGATCACTTCCTCGGGAAAAATAACCGCGCTCGGACCGGGAACCCGGACCCTCCAGGCAGTAAATGAGAATAACGAGGTCATAAAGTCCTTCAAAGTAAGGGTATTATCCCCCACAACCCGGACGGTCCATCTCGATGTGGGAAAGAAAAAGAGCGTGAAGTTTTATAACGTAAATTCCAAAAAAGCCTCCTGGAGCTTTTCCGATACCACGGGAGATTCCGTGGCTTCCGTGGACACCAAGGGAAAGGTCACCGGAAAAGCCAGCGGAATGAGGATACTTAAATGCACGGTCAAGCCTGCGGTAAGTACTCCCGTCGAGCCCCGGGGCTTCGAATATACGACCTATGTTTATGTGGAAAAGCTGTCCTTCGGCGAAATGGAAGGCCTTTCCGGCTCCGGTAAGAAATATGCCCTTAACATCAAGGCGGGAAACATGGCAATGTTAAAGCCGAAAGAGGTTTTCCAGAATCCTGTATATGTCAGTTCCCCGGCCGAAACTGTTTTTGTCGACGAATCAGGGGTGGTCTATGCCAGAAAAGAAGGAAAGGCAAAGATAAAGTCAAAGGTCAACGGAGTCACTTACACTGTTAACGTTAATGTTACAAAATAGGTCATAGGGCATAACAGAGCGAAACGTTTTGCGCTTCGTTCATTCCTGTGTTATAATGCGCTTATGAGCGCAACAATACGGGATATAAAAAATCAGACGGGACTTTCACTGGCCACGATTTCGAAATACTTAAACGGCGGGAATGTACTGCCGGAAAACAGGGTAAAGATCGAAGCGGCCATCCGTGAGCTCCATTATGAGGTAAACGAGCTGGCCAGAGGCCTGGTCACAAGCCGGACGAAAACCGTGGGAGTGGTGGTCTATGCCGTGGAGAGTCTCTTTAACGGGACACTTATCAAATACATAGGAAAGGCTCTCCGGAAGCTGGGCTACGGGCTTTTAATCTGCGATTCGGATAATGATGAGGAGCTGGAGGAAAGGAATATCCGCTATCTTCTTAATAAAAAAGTGGACGGGATAATCGCGGTTCCGGTTTCCTCCGACGGAGCGTTTTTAAAGCCCGCCAGAGAGGCTGATGTTCCGGTGGTGCTGATAGACCGGCCCCTGAAGGATTCCTCCTGCGACTGCGTGCGTATAGACAACAGGCAGGCGGCTCTTCGCGCGGTGAGGGTGCTCATCGCCAACGGCCACAGGGACATAGCCGTGATTTCCTCCGAAAGGGAATATACGGCCTATGAAAGATATCACGGTTTTCTGGAAGCCATGGACGAGGCAGGCTTAAGTGTTCCGGAGGAATATATATGCCTGGGCGGCCATTCCTTTGAAGGGGGAAACCTCGGAATGAAACGTCTCCTTGAGCTTTCCCGCAAACCCAGCGCGGTATTTATGACAAATTACGAGGTAACTCTCGGCGCGGTTATGGCCCTTAACGATTCGGGCTTAAGCTGTCCCGAGGATATTTCATTCCTGGGGTTTGACGATCTTATCATGTCGCATATAATTAAACCCAGAATTACCCGTGTGGTTCAGCCCATGAGCTCGCTGGGAGAAAAGGCGGTGGAGCTTCTCCTTAATCATATCGAAAACGGAGAGGAGCTGATGACCACTGAGATAGTACTGGGAACCGGCTTTATGGAAGGCGACTCAATAAGAGCTCTGGAGTGACTTTTGCCCGGCAGCCGCAGGAAACCGGTACCGGGCAGATGGAGGAGGAATTACAGAAAGGTATGGATCCGGCTGCTTTTATCGAAAACTTCACACCGGTTGGCGATATAGTGGTCCTTGCGGTCTGTATAGTGTTTTTTATGCTTTTCCGCACCTCCTACATCAACAGGACAAAAACCTTCAGCATCTTCCTGTATATGGTTTTTACCCTTACGTTTGCCACCGTCTCTGATCTTCTTTTTCATACCCTGTACGAGGATTTTCATACCGGCTTCACAGGTGTGCTTTCCCTGCTGTGGCTGCTTCACGTCCTCGCCCTTTTCCTGAATCTTGTTGCATTTGTCTTTTATGTGCTGGAGGCTCTGCGGCTTTCGCAGGCGGAGGCGAAAAAATACAAGGTCGTTTCCGTTTCGCTTTTCGCTCTGTTCTCGGTCTATGAAGCTCTGGGCATGATCTTCCGCTTCGGCTTTTATTTCCTGAAAAACGGCAAGGTTCATCCAGGAGAGGATATATTCATCTTTGCTTACTATTTCTTTATGGGGGAAATAATATTCCTGCTCCTGTGGTACCGTAAGATGCTTTTCAGACGCATCATCTACGGTATTATCAGCGTATGCATTCTCTCTCTCGCCATAATGTTTATCCAGGGACTTTTCAACCAGATATCCTTTACTACAGCCGCCTTTCTGCTGCCCCTGATGGCGCTTATGTATCTCGCCCATTCAAATCCCTATGACGTGGAAATCGGTTCGGTAAACCTCGCGGCCTTTGAAGACACGATTTCCTATAATCTCTCGAGAGACCGGAAGCTCATTATGCTGAGCCTTTTCATGCATGATTTCGAGGGAAGCGGAAAGAAATATCCGAAGGATATCCGTGCCATAATCCGTCATTACATGGATGCGTATCTTAAGGGGTCAATCCTTTTCCGCGTGGCGGGGGGACATATAATTCTTGTGGCTCCCATCGACAGAAACCCTGAGTGGCAGCTTCTCGCCGACAGGATGATAGATGATTTCTACGGCCTCTACCCCATATATAAATATGACTACAAAATCGTTGTTCTGACCACGGTGGATGAGCTGAGCCGGGACAACGAATACATAGGCTTTATTCAGAACGTGGAAACCAGAATGCCGGAAAACTCCGTGCATTATGTTGAGGATAAAGATATAGCGATATACTATGACCAGGAATACTTCCTTCGTGAGCTCGAGGATATTCAGCGGAATAACAATCTGGAGGATGAGCGGGTCGTGGTATACTGTCAGCCGGTCTTAAACCTTGTGACCGGGAAATACGATACGGCGGAAGCGCTTATGAGGCTTAATCTGCCGGGCAGGGGCATGGTCTATCCCGACCGGTTCATACCGCTTGCGGAAAGATTCGGCTATGTCCATACGATAACGAGAATCATCCTTTATAAAACCTGTCTGGAGATAAAAAAGCTTATCGACGAGGGTTATGAGGTAAAGCGCATCTCGATAAATGTGGCGGCGGAAGAGATGCGGAGCATCGATTTTTCCAAGGATATCATAAAGGTTATAGTGCGCAGCGGAATTCCTTTCGAAAAAATAGCCATAGAGGTGACGGAAAGCCAGAACGAGAGCGACTTCAAAGTGGTAAAACAGATCATAGACGAGCTGAAGGGCAACGGAATCAAGTTTTATCTGGATGATTTCGGTACGGGCTATTCAAATTTTGAAAGAATCATGGAGCTTCCCTTCGATATAATCAAGTTTGACCGGTCCCTGGTGCTTGCCAGCGGGGAAAACGCCAAGTTCGAGATGATGGTTTCCCATCTGGCGAGGATGTTTTCCGATCTTGAATATTCCGTCCTCTATGAGGGCATAGAAAACGACAGGGATGAGAGCATGTGCCGCTCCATGTGTGCCCGGTATCTTCAGGGCTATAAATACTCAAAGCCCATTCCAATCGCCGACCTTCGGAAATACTTCGATAAGTCGGGAAGATAATGCGTCAAAAACCGGTTTTTAACGAAACGTTTCGTTTTTTATCAAACACCATTGACAAAGTGAGTATATGAGAAGTATAATCAGAATGTCCTGACAAAGGGACATTTATTTTTTACTCAAGGGCGAAACGTTTCGCTCGATGACATGACAATTCATTAACCGGGCGTCTTTTAAGACGAAGAAAGCGGGAAGCATGGGCAGACTTTTGCTTGGAATCGATATCGGAACCTCCTCCTGCAAGGTGGCGGTCTTTGACGGGGACGGCCACGTTCTCGCGCAGGCGAATAAGACCTATGAGGTATACTATCCCGATCAGGGCTGGGTGGAACAGGATCCGAGGGAATGGTGGGAAGCCATCGCCGAAGGGATCCGCTCAGTGCTTTCAGAGGAAGGTGTGTCGGCCGGTGATATAGCCGGCATCGGAGTGGACGGTCAGAGCTGGTCAGCTATTCCGGTGGACAGGTTCGGCAGGGTGCTTTCTAATACCCCGATCTGGATGGATACCCGCGCAAGGGAGATCTGCGAAAGGGTAAAACAGGAAATCGGTGAGGATGAGATCTTTAACGTTGCGGGCAATGATTTTCTTCCTTCCTATTCGACACCCAAAATGCTCTGGTTTAAGGAAAAAAAGCCGGAGATATTTGAAAACACTGTATATTTTCTTCAAAGCAACGCCTTCATTGTATACTGCCTTACGGGTGAGTATTCCCAGGATCTTTCCCAGGGCTACGGCATCCACTTCTTTGATATGAAATCCCTGAAATACGATACCGCTCTCGCTGACAGGCTGGGGCTTTCCGCGGATCTGGTGCCGAAGCTATTCAGATCCGACGAGATAGTGGGTGAGATTACCTGCTCCGCTGCAGAAAAGACCGGGCTTAAAGCGGGCACACCGGTGGTGGCGGGCGGACTGGACGCGGCCAGCGGAACACTGGGCGCCGGCGTGTTTAAAGTCGGGGACACCCAGGAGCAGGGCGGTCAGGCAGGCGGCATGAGCATCTGCACCGACAGGGCTCTTTCCCATAAAAAACTGATTTTAAGCCCCCATGTAGTGCCGGGAATGTATCTTCTCCAGGGCGGCTCCGTGGGCGGAGGCGGGGCGCTCAGGTGGTTCCGCTCCGAATTAGGCGAAAATATGAGTTTTGACGAGCTCACGGCTCTGGCTGAAAAAGTAAGCCCCGGAGCCGATGGGCTGTTTTTCCTTCCTTATATGGCGGGAGAGCGCTCACCGATCTGGGATCCTGACGCAAAGGGAGTCTTCTGCGGACTTTCCTTTGACAAGACGAAGGGACATCTTGTACGTGCGCTTTTGGAGGGAGTCGCCTTCTCCCTCGAGCATAATCTGCGCACGGCTTATGAAACCGGAATAACGGTGGGCGCCATGAACGCCATGGGCGGATCGGCAAATTCCGTGCTCTGGACCGGAATAAAGGCCGACGTTACCGGAAAGACCATAAGGGTTCCCGAGTCGGATACGGCCAGCACGCTGGGAGCCGCGATTCTTGCCGGCATCGGAACGGGAGTCTATTCCTCCTATGAAGAAGCTGTGGAGCGCACGATAGAAATAAAGCGCGTTCAGGAGCCGGATATGGAAAACCACAGAATATATCAGGAAAAGATGGAGCTGTATCTCGAGCTCTATGAGGATCTTAAGGAAACCTTTAAAAAGCTTTGAAAGGAGCTTTAAAAGTATGAAAGCCGGAGTTGTACACGCACCCTTCGATATAAGATATGAGGACATCCCCCTTCCGGAGGTTTCTCCGGGAAAGGTACTAATAAAGGTTAAATATACCGGAATCTGCGGCTCGGACGTGCCCAGGGTCAACGGCGACGCCTGTCACTATTTTCCGAATGTGCTGGGACATGAGTTTTCCGGAACCGTGGAGAGTGTCGGCGAGGGAGTAACTCTCTTAAAGCCCGGGGATCGCGTGGCGGGAGTCCCTCTGGTGCCCTGCATGAAATGCGAGGACTGTCTTAAGGGCAACTTCTCTTTATGCAAACACTACAGCTTCATCGGTTCCAGGGAATACGGAAGCTTTGCCGAATATGTGGCCGTACCGGAGTTAAACGCCGTAAAGTTCGATTCGGACGTGGACTTTAAAAAGGCCGCTTTTTTCGAGCCCTCCACCATCGGTCTTCACGGTCTTATGCGCCTTGACTACAAAGGCGGAAAAACCGTGGCGATCCTGGGAGGCGGCACAATAGGAATGATGACCCTCCAGTGGGCAAAGATTTTCGGGGCAAAGTCGATTACGGTTTTCGATATTCTCGAGGACAGGCTTTCCCTGGCGAAGCGCGTCGGCGCCGACTATGCCGTAAATTCAGGGAAAGAAGGCTTCATGGAGGAAGTGGATAATATAACCGGAGGCCGGGGCTTTGATTATGTATATGAAACCGCGGGAAACACCATTACCATGAAGCTGTCCTTTGAGCTTGCCTCAAACCGCGGCGGAATCTGCCACATCGGAACACCCCGGAAGGAAATGAGCTTTTCGGTGGACGAGTGGGAGAGGATGAACCGGAAGGAATTTACGCTGACAGGTTCCTGGATGAGCTATTCCGCTCCCTTCCCCGGGGATGAATGGAAGCTTACCGCCCACTATATGAAGACCGGTGAATTCTGCTTTGACGACGAATATATTCATGCCGTCGTCCCTCTTTCAAAAATCGCGGAAGCTTTTGAAATGTATAAAACTCCGGGGCTTGTTAAAGGCAAGATTCTTATTGACAGCGAGGCATAGGCTCAATGATTCTGACGGTCACCTTAAATGCGTCAATAGACAAGCGCTATATCGTAGAGTCCTTTGAGGAGGGAAGGGTAAACCGGGTGAAGGAATGCGCCTATACTCCGGGAGGAAAGGGCCTTAACGTGGCCAAGCCCGCGGCCATAGCGGGGGCGGAGGTTGTTGCCACCGGCTTTGTGGGCGGTCACGCCGGAAATTATATTGTAGAGGGTCTCGCGGAATTTAACGTCAGGGCGGATTTTTACCATGTTAAGGGAGAGAGCCGTTCCTGCATCAATATCTGGGACGAAAAAAACAAAAGGGAGACCGAATTTCTGGAGCCGGGTTTTGAGGTTACGGAAGATGACTTCAGGGGCTTCTCCGAAAAATACAGGACTCTTGTAAAGAGGGCGGATGTGGTTACGATGTCCGGCTCCACCCCCCGGGGGCTTGACGGGGAGGCTTATAAAACCCTTATTTCAATAGCTAAGGAAGAGGGAAAAACCGTTATTCTCGACACAAGCGGAGAGAGGCTCTTAAAGGGGATTAAAGCTCTTCCCACGATGATAAAACCCAATACCGATGAAATCGCCATGCTTACCGGGAGCGAGATCAATTCCTTTGAGGACAAGCTCCTTGCGGCGAAAAAGGTTCATGAAAGCGGAGTCGGGGTGGTGGTCTGCTCCATGGGAATCGACGGCTCCTTCGTCGTTTCGGGGGAGGGGGCTTTCCGGGCAAAGGTGCCGAGAAACACCCCCGTAAATACAGTGGGCTGCGGAGATTCCATGGTGGCCGGCTTCGCCGTGGGTTTTGAGAAAGGGCTTTCCATGGAGGAAACCTTAAGGCTCGCCAGCGCGATTTCCGGCGCAGCCGCTCTGAGGGAAGAGACCGGCTTCTATGTGGAAGAAGATATGAAACGGATTTTCGATCAGGTGGAAATCACAAAACTATAAATAAGGTACACATTGCATCGACCGCGGATAAGCGGCAGAAAGGAGTAATATGGGAGTGGATCCTAAAAAAGTACCTCAGATCAAGTTAAACGACGGCTCAACTATGCCCGGCATCGGCATGGGCACCTTCGGCTCAGACCGTTTCTCGGCAGAGCAGGTTTCCTTCGCAGTTGCCGGAGCTATCCGGGTGGGCTACCGCCTCTTTGACTGCGCTTCCTGCTACGGCAACGAAGACCAGATAGGAGAGGTGTTTAAGGCCGCCTATGCAGAAGGCGTCGTGAAACGCGAAGACCTCTATATCATGTCCAAGGTCTGGAATGACAAGCACCGCGAGGTGGAGGCCTCCTGTAAAAAGACCATCGCCGATCTTCAGGCGGACTATCTGGATGTCTATTTTATCCACTGGCCTTTCCCGAACTATCATGCGCCCGGCTGTGACGTGGATTCGAGAAATCCCGACTCCAAGCCTTTCTCGGTGGCGGAATTCATGGATACCTACCGCCAGATTGAGGCTCTGGTGGATAAGGGACTTGTCCGCCACATCGGAATTTCCAATATGACGATTCCCAAATTAAAGCAGGTTCAGAACGAGTGGCGAATTAAGCCTACGGTCTGTGAGCTGGAGCTTCATCCCTGCTTCCAGCAGCAGGAGCTTTTTGACTACTTAAGATCCCTTGATATCCAGCCGGTGGGCTTCATGCCTCTGGGCTCTCCCCAAAGGCCGGAAAGAGACATCGTGGCTGAGGACATCGCGGATATGAAGCTTCCCGAGATGCAGGAGATAGCCGCGAAATACGGCGTTCATCCCGCGATCATCTGCCTTAAATGGGCCGTCCAGCGCGGACAGATTCCGATTCCCTTCTCTGTATTTGAGGCGGAATACACCAGCAATCTGGAATCCACCCAGACTCCTCCTCTCACAAAGGAGGATATGGACAAAATCGCAACCCTCGAAAAGAATAACCGTCTGGTAAAGGGACAGGTCTTCTTATGGCCCGGCGCCAGTGACTGGCATGATTTATGGGACGAGGACGGAGTGATAGTGGATTGTCCCGACGCAAAGAAATGAGTGTTGCCATAGGAAATTTTTTATAGTATAATCTGACAGAAGGGCGAAACGTTTCGCTTTGCCGCAAATGTTTCGTCTGCTCCTGTCAGTTTCAGGATACTTCGGAGGAAGCTATGTCATTTGTCACATCGAAAGCCCTGTTGGAAAATGCCATGAAGGACGGCTATGCCGTCGGCGCTTTCAACGTGGAAAACATGGAAATGGTTATGGCCGTAATCAGGGCTGCCGAGGAGATGAATTCTCCGGCAATTCTTCAGACCACTCCCTCAACCGTCAAATATGCCGGTCTTGCCTTATACCATGCCAATGTTAAAACAGCGGCTCTTGCAGCAAAGGTTCCGATTGTGCTGCATCTGGATCACGGCAGCTCCTTTGAGCTTGCGATTCAGGCTTTCCATACCGGTTATACCTCGATCATGATAGACGGCTCCAAAGAAGAATTTGAAGATAATATAGCTCTTTCGAAAAGAGTCGCGGATGCCTGCCATACGGAAAACATCCCGGTGGAGGCGGAGCTCGGAAAGGTCGGCGGGAAAGAAGACGACCTGGTTGTAAAGGGCCCGGCCTATACCGATCCGGACGACGCGGTCCGGTTTGTGAAGGAGACCGGAATTGATTCCCTGGCTGTGGCCATCGGTACGGCTCACGGCATATATAAGGGAGAGCCTAAGCTGGATATGGAGAGGCTCTCCGAAATCCGCGCTGTTGTGGATATTCCTCTTGTGCTTCACGGAGCCAGCGGAGTTCCGGATGAAGCGGTTAAGGAAACGATCAGAAGAGGGATTTCCAAGGTTAACTTTGCAACGGAGCTTCGGATCGCCTATACCGGCGGGATGAAGGAATATCTGAAGGAGGATCCTGAAGTCTTCGATCCGAAGAAATACGGGAAACGCAGCATGGAAGCTGTAACAAACCTCGTCAAAGAGAAGATGAGGTTGCTGGGAAGCGAAAACAGGGCGTAAAAATCGCGGGCTCGAAATACAGAACTTGGGAGGAAGCAGCAGGTGGATAAGATCAAACAGAATCCGATTGTGAAAAAACTTGGATTTAACCGGATCGTACTGGTGGCGGTAATGCTGGTTATGTACTTTGCGTTCTGCGCTCTGGTTCCGGGCTTTTTCGGTTCGGCACATATCCTCGGAGCTCTTAATTACGTATATTTCCTGGGCTTTTTATCCCTTGGCGTGACCTTCGTTATAGCAACCGGGGGAATCGACTTCTCCATCGGGCCGGTCATGTTCTGCTGTGCCCTGATTTCCGGCTATACTCTGATGAAATTCGGCGTACCCATGATTTTATGCCTGATCTTCAGTGTTCTTATCGGCTTCTGCTTCGGCTTGTGGAACGGATATCTGGTGGCCTACTGGACCGTGCCTCCCTTTATCGTTTCCATGGCTTCTATGAATATCGCCAAGGGTCTCGCGGCGGTTTATACAAAAACCCAGTCTGTTTCCTGGCCCCGTTCCACCGACCCGAACGGCTGGTTCAGAAATCTTGTGATGCTCGGAAAAATTCCCATGGGGCTCATCATCTTTCTTGTGGCTGCCGCCATCTGCTCCTTTGTGCTTAACAATACGAAGTTCGGTCGTTACATCCTCTGCCTGGGCTCCAACCGTGAGGCCGTCCGTCTTTCCGGCGTAAATACAAAAAAGTGGGAGATGTTTGCCTACGTTATGTGCGGCCTTTTGGTGGGGATCGCGGCAATCTTTTTCGTGGGAGTCTATACGACGGTTCAGCCGGGCTACGGCGATCAGTATAATAACGAGGCCATAGCGGGCTGCGTTATGGGAGGAACCTCGATGGTGGGCGGTCTGGCCTCCATCGGAGGCACCGTGATCGGTGTGCTGATCATTTCCCTCCTCCAGGAAGGAATTCTGGCCCTTAAGATGACCAAGGACGTACAGCTTATCATAACAGGTATCATAGTTATCGTGGCGGTCTACGCCGATGTGTCGGCCAGACGGAGGAAGAATTAGATCCGGCCGGAAAATCTGTGCTTCATTACGAGCCGGATTAAGCCGTTTGCAAAAGACGCAAACGGTCACCACGTTTTAAAAGAAGAAGGGAGAAAAACTTGGGCGAAGTCATTCTTGAAATGAAAGAGATCGATAAGTCTTTTCCGGGTGTGCACGCGCTGGATCACGTGTCCTTTGACGTAAAATGCGGCGAGGTTCACGCTCTTATGGGTGAAAACGGCGCCGGAAAGTCGACGCTGATGAAGGTCTTAACCGGAATATATTCAAAGGACTCCGGCTCCATCATCTTTGACGGAAAGGAAATCGAATTCCACAGCACACGTGAGGCCCAGGAAGCCGGTATAGTCATAGTTCATCAGGAGCTCAATATGATCGGCGACCTTACTGTGGCTCAGAATATCTTTATCGGCAGGGAGCCTAAAAAAGGCTTCAGGATCGATGATAAAAAGATGATCGAAGACTCCAAGGCCCTTTTTGACCGCCTTAAAATCCACATCGATCCCACGGAAAAGATGAGCGAGCTCACCGTGGGAAAGCAGCAGATGTGCGAAATTGCCAAGGCTATTTCCCATAACGCGAAGGTCATCATTTTCGACGAGCCCTCTGCGGCCCTTACCGAAAAGGAAATCGAAGATCTTTTCGCAATCATCCGGGATCTTCGCTCCCAGAATCTGGGAATTGTATATATTTCCCACAGAATGGATGAAATAAAGGTCATAACCGACCGTGTTTCCGTGATGCGTGACGGAACCTATGTAGGCACACTGATTACCGAGGACTGCACCAAGGAAGACATCATCAACATGATGGTGGGGCGCGTGATCTATGAAAAGCCGAAGGAAAAGAGTCTGGTGGCAAAGGACGCTCCGGTGGTCTTAAAGGTCGAGCACTTAAATGCCGGACACATGGTGCAGGATATAAGCTTTGAGCTTAAAAAGGGCGAAATTCTCGGATTCTCCGGCCTTATGGGAGCAGGACGTACCGAAACCGCAAGGGCTATCTTCGGGGCTGATCCGAAGCAGAGCGGTGAAATATATATCAACGGGAAAAAGGTGGAAATCAATTCCCCCGAGGACGCGGTGAAAAACGGAATCGGCTATCTTTCCGAGGACCGCAGGCGCTACGGTGTTGTGGTTCAGAAGACGATTATCGAAAACTCCACCCTGGCCTGCCTTGAAGACTATACCAACGGAGCCGTGATAAACAAGGGAAAGGAAAAGGAAATCACGGAGAAGTTCATAAAAGAGATGGATACCAAAACTCCTTCCTCCGACCAGCTGGTCATGAATCTTTCGGGAGGAAACCAGCAGAAGGTCGTTATCACCAAGTGGCTTGTGAAAAACTGCGATATCCTGATTTTTGACGAGCCGACCCGGGGTATCGACGTGGGTGCGAAAAGCGAGATCTATAAGCTTATGAACGCTCTGACAGCCGAGGGAAAATCCATTATCATGATTTCCTCCGAGATGAATGAGATTTTAAGAATGAGCGACCGTATCATCGTGATGTGCGAAGGAAAGAAGACCGGAGAGATCGCGATTGAGGAAGCCACACAGGAGCTTATTATGGATAAGGCGACAAGGGATATTGTCGCATAACCGGATTTGGAGAACAAACACTATGAAAAAGCTCTTTAAGGAACAGAAATTTATTGTGCTGATAGTAGCGATTGTGCTCTATGTTATTTTCGCTCTCCTCAGCAAGGAATTCCGCAGGTACACAACGATCATCCAGATGCTGGATTTCGCGTATTACGTGGTGCTTATGGCAATAGGTGTGACCTTCCCCTTAATCACCGGAGGCGTGGATCTTTCAATCGGCACAGGCATGATCTGTTATGCGCTGGTGGGCGGCTTTATGATCCGTAATTACCACTGGCCGGTGGTGCTGGCCATGCTCCTGTCGGTTCTGTTCGGGCTTGTTATCGGTATATTAAACGGTACACTGGTTTCTGTAATGGGGCTTCCGCCTTTTCTGGCCACGCTCTGCACCTGCATGATTACACGGGGTCTGGGAACCCTTCTTGTAAACAAGCAGGCTGTTCCCTGGCCCACCAATAAGGTTCCCGAAGGGTGGTTCCATTCCATCTTCAAGCTTACCATCGGCCGGGCGACAAAAATACCCACCGGTCTTATCCCGATCGCGATTATAGTAATCATTATGATGTTTGTGCTCAACCACACCCGGGTGGGGCGCTACACCATCGCCATCGGCTCCAACAGGGAGGCTACCAGACTTTCGGGCGTTAACGTGCGCATATATCATATCGCGGCCTACGCTATCTGCGGGCTCTTCGCGGGCCTGGCTTCCATCGCCTACGCGGCCGCCACTCCCACGGTTCAGCCCGGAACCGGAGCGGGGCTGGAGCTGGACGCCATAGGGGCCGCCATTGTCGGAGGAGTGTCCGCCGCAGGAGGTGTGGGCTCAATAGAGGGCACGGTCATCGGCGTGCTTTTCATCCAGATTTTAAAAATAGGCCTTCCCTTTATAGGGCTGGAGGCCAACTGGCAGCAGATCATCCTGGGACTCATCCTTATCGGCGCGGTGCTGGTGGATGTCATTAAAAAGCGGAAAGAAGCTGCCCTTTAAACAGATACCGACGGCAAGGGCCGTTTGTATAAACGTATTATTTTAATTCCAAAAGGAGGAAAGAAATGAAAAAGAAAATCTTGGCAACACTTTTAAGCGTGGCTATGGTCGCCACCCTTGTGGCAGGCTGCGGCGAAACCGCAGAAGCACCTGCACCGGCTCCGGCTGAGGAAGCTCCCGCGGCTGATGAAGCTGCACCGGCTGAGGATGCCCCCGCGGCTGATGAAGCAGCTCCGGCTGAAGAGGCTGCTCCCGCTGAAGCACAGGCAAATCCCGACACCAATGATAAGCTTGTCGGCACTCCGTTTGAAGGCGTGACCGCAAATGATGCCTACAATTTCGCAATGGATGTTAAGAGCTTCCAGTCCACCTACTGGCAGGCAGCTGTTCAGGGTATGGAAATGGCAGCGGCCGAGCTCGGCGTAACCTATGACGCCCACGGCCCCAACTCCGAATCCGACATTGCGGATCAGGTTAATATGATCAATGCCGACATCAACGCAAAGCCCGCCGGAATCGGTCTGGCTGCCTGCGATACCACGGCTGTTCTGGATTCCCTTCAGGCTGCGAAGGACGCCGGAATCCCGGTTGTCTGCTTCGATACAGGTGTTGCAAACGCTCCCGACGGCAGCGTTGTAGCAACCGTTGCAACCGACAATACCGCTGCCGGCGCTGTTGCGGCTGAGGAAATGTATGCGGCGTTAAAGGACACCATCGCAAACGCTTCCGCTCCCGTGCGTATCGGCGAAGTCAACCAGGATGCGACTGCTCTTAACATCCAGCAGCGCGGCCTTGGCTTTATCAACAAGATGACCGAGCTCATCAAGGCTGACGGCAAGAGCGTTGCAGTAGTCGGCAACGAGTTCTATGTAAATGCCTGCGACGACAAGGGCGATGAGAAGACCGCTGACGTCATCATCGAAGTAGCTGTTCCCGCACAGACCACTGTTGAGCTTTCCACAACTGAGGCTTCCTCCATCCTTTCCAAGGATGACGTGATCGGAATCTTCGGCTCCAACCAGGTTACCGCAGAAGGCCTTCTGGCTGCTGACGACAACCTCGGCAAACTCGGAAGCGATGTCGCTGCCGGCGATGTTATCGGCGCGGGCTTCGATGCCGGTTCCGTAATCAAGGCCGCTGTTGAGAGCGGACAGCTCTACGGCGCTGTAACCCAGTCTCCTCTGATGATGGGCTACTATGCAATTTATGCTCTGACAAAGGCCGCCAACGGCGATACAGTTGCCGATTATCCTACAGGCGGATATTGGTACAACGCAGCAACCATGAACGATGCTGAGATCGCTCCTAACCTCTACGATTAATTCCTTCGTTTTAAAATTGCTGATTATTAATTAAACACTGAAAAACTGGAGCCCTGATGGGCATATTTTGGAACACCAAGCCGGAACCACTTAACGAATCGGAGCTCCGTGGTTCGATTGAGCGACTGCTTTTTAAGGAGCGACATGAGAACACGCTACGGGGCGAACGATGAGTTTAGTAGTATCCGTGCCGTGACAAAATATGCACCGGAAGGGCTCCAGTTAAACTGAGAGGACAAAATGTTAAAAGGAATTCCCAAAATCTTATCACCCGATCTTTTAAAGGTTCTGGCCGAGATGGGACACGGTGACCGCCTTGTTATTTCGGACGGCAACTACCCGGCGGAATCGATGGGAAGAGACACGATAGTAATCCGCGCGGACGGCCACGGCGTTCCGGAGCTCTTAGACGCCATCCTTTCGGTCTTTCCGCTGGATACCTATGTGGAAAAGCCCGTAAACCTCATGGAGGTCATGAAGGGAGATAATGTTGAAACTCCCATATGGGAGGAGTACAAAAAAATCGTTGCGAAATACGACGAGCGCGGAGAATCAGCCGTCGGCAACATCGAGCGCTTCAAGTTCTACGAGGAGTCAAAATCGGCCTATGCGATAATCGCTTCCGGAGAATCCGCTCTCTACGCCAACATAATGCTTCAGAAAGGCGTGGTCGTCGATTAGAAAATACGGCCCTGCGGGTTCATTCCGCGGGGCCGGTTTTCTTCTTAAAGGGCGAAATTATTTCACTATTTCACTGTTATTTCGCAGGTGTCATAGGGCTCAGACGAACTGTTGACATAGAGGCTGATCGTTGTCTCTCCAGGAGCGTTGGCGTAGATTTTTCCGTTGTCGTCCACTGTGGCGATATCGGGATTTGCCGAATTGAAGGAGAGGGAAACGCTCTTGTTTTTATTCTGAATGGTAAGCTTCTTTGTTTTATTCGTCTTTATTTTCGTGGTGCTCTGTTTTATACCGGGAGTGCGGACCTTAAAGGTTGTAACGAGCTTTCTGCCTTCAAAGATGACGGAGAGCCTGGCGGTGCCGTTTTTAATCACGGTGACCTCCCCGGTATTCTCATTTATCGAAAGCACATTTGAATTGGAAGATGCATAGCCCTTCGGTGTGACTTTTGAAAGCCCCTCCAGGCGTGAGGGCAGGGAAAAGCCGTCAAAGGTACGGATTGTCTTTTCCCCGGTTACCTTCGGAGTCTCAACATAAATTTTGAAGGTCTTCTGCTGTGGATCCTTCCCGGCGGAAAGGGCCGTAATCGTAACGAAAGAATCCCCGGTGGCCTTTTTCGCCTTAACCTTTCCCTTTTTATTTACGGAAACAAGCTTTGAAGAGTCGGATTTCCATTTCTTCGGAACAAATTCCGTCACCAGCTCTTTTAAACTGAGAGTTCCCTTTGCAGGCAGATAAAAGGTTTCTCCCGTAAGAGGATTTTCCGAAGGAGTTTCACCTTCGCCGGGCTCCATCGAATAATCCTTATATTTGGGATAATAGGTGTTTTTCGCAAGATTCCCGCGCTCTTTGGAACGGTTTTCCTTATCCGAGGGCCTCTCAAAATTATAGCAGAAATCATAACCGGCCTGCCAGGCCCCGTCGGCATCGTCAGAGACGGCTTTA
>JAILBQ010000064.1 GCA_024680815.1 Lachnospiraceae bacterium | reverse complement strand
TTTCAGGTTCTGAACAACCTTTTGAGGAATTTCTGTCATTTTGCCCGCTCTGATTACTATTCTGGAAAATGCCTTTACGAAAGCTGTTTCGTTATCAAAACCAGCCTGGCTTATATTCTGGAAATCCAGACTTAAAACCACGTAATCCTTCGCCAGCCCCTTCTCCAGCGCGGCTATAGTCGTGGTCTTCCCATACTGTCTGCCGCGGTTAATGACAAAATACTTCCCGGCCTCCACCATCCCGGCGATCTCACGAACCCGCTCGGAAATATCCACCATATAATGCTTTGACGGAACACAGATTCCCGTGGTGTTAAACTCTTTCATTGGTAAATCCGGCCTACCCTTCTATCTCTTTCATCATTTCGTCAAAGTCGATGGAAAGATCCTCATAAATGCCTGCTTTCACCGTGTCTTTAAGGGTATAATTATCCATTGCTATGGTCTGCTCCATGTTATATACCGTTACCCGGCCGATCTCGGGGTCGATAATCCAATATTCCCGGACCCCCGCGTCGTGATAGAGCTTCAGTTTGTCGATGTAGTCATGGGCGGAATTGGAGGGCGACACTATCTCGATTATCCAGTCCGGCGCCCCGGTGCATCCTTTTTTAGAAATCTTGTCTCTTTCGCAGATTACTGTTATGTCCGGTTCAACAATGGTATCCTCTTCAGCAAAAAGCCGCACATCAAACGGGGCAGGTAATACACGGCAATCCCCTTTTTTACTTCTGATATAATTCTTTATTTCATTCACCAGACCGGCTACCAGTTCCTGATGAATCCACTCGGGCGCTGCCATGGCATACAGCTCACCGTTTATCAGCTCATAGCGCTCATCTTCAGGCAATGCCTCAAATTCTTCCACAGTATACTTTCTGTTCTGAATCCCCTCCATCGCCTTACCTCCTGAAAACCTTCAAGTCTGTCAGAAGCCCCCGAATCCGCACTGTCAGTAATTTTCCGCGTGCACCTCGAAAAACGCCTGCGGATGGGCGCAGACCGGACAGACCTCCGGTGCTTCGGTGCCCACCACGATATGCCCGCAGTTACGGCATTCCCACACCTTGACCTCGCTCTTTTTGAAGACCTCCTGCATTTCGATGTTCTTTAAAAGAGCGCGGTATCTCTCCTCATGCTGCTTCTCAATGGCAGCAACTCCGCGGAATTTTTCGGCAAGCTCGGGAAAGCCCTCTTCCTCGGCCGTTTTGGCGAAGCCCTCATACATATCCGTCCACTCGTAGTTTTCGCCCTCTGCCGCCGCGCTCAGGTTTTCCTTTGTGTCACCGATTCCCTCCAGCTCCTTGAACCAGAGCTTGGCGTGCTCCTTTTCGTTGTCCGCGGTTTTTAAAAACAGCGCCGCAATCTGCTCGTAGCCTTCCTTTTTCGCTTTGGAAGCAAAATAAGTATACTTGTTGCGCGCCTGGGATTCTCCGGCAAACGCTGCCTCCAGGTTCTTTTCCGTCTGTGTTCCCGCATATTTGTTATTACCCATTATACTTACCTCCTCTGCCTGTATAACTGCTGTGACTTCACTTGTTATGCCTTAATCTTTTTCATCATTCCGTTCAGGACACCTTTTCAAAATCCGAGGCGGGATGCTTGCAGATGGGACAGATGAAGTCCTCCGGAAGCTCCTCGCCCACGTACTCATAGCCGCAGATCTTGCAGCGCCAGACTGTTTTGCCGTCCTGACGCTTTCCCGTGTCCTCCGGCTTCGGCTTGATATTTGACTGATAGAAACTGTAGGTGGCGGAGGGAACGTCGCTTAAAACCTCCATATCCGTCACGTCGGCGATAAACATCGTGTGCGTTCCCAGATCCACTGTGTTGACCACAGCAGCGCTGATAAAGGCGTTTGTGCCCTCGGTTATGATCATGGTCCCGTTTTCCGCCCGGCGGCAGGCCGAATACCCCGCAAATTTATTTACGTCCCGGCCGGACTGGAAGCCGAAGCGTTTAAAGAGCTCAAAGGAAGCCTCCTCGCTGATGATCGAAACCGTGAATTTTCCTCCGTCCCGCACCAGGTCATGGGTGAAATTTGCCTTGTTGATGGTGACCGATATGCGGTTCGGCTCCGAGGTCACCTGAATCGCCGTGTTGGTAATGCATCCGTTATCCTTACCGTCCTTTTCCGCGCAAATCACAAAAAGTCCGTAGGAAAGTTTGTAAATTGCTTTTTTATCCATAATAATTACCTCCCTTCATACCGCGTTTTACCGCATTGTTCCTTAATTATAATCCCCGGTGATTACATAGTAAACAGCTTTTCGTATTCGTCTGCAATCAGCTTCCACCTGTAATGCTCCCGGATACGTTTCACAGCCTTTTCGCCGAAGGCCTCCCGTTCTTCCGGCGCCATTGCGTCCGCCCGGTCTATAAGGGAGGCAAGGCTTCCGGGCTCCTTTGTCCAGTAAAGGGCAGCGTCCTCCCCCACCTCCCGGTTAAAGCCCACATCATAGAGAAGGTTAAGCTTAGTGCTCCCCATGGCTTCCAGCAGACTGGGATTCGTACCCCCGACCTCGTGGCCGTGAAGATACCCCCAGGCGCTTTCCCTGATTTTCCGTAAAAGAGGAGCGTCGTAAACCGTTCCCACAAAGCTTATCCGGGGATCCTCCTTAAAACGGTATTTTTCCTCCAGGCGGTTAAGCAGCTTATCATTGGCCGTTGTGATAAGAGCAAGCTTCCGTTTTGTCCCGGAGCGGAGAAACTCCCGGAGCATGGTCTCAAAATTATTTTCCGGCACAAACCGTCCCACAACGAGATAGTAGCCATCGGGCGTCAGAGAGTGTTCACCCAGCCATTCCTTCAGTTTTTCCCCTGTTTCGGGGCTTTCGGAGTCCGTCCCCGCGCTTTCCGCTCCGTAGGAAATATAAGTGGTTTCCGGCTTAAAGCCGGCATATTCCGCCCGGATATAGCTCTCCATATGGCGGCTGTCGCAGATCACCAGATCCGCGTGCTTCACCATGCCTTTTTCCGAAAACTTCCAGTATCTTCTGACCGGAGCGGACCATTTGCCCCGCTGCCACTCATGGCCGTCGGGATTTATAAAAAGGGTTCCTCCCAAAGCGTGAAGGCGTTTCGCCAGGCCGGAAACAAGGGGGCCTATCCGGCAGGCCAGAATATAAACCACCGGCTTTTCAATATTATGGGCGCGTATACAGGAAAGAGCCTGCCTGAAGGCGGCATAATCATAATATATCGCCTGGGCCGGCCCTATATCCGGGACTCTCACGGGGAAGCAGCTGGCCCCGTGATATTCATACTCCGCCGTATCCTTCGGAAGAGAGTCCTTTCCTCCGGCTTTGCAGGCAACGTGGTATTTAATATTCCCGTTATGTTCATGATATTCGGTGAGCTTGTCCATAAAGGTTTCGTAGCCGCCGTAGCGGCCCGGAATCCCCTTGGAGCCGATCACAAAAACGTGTCTCATGGTCTTAGTGTACTATAGAATGATCAGGGGGTCAAAAAAGTTTTACTCCGCCCCCGTCCCGGTGTTATAATAAATACATGTTTTTAGGGGAGCTTCCGAAAACCGGAAAGATTATCATATCCTTTGAGCTTCAGGATCAGGCCTTCGAATTCACGACAGACCTTATTGACGATGCGCTTTCTGACCCTCATATTGCCTGTGCGGTTCCAATTTCGACGGGAGGCTGCAATCTGCATATTGACCATCGCTGTGCAAATCTCTGCATCAGATATCAAAACCTTGAATCCGGGGAGGTATATCTCTGGGAGAATGCCAGAATCCGCTATTCAGAAGATCCTGCTCCCCGGTACATAATAATGAGCCCCGACAGCAGCAGACAGTTTAACCGGCGCGGAGCCGTAAGGGTTCCCGTCAATTTTGACACGGAATGTTCCATCAGCGATATCGACGGAGTCTATCCCTGCACAATTCATGATGTTTCCATTACCGGAATCGGGGTAAACTTTGATATTTCCATTGCCGGGCAGGAGCTCAAGGGTCGTGAGGTTTCCACCCGGTTTTATGATGAAGTCATAAACAAAGCCTTCCGGATAAAGGGCCGCTGTGTCCAGACCACCAGACTTACCGGCGGAACGGTACGCTGCGGCTGTGAAATCCTTGAGGTGGAACCCTCCATCAACGAATATATCAACTTTAAGCAGCTCCGCCTGCTTTCGAAAACACTCCCGCCGTCTTAATTTTCATCCAGAATCACGAGGATCTTTGGGTAATCGTACTCATACGAGGCTTCCTTAAGGCGTTTCCACCGTTCGGCCTCTGCTTCGGGAATTCTGTATTCTTCCAGTTCCCGGAAGATGTCCTGCAGGGCGTCACAGTCCATCTCCTCCGCAGCATACCTTAAGCCCTCAAAGGCATCCTTTATAAGCCCCGGATCCGCCTCCGGCTTATCCTGATCCTCCTCATCCGCCGCAAAAACCGCCGCAAGAGGCTCTCTGAAACTCAGATATTCCTCCAGGAAGCCTTCATTATTCCTGCTGATATACTCCATGTCGCCGCGTTTTCCCGCATCCTCCAGAGCCTGGGCTTTTTCCCCGAGCCTCTTCGGCCCCGATGATCCTGGCGGAGCTTTTCAGGGCGTGAACCTTAATTGTATAATCCTTAAGATTTCCGTCTGAATAAAACCTCCGGATTTCTTCTGCCGTTTCATTCATTGAGGCGTAGAATATCCTTAACAGAGGCATATAGGCATCCACCGTGCCGCTGTTTTCTATACCCGTTCCGACATTGACCGGTACCTGCCTCTCCAGAGTTTTCAGGACTTCCGGCAGTTTGGCATCGTTGTTTTCAACCCCCTGTGCTTCCTCCTCCGATACTATTTCAAGCTTTTCCTCCGGAAGATACTTTAGCAGCATCTCTTCCAGCTTTCCCGAATCGATGGGCTTTGTCATATAATCGTCAAAGCCCTCTGCAAGATACTGCTCCCTGGAGCCGGAAATGGCATTGGCGGTAAGACAGACGATCTTCGTATTGAGGTTCGGATTATTCTTCTGCTTTTTTAACTCATGAAGGGTTTCTATCCCGTCTTTTCCGGGCATCATATGATCCAGAAAGATGATGTCGTATTTTTTATCCTTCGAAAGAGCCAGCCCTTCGCTGCCGGAACAGGCTGTATCAATCCCCGCCTCTGTCTTTTTTAAAGACTCTGAAACACCACAAGATTCATGGAATTATCATCCACAACCAGTATCCTGGCGCCGGGAGCCCTGAAGCTTTCCCGGACGGCATCGGGCCCGTCTGCGCTCTCTCCGGCTGCCGCCTCCTGTCCTTCCCGCTCTCCGGTCTCAGACCTTGAAAAGTGGAGAATACTGTCGACCATCCCCAGCAGCGTTTGTCCCGCCTGCTTAATTCTTTCGGAATAATCAAGGATCGCCCGGTCTTTGCTTTCCCTTAAGATCATCTCATTCATACCCAGCATGGCATTAATGGGAGTGCGTATCTCATGTGACATCCGGGAAAGAAAGGCGGACTTGGCTTCGCTGGACGCTATGGCGCGCTCCGCAATTATCCCGCGCCTGCCGAGCACCGCCAAAATACTTCCGATTATTAATACTGTCGCAACTATAACCGCGATGGTTGCAATAAGAATGCCTGTCAGCGAACCGAATACGCTTGTAGCGTCATACACCGAGATGCAGTGCCAGTCATCCTGAAACTGTACGTCATATACGATATAATGCTGATCCTCGAAGTCAAATTCAAAATACCGGTCGTCTGACCCCGAAATCATACTTACTATCCGGTCTCCCAGGGATTCGTCTGTTTCGCCGTATTTCTTTCCGACCTCATTAATATCCGAATGGGTGACCACCGTCCCGTCACCGGTCAGGATCATCTCAATATCCGCCCCGCCGTCCGTCACCGCCTCCTCGGTCAGCTTCTGCATCTGATCCAGGGATATGTCCACGGAAATCACGCTGGTTCCGTCACACAGGGTCTTGCCCAGCGCCAGCATTGTATCGCCGGACTGCACATCCACGTACGGCTCCAGAATGGTAAGCTTCCCCTTATTCTCCATGGGCCGGGTATACCAGGGGCGTTCCGTTGCGATATAGTCCGCCGGAGGCTCTCACCTGGTTCCGCTGAAAAACCTGCCGTTTATATATCCGTACAGCCCCGTATAATTTTCAAGAACAGCGCTGCTTATTGCCGTTGACTGCCCCACAAGAAAGTCTTCAATCTCCTCATCGGTCTTCCGGTCCTGTATCATTCCGTCCAGTGTGTACGCCGTGA
>JAILBQ010000027.1 GCA_024680815.1 Lachnospiraceae bacterium | reverse complement strand
TCACAGCCCCTCCACCTGCATTCGGATTTCCCGCTGCTTTCAGCAGCTCTACTGGCGCTTCGCACCTGAAATCCTCATGTTGGTGGAGGTTCCTGCTTCGCAGTTTTGCTCAACATCCGGAGCAGTACCTGTGAGCAAGCTCACATACTGTCCGTATGTTGAGCAACTGTGAATAGTAACCTTCTTTACACACAATATCGGTTTATTATATCACAATACGCTCTTTTTGTGTTATACTTATCATTCCGGAAAGGTAAGCACTGAAGACGCGAGGGAAGAACCCGATGACGCTGGATTACAATATTTTTCTTGAGGTAGCGGTAATTCCTCTGGATATCGTTCTCTGCACCTACCTCATCATAAGGTATAAAAATCCCACAAAGGTGAACCTTGCCTTTCGGAGATTCGCTTTCTTTATTACCGTCGCCGATATTATCGACGTTGCAACCGCCATCGTTACCAGCGCCAGAGGCCGCATCCCGAATCCGGTTCACTACTTTTTCAATATAACCGACTCCGTCTTTGCAGCCCTCTCGGGCTTTGCCTTCATCTACTATGTCTATGCCTACGTGGAAATGGAAGGACCGGAGCACAAACGAAGGAGCATCACAAACCTCATTCTGCTGGATATTGATCTTATCCTTCTTTTAACCAATCCCCTGACGGGCTGGGTCTTCACTTATGATTCAAACGGAAATTATATCCATCAGTTCCTGTTCATACCGGTAGCCTATGGTTTTCCGATCCTGTTCTTCATCATCGGAAGCGTCTACCTTCTGGGGCACCGCGAAAAATACAAGCGCTCCCAGGTTGTAATGCTGGTGGCGGCCCTGATAATCACTTCCACCCTTTTCCTGCTCCAGATGCTCTTTTTCGACGATGTGCTGATCACGTTTTTCATTGCCTCCATCGGAATGCTGGTAGTATTTCTCTCCCTTGAAACCCCGGATTACGTGGAGCTGGTACAGACACTGACCGAGCTTCATGAAACCAGGGCCAGAGAGGCCGCGGCCCAGGCCAAGGCCAGACTTTCCCAGGAGGTCATGCTGGCCCTCTCAAAGGCCGTCGACGCCAAGGATCATTATACAAAAGGTCATTCTGAGCGGGTAGCTGGCTATGCAAGGGAAATCGCGAGAAGGCTTGGAAAACCGGAAAATGAGCAGGAAGAAATCTACTCCATGGGACTGCTTCATGACGTGGGAAAAATCGGTGTGCAGGAGGAGCTCCTCAATAAAAAAGGAGGGCTCACCAAGGAGGAATTCGATATAATCAAAAGCCATACCACCACCGGCTGGGAAATATTAAAGACGATAACGGAAATACCGGGGCTCTCAACCGGCGCCCGCTGGCACCATGAGCGCTTTGACGGGACCGGCTATCCCGACGGACTTTCCGGGAAAGCTATACCCGAAGAGGCCCGGATAATCTGCCTGGCGGACTGCTACGACGCCATGACCTCCAAACGCTCCTATTCCTATCCCAGAGCCCAGGGCGATGTCAAAGCCGAAATCATAAGATGCAGCGGAACCCAGTTCGATCCCGACATCGCGAAAGTTCTTGTTGAAATGATAGACGCGGACAAAGACTATCAGCTCCGGGAACTGCAGCGGGAGCTGGAAGAAACCGCCTCCGATTCCCAGAATACTGTCTTTACCTGAAAGCTTTTATCCATTCGGCGTATCCGACGGGAACCGCCGTGAACTGGATTAAATATCCTCCCTCCTTAAGCTCCTCCAGCACCTTGCAGTAAAGGTCTCCTCCTGCTTCAATCAGGATATTTCCCAGAATTTCCAGCTTTGTGCCTGTTTCGAATACCGCCCTGTCATCGCCTGCAGCCGTAATTCCCCCATACAGGGCATGCTTAAGATTATGCTTGCCCTCGAGGAGATAAAAACAAACAGGAGCCGGCTTTTTCAGCGGTACAGGCTTGTCGCCTTCAAGCCTTAAGGTAATATTGTACGGCGGGCCCAGTCCCGTGACCTGGGTTAAGATAAGCTCTCTACCGGCCCCTTTGGGATATACGGTCATTTTCTTTCCGGTCTTAAGCTTCTCCTTCACCGCAGCCCTGGTCGAGGGCGATATAAGTACCTGTCCGCCCACTGAGTAGCTTTCTATACGTCCGCACAGATTGACCTCACTGCCCGCGATTCCGTACTTCATTCTCCGATCGGACCCCAGATTGCCTACCACAACCTCCCCGGTATTGATGCCGATCCCCATCTCAAGAGCAGGAAGATTATACTCCTTATTCCATATGTTGATCTCAGGCATCTCCGACTGCATTTTAAGCGCAGCCGCCACTGCCCTTGAGGCATGATCCTCAAAAAATTCCGGCGCTCCGAAAACAGCCAGTATACCGTCCCCCATAAATTCTATTATGGTTCCGCCGTAAGATTGAATTATGTCTGTCATTTTTCCGAGGTAATGATTGAGAACCGTGATAAGCTCGGAGGGTTTAAGACGCTCGCACATGGCAGTAAAGCCCCTCAGGTCGCTCATCAAAATAGTGAGGATACGCGTTTCTCCTCCAAGCCTTAACCCGTCGGGCGTATCGATGAGCTTCTTTACTATCTCATCCGAAAGAAAACGTCCGAAGGTCTCGTTTAACAGTTTGTTCCTCAGCTCCAGGGCTGTGTTCAGCTTCTGGATCTCCTGCATGGACTTAACCGCGTCCTTAAGCTCGATAAGCTCCCTCAGATCCGAAAAAACCACGATTACGCCTTTTCGCTCCTTATCAACGCAGTAAAACGAGGTGAGCAGCCTCAGAATATATGATTGATCCCCGGAAGTATAGGGTACTATGGTATCGTGAGGGTTTTCCCTGTCATATACGCTGTCGAGGATCGCCTGAGCGAACTTTTCGTTTTCGGAATTACTGAAAAAAATCTCCGAGACCCTGCCCCCCGAAAGCTCCTCTTCGGAAATACCCAGTGTAACGGCCGCAGTCCGGTTCGCAAAGCTTATGATGCCGTCGAAGCCTATCACAAGTATCCCCTCGGAAACATTATCAAGTACTCTTTTATGATAAATATTCAACTCTCCGGTATTCATTTTACAGCTTCCCACATCCTGAGCATTCTGGGTTTCAAAGCGATCCTGATGGCATCGATCCTGCTGATGCCGAAAGGATTATCCTTAAGATAAAAGCCCTTCATTCCGTCATTCACCAGGGTATTATCCATTTTAACATCTTCTTTTGACGAACGGTAAACTCCCACCCCGCCGTGCATGGTGACGGGAGCCTTCATGAACTGTGAGGTTTCCGCCGCATAGCCTTCTGTCGTATAAACCTTATCTCCTACCCTGCAGATATTTGCCGCTTTATGAAATTCATATTTGGACAGCGGAGCTGCGAGATTTTTAAGCTTTTTCAGATCTCCCTTTTCAAATCCGGCCCCGGAGCTTTTCTGCTTAAGTTCATTAATTATCTCCCGCCCTTTGCGCTTTCCGGCTTCATTAATATCGGCCGCATCAGCGAGCTGTTCATAATTCTTATCTATAAACTGAAGAACAGCTTCGGGATTCTCCTGCATGTAGTCAACGGTTTCGTAATAATATGAGAGATGACTTTCGTCCGTAACAAATTTTTCCTGCAGCAATCTGGTGAAATACGCGTTTTCATTACAGGAATTCATGATAAACATCTCTTCCGAATCCAGATCCAGGTCGCGAACCCGCGTAAGCTCCTTTTCGGCATTCAGCGCATCCTGCAGGAAGCCATCCAGGGCTTCATTTAAAAGATAATCTATAAGCTTATATGCCCTGGGATTTGTTACAAGCATAAGAATCTTCGTCTCCGGAGAAAACCTTTACTTAAGGCCCTTAATAAGCCTCTCCAGCATAACCATGAGCTGGGGGGCATATTCCGGCAGAGTCCAGAGAGTGGAAACAAACACCAGCTCTTCGCTTAATATTTCGGTTGTGACATAAGCGCGTCCTTCCATGCCTTTCATTGCGCAGAGACTGAGCTCTCCGTCCAGCTTATCCGAAGCAAAGCCTTCCTCCGGAACCGGATAACCGTTCTTTATGCAGGTATTGGTCATGACCTTTAAAATCTGCTTCGAAACCTCGGAAAAGGTCAGTATATTCATTTCCGGTTTTTCCCCAGTTCCCGTTATATGGAGATCCTCCAGATAACCGGTTAGAAATGCGGGAGTCTCAAGGGGATCCTCCTTAAAACCCATACTCTTAAAAAACGGCATAAGGACGGCGTTATCCTCATTTTCCACCGTATACTGCGCCCTTATGACAATGTCCGTCTCCGAAAGAAGCTCCTCAAGGGATTCGACAAGAGCCCTTCCGGCCCCCATCCTCCGCTTTCCGGGTGACACATAGAGAGATTTTATTTCAAAAACCTCCCCGTCTATGGCTCCGGCGAGAGCTCCCAGCGCTTCTTCGCTGTCCACGGCAATGAGGGACGTCACCGGCAGGCCTGCTTTCAGAGCCTCCAGGACCTCCGGCATCAGAAAAGCCGACGCCTTCCCCGCCTCATCCTTTGAAATCGCGAAAACGTTTATTTCACCCATAGACAAGCTCCCTTCTAAAGACCAGGTTTTGCGCAATCATATTATCTCACCTTTTCCATCCTATGTAAAATCGGCAGAGGTTTCTTATCAGCCGGGTCTGACATCACCAGTAATGAAAGTACGGATTGCTCTATTATTGACAACTGTTCCACGCTTGTTTATGCTTTCTGTATAGACTTTCCAGGCTCGAAATAAGAGGACAGAAAATGTACAGAAACAGAGCTTTCAGTGACGATCTGACAAAGAGTATTCCGACGGAAGAAAGAATTCCCGCCATTGAATGGCTGGCGGAGGAGATGCCGGGCGGATTTTTCATATACCGCGCGGACGATTCGACGGAGCTTTTGTTTGTGAACCGGGCTGCCTGCGAAATCTTCGGCTGCGAGAGCGTGTAGGAGTTCAGGGAGCTGACCGGGAATACCTTCCGCGGCATGGTGCATCCCGAAGATTATGACAAAATCCAGGCCTCTATAGATGACCAGATAGCCGACACCGGCAACCAGCACAATATGGATTATGTGGTCTACCGCATAATCCGGAAGGACGGCACCGTGCGCTGGGTGGACGATTACGGCCATTTTGCCACCCTGCCCGGCTACGGCGAAGTTTATTATGTCTTTATCGGCGACATTACGGATACGAGGCTCGCCGCTGAGGAAAAAGAACGGGCCGAGGGACTGGCTCTGGCTCTCGAGGCGGCGGAGCAGGCAAATGTGGCAAAGATCGCCTTTCTTTCAAATATGAGCCACGAAATCCGCACTCCCATCACCGCCATTCTGGGGATGAACGAAATGATCCAGCGGGAGGCCGAAGCCCCCGGTATTCTGGAATATTCCGAAAACATCCGTAAGGCGGGAGTAAGTCTGCTTGGAATCATCAGCGACATTCTGGATTTTTCAAAAATCGAGACCGGCCGTATGGAGCTCCAGAATGAGGATTATTCTCTCTCCTCCGTCCTCGTGGATCTGTATAATCTGGTTCGTTTCAGAACCGAGGCAAAGGGGCTGGATCTGGAATTCAGCATCGATCCGTCTCTGCCCCGTATCTTATTCGGTGATGAGATCAAGGTCAAACAGATCATCTCGAACCTTCTTACCAATGCCGCAAAATATACGGAAAAGGGCCGGGTTGTCTTTGAAATGAAGCTTGAGGAAAAGCTTTCCGATTCGGTACGAATCGCGGTTTCGGTAACCGATACGGGAATCGGTATCCGTAAGGAGGATATGGAACGGCTTTTTGAACCCTTTGACAGGCTTGACCCTAAAAAGACAAGAAGCATCGAGGGCTCCGGTCTGGGCCTTGCCATCACAAGACAGCTCCTGTCACTTATGGGCAGCGACCTTAAGGTGGAGAGTAAATATGAGGAAGGCTCAAAATTCTTTTTTATCCTGACCCAGAAAGCAGCGGTTGAAAAGCCCATAGGCCCCATCGACATCGACCGGCTGGCCCATGAAAATCCCGACTCCTCCCGTAAGCATGCGCTTTTTACCGCCCCCGGCATGAAGCTTCTGGTGGAGGACGACACTCCCATGAATCTCCAGGTCATAGCCGGTCTTCTGAAAAGAACCCGGATGCATATAGATGTGGCGGTAAGCGGCGAGGAATGCATAAAAAAATTCGGCGCCGATCACTAAGATATGGTGTTTCTGGATTACAGGATGCCGCAGATGAACGGTATCGAAACCCTGACGGAAATGAAACGCCTTTACCCCGAAAAATTTGAGCATACGCCGATTATTTCCCTGACAGCCAGCGCCGTTTCCGGCGATAAGGAAAAGATGCTGAAGGCAGGCTTTACCGATTATCTGTCCAAACCGGTCAACATTGACGAAATGGAGCGGATGATGGTGCAATACCTTCCGGCGGATTCCCTGGTTATGACCGGAGAGGCTCCGGAGGAGGATGCCGACGAGCTCTCCAAACTTCCCCCCGTGATTTTTGACTGTCCGCAGCTCGATCCCGAAAAAGGCATCGAATACTGCGGAGATGCCGACGATTATCTCTTCGCTCTGGAAACCTACGAGATGTCGATTGACTCAAAGGCGGAAGCCCTTGAAGCCGATCTTGCCGCCGGTGATCTGGAAGCCTTTTCCCTGAAGGCCCATTCCTTAAAAAGCACCTCCGGGGCCATAGGCGCCACAGAGATCTTTGAAAAGGCAAAGAAGCTGGAAGAGGAGGGAAAGGACGGCGATCTTGCCGCCGTTACGCGGGACTGTCCGCAGCTTCTGGAAAAATACCGGGAATTAAAAGAAATACTCAGAAAAATTCTCGACAGCTGCGAAGAATCCGAAGTACATTCCACCACACCCCTGGCGGTGGTGGAGGAGGAGCGCAGCAGGATGCTCTCCCGCGCTCTTGCGGAAGCCGAGCGGGCGAATATGGCCAAAACGGCTTTTCTTTCAAACATGAGCCATGAAATCCGAACCCCGATGAACGCGATTATCGGGCTCTATAACATCGCCCTTAAAAAGAAGAACCTGGACGGTGATACCAGGGAAATTCTCACAAAAATCGGGGCCAGCGCAAAGCATCTGCTCTCGCTTATAAATGATATTCTCGACATAAGCCGGATTGAATCGGGGCATTCGAAATTAAAGAGCGAGGAGTTTTCCTTCAGCAGCATGATAGAGCAGATCAACACGATGACCGAATCCCAGTGTTTCGATAAGGGACTGGATTTTAAATGCAGCGTGCGGGGGCATATAGACGATTATTATGTCGGTGATGATATGAAGCTCAGACAGATGATCATCAATATCCTCGGAAATGCCGTGAAATATACTCCGGCACCCGGAAAGGTAACCTTTATTGTCGAAGAGGTTGAGCGGAGTGATCAGAAAGCCACGATAAAGTTTATCGTTCGTGACACCGGTATAGGAATCGATAAGGATTATCTTCCGAAGCTCTTTGACCCCTTTTCCCAAGAGCAGGAGGGCAGCAGCAATCAGTACGGAAGCACCGGTCTCGGAATGGCCATAACCAAAAATATAGTTGATATGATGTGCGGGAAGATAGAGGTAAGCTCCGAAAAAGGAAAGGGGTCGGAATTTGTGATCACGGTTCCGCTGCTCTTAAGCGAAAAGGACCAGGAAAAGACCGCTTTCCATCCGGAAAACATCCGCGCGCTGATTGTGGATGACGATCCCACCGCCTGTGAACACGCAAAAATGGTTCTCGACAGAATCGGAATTCAGGCGGACTCCGCTCTCTCCGGCAGGGAGGCCCTTGTGCTGATCGAGAAGCAAAAATCCCTTCTTGAGCCCTACAGAATCATCCTTACTGACTGGAAGATGCCGGAAATGGACGGCATTGAGCTTTCCCGCGAAATCCGGAACAGCCAGGGAGAGGAAGAAGTAACGATTATACTTACGACCTATAACTGGGACGATATCGTGGAAAGGGCTCTGGACGCGGGGGTGGATGCTTTTCTCGCAAAGCCTCTTTTCGCCGGCAACATCCGCCAGGAAATCGCCGAGATACTGTCGGAAAATCCGGGCAAAAGCAGAATCCCGGTAAAAAAGGCAGAGCTTTCGGGCCGCAGGGTGCTGCTTGCGGAGGATATGGAGATCAACGCGCAGATCATGCAGCAGATTCTTAAGATGAAGGATATCGAAGTGGATCTTGCTTCCGACGGAAAAGAGGCCGTAAAGCTCTTTAAAAAAAGCCTTGAGGGCACCTATGACGCGATTTTAATGGATATAAGAATGCCTGAGATGGGAGGACTTGAGGCTGTAAAGCTAATCAGGGCCATGAACAGAAAAGACGCCGGAGAAATACCCGTCATCGCCCTTACTGCAAACGCCTTTGATGAAGATGTTCAGCTGTCACTGGATGCGGGAATGAATGCCCATCTCTCAAAGCCCGTAGAACCGGATGCCCTTTTTATAACACTTGAAAAGCTGATTCGGAATAAGGAGTCGTAAACATGAGCTGTATTATTTTAATCGATGATGACAAAGATATGCTGAAGATGACTGAACGGTGGCTTATAAAAGCCGGATACGAAGTTTTTTCGGAAGAATCCGGGGCTGCCGCTCTGGAACGGATCCGCTCCCTCGAACCCGACCTCGTTATTCTGGACTACTTTATGCCGGAAATGGACGGTCCGGAAATTCTTTTTTCAATCCGCTCGGAGGACAGATTAAAAAACATCCCCGTACTTTTCAGGACGGGGATGGAGGATGAATTACCGGAGGATGTCCAGACCCGGCTTCAGCCCGGGGGCGTGGTATCCAAAGCCGGCGGAAAGGCCCAGCTTTTAAAGGCCGTATCGGACGTGCTGGGGTAACGGACAGGGCTTAAGGATTTCTGAAACAGTGTTTCCTTGAAAAATCTGTGAATGGCGTCAAGAAGCGCCTCTTTTCCGGAGGCTTTCAGGAGATACCCGTCCGGTTTGTATTCCAGAATACGAAATACATGATCCCTGTCATTTTTCCCGGTGAGGAAAATGACGGGGATTGTTTGGGTGGCGGATTTTGTGCGGAGGCTTTTCATAAGTTCGCAGCCGTCCATTTCAGGCATTTCGTAATCCAAAAGAATGAGATCAGGTGTTGCCGCATCGAGTCCGGAAATAAGGTCGTCTCCACCCCGGAAGCAGGACACGTTAAAGAAACCCTTCAGCCATCGCTCTATTAAAGAAAGAAAATCCGGATTATCATCCACCACAAAGATTGTCTTTTTCCGATGATATTCCTTCATGGCCTCATCAAAAAAGTTCATATCGGCAATGAACTGCCTGATATCGACAGGCCTTAAATAGGTGCGGGAAACACGATGGGCGCCGGCGGAAGCCATGGCGGTTTTCAGATCGAAGGGCTCTCCCGTAAGGCAGAAAATCTTCGGATCATCCTGGCAGATTTCGCCGAGAAGATTCATGGTAAGCGCGATACGGGACTGATCTTCGGTTTCCGGATAATAAATGCCGATGTCCGCGTGCGACCGGTGATGGATGATCCTGTCGGGCTCGTCCGGAACGGATATAACGTTAAAACCTGCGTCCCGGAGATTTTTTTCGATCCCCTTTTTCACAATTCCCTGATTCGTCTGAACAAAGAGAATGGGGCTTTTCCCCTGATCCTCCGGAGGACGGACGACAGGCTTTTCTTCTGTCCGAGCTGCTTCCTCCAGCATACGTCTGATTATATCGTCCTCCAGAACCGGAGTCAGAAGCTTTTTAAACTCCCTGCAAGTCGCCAGAAGCTCCGGAGTGTCCCTCTTTATTTTTGATAAATCGCCTGTGTTCGCGGCTTCTTCCAGGGAAACAGCCAGCTCATGAAGCGACCTGGCTCCGATAAGGCCTGCCATGCTTTTTAACGAATGTACGCTTAAGCGGTACATCGTCAGGTTTTCGCTTTCGAGGTGACGCTCAATTTCCTCCGCCCTTTCGTCAGCCGAAGCCTGGAAAATATACAGTGCCTCCACATAGTCTTCGGCTGAACCGCAGCCTGTAATCCCTCTTATAAGGTCAATATGCGGCACGGTTTTAAGCCACACCGGAAGCTTTACAAGTTCAGCCTTTACATCCGTTTCTTCGTCTTCTCCGGCCTCCTCCGAAGGGTTTGCAGGAGCGGCGTCTTTCCTGGCCGACAGCTTGTCCTCTTCGGGAAGATAGGTAAAAAGAACCTCGGAAAGCTGCATTGCATCCACAGGCTTTATAAGGACATCCGCAAAGCCGGCCGCTTTGTAGAGATTTATATTTTTCTTCCCCTCCTCGGTGGTGTGGCACACAACCGGAACCTCCCGGCCCTTGTCCCGGAAGATTTCCTTAAGCCGGACAAGCGTGTCCACACCGTCCGTTTCGGGCATACGGTGATCCAAAAGTATCAGGTCATAGTCATTTTTTTCACACAGCCGGATGCATTCCTCCCCGCTTTCAGCCTGATCCGAGCATACGTTGCTGCTTGCCAGAATAGAAGCGAGAATCATTCTGTTAATCGGCATATCATCCACGATCAGTACACGGGATGCCCTGTTTTTTTCCATTTTTATTTTTCCTGTTTTACCATCCTCTGGTTCCGCGCATCAGGCCTATGTAATCAACCTCGCCTGAATTCCACTGGAATTTTCCGATGGCGTACTGCTCGCACTCGTCCCCTTCGCCGCTCTCATAAAATTCCGTGATATCCACATTCCCGAGTTCGGAGGCGGTGTGCACTGTTTCATCGCTGTCCCAGGAGCCCTTAAAGGTTTCGTCGGGAGTGCCGGTTTCATCTTCCTTTGTGCCGTCGCTGCCGGGGAAATTCACCAGCCACCATTTCAGAGTGATCTTGAAATCATCCCCGTCGGTGTCTATATCGGCGTGCAGGTAACGGTCCACGGAGCCTTCTTTTTTCGCTGTCTCCGGATCAGTGGTAATAAAGCATTTCCACCCGCCGTTTAAACCATCCGCCTCCTGACTGGTTAACCGCTCTCTCTGGGCTTCATCCATTATCATATCACAAAATCCGTATTTTCCGCCACTGATATAATCGAGAAACCAGTCAAACTCGGTTGCAAAGGCATTTTCGTCCGTAGACATTTCCTTTGCATGGGCGGAAAGATCCTCATCATCTCCCCAGTCCTCTTCCTCATCATTGTCATTGTCATTTTCATCCGAATCCACTTCTTCCCAGTCCTCATCCCAGTCCTCGTCGTCTTCTTCGTCTCCGTCTTCTTCTTTTTCTCCGTCCCCGTCCTCTTCGACTTCCTCCCAGTCCTCGTCCCAGTCTTCGTCCTCTCCATCCCATTCCGCCGCTTCATATTCTTCGGAATCTTCTTCGCCGGGGGCTTCCGCCGTCACACCGGATGCCCCGCAGCCGGGCAGAACGAGAGCCAGCGTCAGAAGCGTCACAAGAAAAAGCGAAAATTCTTTTCTTTTCATACCGTTTTCCTCCCTTTGGAAAAATCTTCATTCGACAGCTTCAGTGTACCAGCGAAATGTTACCGATGCCACACGTGACAACGTATTGTCATTGAACATCCTTTGTCACAGCTTGAAATTAAAAAGCACAAAGTGCTATTCTTAAACCGGTTATAACATTCGGAGATTGTAATCTTCTACGGCCGTTAAAGCGGCAGAAAGGGAAAAGCATGAAACAATCATGGAAAGTAAAGCTCCTGGCTGCGTTTATCAGCGCATGTGTGCTCTTAACCTCCACCGGTATTGAAGCCGTCTTCGCCGGAGAAATCGATGCAGCCGTGCTCTGGAGCAATTTCAACATTGGCGGAGTGGGAAACGGCCCATCCAATCCCACGGTTTTTGAACTCACCGGCTACAACTACAAGATCATGGAAATCACCACCTATCACTGGAACTACGGTAGCGGCGCAAGCCCCGGAAAAATAAGTCTGGTGAAGGACGGAACCGTCATCGGAACTTGGAAAGCCAGAGGCCGCGGCGGAAGCGGCGCCGAAAACGTCAACTGGGATGTCTATCCGGATATTGTCGTGGGTCCCGGCACCTACGAGGTCGTTGACTCCGACCCCGAAACCTGGAGCTGCAACGGTTCCTCAGGCGACTGCGGCTTTGCGGAGCTTCGCGGCGATTCCACCACCGAGGAGGAAACTGTACCCTCCGGTGGCTACGATAACGGCGGCCATAACGGCAGCGGCTATGAAACAGGAAACCCCTTCGATGAAGATACCGAAGTGATAATCGGGAATGAAAAATCCTCTTCAAAGAAGAAAAAGAAGAAGTCTTCCTCCAAGAAGTCCTCTTCTAAAAAGAAGTCCTCCTCCAAGAAGAAATCCTCTTCTAAAAAGAAGTCTTCTTCAAAGAAAAAGTCCTCTTCAAAAAAATCCTCCAGCAAGAAGTCTTCCTCCAAGAAGTCCTCTTCAAAGAAGTCGTCTTCGAAGTCTTCCTCAAAGTCGTCCTCCGCTAAGACTTCTTCCTCTTCCGTAAACGAGAAAGATCTGCAGGTTGCCGAGAAGCTGCAGGGATTCACTCCCTACACCCTGCCCAACGGCATCATAAAGGGAGGGTCGATCAAATTCAAGGGCTACAATGATTCCGGCCTGCCCATCACGGGTTATCAGTACGCAGTAAAGGAAGGTGAGGACGGTAACTGGAAAACCGCAAAATCCACCAGCGACAAGGCAAATCTTTCCAGTATGTTCAACCTGAAAAAAGGAGAAACCTACTGGTATAAATACCGGCTTTATAAGACCGTTGGCGGTGAAGACTATTTCAGCAACTGGTCAGATATAATGGGTGACGTGTACACCGGCTGGGAGGATGCAGACTGATTACTTATTGATTTACACAGCTTTAAAACACCCCGCGGCAAAACCGCGGGGTGTTTTTTTTCTATTTTACGCACTCCTCAAAGCGCTCAAAAAGCCTGCGGTTAAGCTCCTTCATCCTTTCCTCTTCCACTTTGCAGCATTCCCTGTCATAGGTTAAAAGCCCGTTTACCTCGTCCTCGATGTCCGAAACCTGGGTATATACCGCCGCTCCGAGCCCCTCAGTCACCGCCGGGATAAGCTCCCTTTCCCAAAGCGTGGCAATTCCCTCTGTCAGCTCCTCCGAAGATCGAAAGGTGCGGTAACCGTAGAGCCTGTCACACGCGCTGTGTTCCCCACAAAGATATGAATAACCGCCGAATTCGGTCAGGGCAACGACCCTGTCCTTTTGCGGTTTAATCTTCAGCTTTCTGAAATAATTATGAATGCTGTACATATCGCCGCCGCCCTGGTCAAACCAGCCGCTGGCCTCGTCGATTAAACGGTTCGGGTCGAGGGAACGGATAAGCTCCGTGGCCCGTGAGGCGTCAAACTGCCCCCAGCCCTCGTTGAAGGGCACCCAGACTACGATAGAAGGGTGGTTATACAGGACACGGATCATTCCTTTAAGCTCCCTGTAATATTCCTTTCTGCCGGATATATCCTCTCTGGAAAAAAGACGGTAATGACTGTCCTTAACCTTTCTTCCCGTCCAGGTCATAAGGTTCGGCATCGTGCAGACAAATCCCATGTGGTAGTCACTTCCGCCCGAAACCATATCCTGCCAGACCAGCATTCCCAGCCTGTCACAGTGATAATACCAGCGCTCCGGCTCCACCTTGATGTGCTTTCGAAGGAGGTTGAAGCCCAGCTCTTTCATTCTTAAGATATCGGAGACGAGGGTCCCATCGGAAGGAGCGGTATATAAACCCTCC
>JAILBQ010000100.1 GCA_024680815.1 Lachnospiraceae bacterium | reverse complement strand
CTGGGGATGTATTCGCAGTTCATCAATTACTTCGAGCCGGGGATAAATTTTCAGATATTCCTCTTTAACCGCAGGGTCAGCGAAAAGACACTGATATCACGCTTTGACATACCCCTGCAGTCAGACAGGTTTGATCCTATCCGCAGGGAGTTTTCGGATATATTGAAGAACCAGTGTTCAAAGGGCAATAACGGAGTGGTCAAGGAAAAATACCTTGTCTTCGGAACGGAAGCAGGGAGTCTTAAAGAGGCCCGGAGCAAACTTAAGAGCATAGAAACGGATGTGATAAGAAACCTTGCGAACATGGGAACAAAAGCCCAGGCACTTACTGGCAGGGAAAGGGTGAAGCTGCTACATGAATTCTACCATCAGGATACCATGGAGCCCCTGTGTTTTTCATATAAGAATATGAAAGAGACCGGAAACAGCGTAAAGGATTACATAGCTCCGGGCATATTTGATTTCCGCTCTTCGACATCTTTTAAGGCGGGAAAGATGTTCGGCTGTGTCCGTTACCTTGATATCACGGCCTCGCAGGTAAACGATGAGCTTTTGCAGCGCTTTCTGGATATCGATGAAAACCTCACGATATCCATCCATATGCAGACAATGGATCCGGTCAAGGCGGCAAAGATGCTAAAAAACAAGCTCTCAAACATTCAGAAGATGAAGATAGATGAGCAGAAGAAGGCTGTCAGATCCGGATATGACATGGATATAATGCCTGCCGATATCGTAACCTATGAGAATGACGCGCTGGAGCTTATAAACGATCTTAACAGCAGCAACCAGAAGATCATCAGGATGACCTTTCTTATAACAGTTTTTGGCAGGACAAAGAAGGAAATGGAAAACCTTCTGCAACGGGTGTCGGGAATAGTCCAGCAGGCAAACTGCAACCTGCGCAGTCTTCAGTATCAGCAGGAGCAGGCGATGAACGCAGTATCCCCGGTGGGAGTGAATGGCGTAAATTCGGTGCGTGTCCTTACAACCAAGAGTAGCGCGATCTTTATTCCGTTTAACACTCAGGAGCTTTTCATGAGCGGACAGGCAATTTATTACGGCCTGAATGCCTTAAGCAACAACATGATCCTTGCGGACAGAAAGAAGCTTAGAACTCCGAACGGCGTAATCTTAGGCACTCCGGGATCAGGAAAATCCTTCTCGGCCAAAAGAGAAATTGTCGGATGTTTTCTTGCAACACAGGACGATATCCTCATATGTGATCCGGAGGGAGAGTATTTTCCTCTGGTCGGAGCACTGGGAGGGCAGGTGGTGAAGCTTGCCACAAACTCTACGGATTACTTAAACCCCATGGATATCCAGAATTCACATATAAATGACATGGAAGCGTTAAGGCTTAAGGCAGACTTCCTTATAACCTTATGTGACATGATCGCGGGCGGCACGGAAGGACTGGCAAATGACGAGAAAGGGATCATAGACCGGTGCGTATTAAAGGTTTATGAAGAATATTTCACGGATCCCAAACCGGAAAATATGCCGGTACTTGAAGACCTGTACAGTGCTTTGATGAAATATGAACCGGAAGATGTTAAGGACGAAAAGCTTGCGGTGGATGCGAAGAAAAAAGCGGTGAAGATCGCACAGAGCCTTGTTTTATACGTGCATGGCAGCCAGAACTATTTTAATCACAGGACAAGCGTGGACAGTAAGAACCGTATCGTCTGCTTCTATATCAGAGATCTGGGAAGCCAGTTGAAAGAACTGGGAATGCTAATAGTGCAGGACGCCGTCTGGAACAGGGTGTCATTAAACAGGGAGCAGAAAAAGGCAACAAGATACTATTGTGATGAATTTCACCTGCTCCTCAGGGATAAGCAGACTGCCCAGTATTCAGTGGAGATGTGGAAACGTTTCAGAAAATGGGGCGGTATACCCACAGGACTTACCCAGAATGTCGGGGATTTCCTGTTATCGCCACAGATCGAAGGGATCCTCGGTAACAGTGACTTTATATATCTGCTTAACCAGAATGCCGGAGATCAGGAGATCCTGGCGGAAAAGCTGAACCTGTCTTCAAAGCAGTTAAAGTACGTGACCAATGCTGAACCCGGGTGCGGGCTGATACGCTTTAACAACGTGACGGTACCCTTTGTAGACAGGTATCCACAGGAAACGGAAACCTTCAGGATCATGAATACGAGGCCGGGAGGAAGCGGGGTTGAACTCAAAGAACCTCATAATACGGAGGAACTGAATGAAACAGAAAAAGCAGATGCT
>JAILBQ010000063.1 GCA_024680815.1 Lachnospiraceae bacterium | reverse complement strand
ACCGCGCGGCCGTTTGTGATATAAATACCGTCACGGTTCGTTTCCGAAGGATAGTACATCATATAGCCGTGGTCGTCGAGCTGTTCAAGCCGGGCGTTCTGCAGGAAAAGATTCTTAAACGCAATCTGCTTGTTTCCGTTTCCGGCATCCACTTCCGCCTGACCATACTGGAAATACTTATAAACGCCCTCGCTCTCATCATATTCCAGCCAGGGATTGTTATGATGGAAAGGAAGAGAGATTTTCTTGCATTCCACCGAATCCGAATACTGCTCCAGAGTGTTGGGATTGTTGCGGGAGGCAAAAATAAAGTGCGGTCCTCCGTTGTAGTACTCATTATAGGTACGCGAAAATCCTGAATTATTGAAATTCTTGTCCAGATCGCCGGGAAGAATGTACTCCGTAAATTCCCTGGGCTTCCCGTTGTCCACGCGGGAGAAGGTTCCGCTGAAGCGCTCCACAAATACGTTCTTGTAGAAATTATCGTTCCAGAAAGGGCCTCCGTCGTGACAAAGCACCGCATTCCATTCCGGGAAAATCTGCAGGTTGGTGGGTCTTGTGCTTCGAATCGAGCCCAGCTGCTGGATTGCTCCCCAGTCCTTTACCATGACCATAAATCTGGTCACGCCCTCGTTCTGTGTGGAGTTAACCATCTCGTAAAGGATATCCGAGGTGGAAATTCCGTAATGGGGCAAAGCCTTTTTCTCATCGTCCACCATGACCGCAATAGGCCGCTGATCCTGAATATCCGTAGAAATCCACTCTCCGGTCAGCTCACTTGCATACATCCCGTCAGGAGCAACATCGGGCACATCCTCCTCCACGGGAGCCTCGGACTCGGGTTCCACCTCTGCTTCCTCAGGCTCCACCACGATCTCCATGGGCTCCTCTTCTTCCAGCCGCTCAACCTTTTCTTTCTTATCTTTCTTTTTCTTCTTTCCGCAGGCGATGAGAGATATCGCCAGGAGACACAACAGCAGCAGTACCCAGAATTTTTTCATAAATCCTCCAGTTTTCATTTTACCCTGTCCTTTCTGTATATCATAGCTTTTCTGTCCGGTCCGTTGGAGACATAGGTTATAGGATATCCCAGCTGTCCCTCAATGAACTCGATATAGCCCCTGCAATTAGCGGGCAGCTCCTCATAGGAACGTATCCCGCGTATATCGCTTTTCCACCCCGGAAGGCGCTCAAAAACCGGTTTTGCCCGTTCGAGCCGCCTTGTCGTGGGAAAATCCCTTGTTATTTCACCATCCACCTCATAACCGACACAGACGGGAATCTCATCAAGATACCCCAGCACATCGAGAACCGTAAAGGCCACATCAGTGGCACCCTGAAGGGCGCAGCCGTAGCGGGAGGCCACGCAGTCATACCATCCCACCCGTCTGGGTCTGCCGGTGGTCGCCCCGTATTCTCCTCCGTCACCGCCCCGTCTTCGAAGTTCCTCCGCCTCTTCCTCATCAAGAATCTCGCTCACAAAGGCCCCGGCTCCCACCGCCGAGGAATAGGCCTTGGAAACCGCGATAATCTGAGTGATTTCATAGGGGGGTATACCCGCGCCGATAGCCCCGTAGGCCGCAAGTGTGGAGGATGAAGTAACCATGGGATAAATCCCGTGATCCGGATCCTTCATGGTGCCCAGCTGCCCCTCTAAGAGAATAGTCTTTCCCTCCTTGATGGCTTCCGAAAGAAAAGCCGCGGTATCCGTAATATACGGCTTTACCATCTCCCTGTATTGCATGCAGGTTAAAAACAGAGCGTCGGGATTTAAGGGTTCCCGGTGATAGAGATGCTGAAGCATCGGATTTTTCAGGGCGCAGATATTATAGAGCTTATCCTTCAGGTAATGTTCGTCAAAAAGCTCGCTGACCTGAATCCCGATTTTTGCGTATTTATCGGAATAAAAAGGCGCGATCCCGGATTTGGTCGAACCGAAGGCGGCTCCCTTAAGCCGCTCCTCTTCGCATTCGTCAAACAGGATATGATAGGGCATGACAATCTGTACACGGTCGGAAATCCTGATATCCGGCATCGGTACGCCGCGGGATACAATTTCCTCAAGCTCCTTCATCAGGATGGGTATATTCAGCGCAACACCGTTTCCGATAACATTGACCACCCCTTTGCTGAACACGCCCGAGGGGCAGGTATGAAGAGCGAATTTTCCGTATTCGTTCTTAATGGTGTGACCCGCGTTGGCGCCTCCCTGAAAACGCACCACCACATCGGCATCGGCGGCCAGTGTGTCTGTCACCTTGCCCTTTCCTTCGTCACCCCAGTTTGCTCCGACTATTGCTTTAACCATTGTTTCCTTTCCGTGCCGGCCGGCACTTTTCAGACGCTTAACTCGCTTTTCAGCCCAAGCAGCTCCCTGTATTTTTCCAGCAGGGGTTCAACCTGTTCTTCGAGGAACCGCTCCGTCTGATATTCGGCCCGTCCAGTATATAGCTCCGGCTTCAGATTCTCCTGAAGCTCCTTAAGCGAAACATCGAAAAGAGGATCAGCCGCAATGCGTTCCAGCAGATCATTATCCTCTCCCTCTTCCTTAACCCTTCTTCCGGCCTCCATGGACAGCTGCCTGATGCGCTCGTGCAGCTCCTGACGGTTTCCGCCCTTCTCCACGGCTCTCATCATAATGTTTTCCGTAGCCATGAAGGGCAGCTCCTCCCTCAGATGCTTCTCGATGACCCTGGGATAAACAACCAGACCGTCTGAAACGTTGAGCACCAGATTCAGAATACCGTCAGTTGCCAGAAAAGCCTCCGCAACGGACAGCCTCTTATTTGCCGAGTCGTCCAGAGTGCGTTCAAACCATTGGACCGCACCGGTCACCGCGGGGTTGAGCTCATCTATAATCACATAGCGGGAAAGAGCGGCAATACGCTCCGAACGCATCGGATTTCTTTTGTATGCCATGGCCGAGGAACCGATCTGCTCCTTTTCAAAGGGTTCCTCCACCTCTTTTAAATGCTGGAGAAGGCGGATATCGTTGGACATTTTGTGAGCAGAAACCGCGATTCCCGACAGCACGTTTAAAACCCTGAGATCCACTTTCCGCGAATAGGTCTGACCGGAAACCGGATAACACTCATCGAAACCCATTTTTTCGGCGATCATCGGATCAAGCCGGTCTATAAGGGCGTTGTCTCCGTGAAAAAGCTCCCTGAAAGAAGCCTGTGTGCCCGTGGTTCCCTTTGAGCCTAAGAGTTTAAGACTTCCGAGTACATAGTCCAGATCCTCAAGATCCATCATAAAATCCTGCAGCCACAGGGTTGCACGTTTTCCGAGGGTGGTGGGCTGTGCGGGCTGAAAATGCGTGAATGCCAGAACCGGGAGGCCCTTAAATTTCCGGGCAAATCCGGAAAGATTAAATATTATGTTAACCAGCTTTTTCTTTACAAGCCGGAGGCCTTCCCGCATCACAATTATATCCGTGTTGTCCCCCACGTAGCAGGAGGTGGCTCCGAGGTGGATGATTCCCGCAGCTTTCGGGCACTGTACTCCGTAAGCATAGACATGGCTCATCACATCATGGCGGACCTTTTTTTCCCGTTCCCTGGCCGTCTCATAGTTGATATCGTCCCGGTGGCTCTTAAGCTCTTCGATCTGTTCGTCGGTTATAGGAAGCCCCAGCTCCTTCTCCGCCTCCGCAAGGGCGATCCAGAGTTTTCTCCAGGTGGTAAACTTCATGTCCTCCGAAAAGATATGCTGCATTTCCCTGCTGGCATACCGCTCGGAAAGAGGGCTTATATACTGACCGGTATCACCCATGTGACGCTCTTCCTTTTCTTATAATCCGAATGAACCCCTTAAAAACACTCGACGTTTACTATACCACAGAAGCCCGTGTTCCGCAAGAAAGCCGCTTCCCGCCTCACACCGGCTTTTCCCCATAGGCTGAAACGATTCCCAGAATTTCCCTGGCATATTCGGGATAGCGTTTTACGAGAATGTTGATCTCATTTTTCGCTTCGTCTCTTATACCCGTGTTGTATTCGATCTGATCCCTGAGGGCCTCTCTTCTCAGTCTCAGATCATGACGTATCTCCACCATCTCCCGGGCATCCGTCAGGGCCCGACACTGGTTCGCCCAGACCGCCGGATCCCGCAGGCGCACCTTTCTTAATGCGTTAACCAGTTCCCGTTTGCTTATTTCCAGCTCGTCCCCGGCCCGTTCCAGAAAATCCCTGGCCTTTTTCTCCTCAATGTAGAGATCCCAGAAATATTTAAGTTCATCGGAATTATTGACCCTGTATTTCGAATATTCGTATTCCAGGAGATTTGTCACGTTGACATACCTCACCTTCATACTGTTCTGCTTGACAATGACCCGGTTTAAGTAGCGCTCAGCCTTTTTCCGCTCCGCGCTGAAGCGGCGGAAAGACATGAATTCAACGGTCAGCGCCACCGCGGCAATAGCTCCGGAAGCCACATATCCGGCAGTGGAGTCTATGGAAAATGAAAACTGAAGAACCGTCAGCAGAAGAATTGCCGCCACCAGGGCTGTAACGGTTATGCCGGCCATGTTTTTCATATTTTTCACACCGGCGAGCATTTCATTTCTACGGTAATTCGTGACTGCCTTTTCGCTTTCCAGCGTACGAAGATCCCCCCGAACCAGAGCCTTGTACTCTTCGTTTTCCTTCATCTTTTCGATTTCACCCGGCACATCGTCGGCATAGCGGTCCAGAAGCTGGTACTCCTCTTCGGCGATGCGTCCCACGGTTTTTGAAGAAGAAGCGGTCTGCTGCTCCAGTCTGACTATCGATTCCGCGATGGCAATAGCCTCGGCCTTTGTCTCATAGGGTGTTTTGTCCAGTTCTTCGATATCCGTCAGATAATCCGTAACGAGCCGGTATTCCATGGTGGCCCGCTCTATCTGTTCCCCGGCTTCTATCATCTGTTCACAGCAGGAGCGCACATAATGTTCACGCTCCTCAGGAATTCTGATATCCACGCTGGAACGGCTTATCGGAGAATAATCGTCATCCTCCTCATTAAGTTTTCTCCGTTTGAATTTATCCCGAAACCAATCGAAAATTTTCACAGGTTACCCATGTTCTTTCTGTAATCATTTTCAAAGGAAGACAGAAGAGCTCTCATATCTTCACGGTAGCCCGCGATATCACCCTCATGTTTTTTCCTCTTCAGCCGCATATACAGACGGTAATCTCCCCGGTCCTTGAGGGCGGTAATGGAAGAATTGAGCTTCGCTTCTATAGCGTTGATCAGCTCCGGATCGGCATGCTCGGAACGGACAAATTCCAGATAGTCTCCCGGTGTCATGACCATTCGTTTTGCGGAAAGATAGGAAGTATACGCTTTCTGATTATAGCTTAGATCGCAGGAGCGTTTAAAATAATCGGCAGCCTGCTCAAACAGAAACATCCTCGCGTAGGCTACGCCCATATTGTGATACAGTCTGGCCGTTTCCTCAACGGGAACCTCATCCGTCAGGGCCGATTCGGCAAAGGTATATTCCCTGATAGCATCCAGATATCTTCCCGCCTTGACATGCTTGTCGCCCCGGATCCGCCTTCGATGCATATTGCCTTCCGCGTATCCCTCAGAAAGCGATTTTTCCACAATCGCAAGCTGCGCCTCCGAGCAATAATTCAGATACCGCAGAATGCATACGACAAAACTGGACAGCGACCCTTCCACAAGAAGAATATGATTCAGCATATCCGCCAGCACCGGAAGCTCCAGTTCCCGCTCTATAAAACGAACCAGCTCGCTTTTCATCAGAGAACGGTCCAGGAGAAAAACACTTTCGTAGAGGTAATAGCCAAGCTCCTCAATCGAAAACAGATTGATCCCCGCGCTTTCCATATAATACGGAACCTTTGCCCGTTTTCCCACAGGCGCATAGACCATATTCAGACTCCAATCTCTTCCCGCAGCTGCATACCGCTGGAAAGAAAGATTTCACCAAAGCCCACATCCTGAATCCGGGCCACAAGAATCCTGGCGCTCTTCATATAAAGCTCCAGCCGGATACGCATCGCCCTTGGCGGACGCTCCGGAAAACCATCCAGCCTTAAAAGAACGTTTCTCTCTCCCTCTCCGCCCATATCCTTAAGCACAAGTACTATCTCCCTGTCCGCCCCGAGATAAACCTCCTTTGAAGCGGATACCTCATACCAGTTTTCACCGGCATCCACCAGGTTTTCAATGATTTCCGCACCGTCGCTTATCATGCGCAGTCCGATATTATACTTAAGTGTATCGGTGCTTACAAGCAGATAATTTCTGCTGATGAAACCTTCGTCAACAGCTTCCCTTGCCGCGTAGCAGGCTCCCTTTGTATAAAGATTCAGCCCCTGAAAAACCCGTCTTCCGGAACAGAGATATTTCAGCGTCCCCCGTTTCCAGTCCGATTCCATATATGCTCCCGAGAGATAAACACTGGAAATGCTGTCGGAATGGATCGTAACCTTTCCCATTCCTTCTTTCTCCAGAAGGCTTACGAGACGCAGATCCATTTTTTCCGGATCATCCGTATCGAAAGGAAGCATTTCGGGAAAGTACTTTTCCTCGATCCGTACGACCTGGGGGGAGGAATTCCTGTTTATGGAGAGCCGGTCTGTAAGAAATTCCCGGTCGGAATAATGAATAAGCAATACCGACTGCCGCCATAGCTCGACAGGCTGATTTAATGTATAGTAAAAAAAACATTCCTGTCTGGACACATACCGGACCAGAGGGATTTCCTCCCGAAGCTTTTTAAACACCTCATCCAGTCTTGAAATGATCCCCCGGTCAAGGTGGTCAAGCGCGATAAAAACCGCTCCCGGAGCCCCTCCTCCGACGGCGGAGGCAAGCCCCACCACATGGGTTACAAACCTGCTTAGCCTGTCGGACGCGGCAGTGCTTTCGGTATTTGTATCTTCCGGTTCGCTTTCAGCTATAACCCCGGCATCTTCCTCCTCATCTCCCTCGTCCAGATATTCAATCTCTTCCTCTTCGTCCTCATCCTCATCCTCTGTGAGAACCGCCGAAAGAAGGTTTGTATATTTTTCAATCCGGGGCGGTTCGCCCTCCGCGGCTACGGCACCAAACACATACCTGTCCTCCTGCCGGTCATAGCCGATACAGGTAGGTATGCCGAAACGCTCCTCGTCATCCGACGCAGATAGAGTCGTTACCTCCGTATTTCTCCTGCCGCAAAAAGAGACAAATGTAAGATCATCGTTCAGATCCAGTCCGATGATTATTCCGTCCTCCGGTATTTCGCGAAAGTCCTCTTCCTCCCGTATCATCCCGTCACTCCAATTCAAACAGTCCGTCTGCCGCGGCATTCTTCTTCAGATAAAGCTCCACCAGCGCCATAAGACTTTTATCATCCATCATGGAGGTGCAGATCAGCATATCGTTTATCATCCCGTATTTGCTGTCGGAATGCTTTCTGCCCTGATCCTCAATAACAAGGGAATTGCTGGCTGTAAGCGTGGATTTTCCCCCGAGCTCCTCAGTGATATAGTACTGCAGCTCCTCCCCGTAAAACATATTGAACCGTCTTGAATATATACCGCCGAAGAGATTTTTCATATCTTCAATGATGTAATCACCGGGCGCCCCGTCATATCCGCTTAAAAGGAAATGGATCACCACCCTGCTTGAAGGATTGGTTTTGTATTCCACATAAACCCTCGGAGAAAGCAGCGCCATAAGGGGAATCTCGTCCTTAAACCGCCTGAATGCCTCCAATACAATCCCCCGGGCGATCATCCCCCGTGAAATATCTATAAGCGCGCTCATGGCGGATTCCGGTATGGACGGTTCCCCGGAATAGAATATCACGGCGGAAAGAAGCATATAATCATTGAGCTTCTCCCCGTCATAATAAAGCTCTATAATTTTTTCAAAGTTGCCGGGATTCGTCACGGCTCCGTGAATCATATATTCATAAGCGTTATAGGAAAGATAAGCCATAACTATATCGCTGTCTATTCCCCGCTTCAGATAGCTTAAGAATATCTCGTCCTTTTCCCCCACAAAGGTTCTGGAATAGAGCATCTGCGATAAAAGCCTTTCCTCCAGCCGTACCGGAACAACTCCGAAGTTTACGGCCGCCTTCCATATCGGACGCATCTGCCGGAGTGTTCCCTCAAAATATTCGGCAAGATACTGAAGCATGACCTCATCATATTTTCCGCCCCGAAAGGTAATATACGCCAGTGTCAGCAGCGTTTCTTCCCGCTCCCCGTTTCCGGCACTGATAAGGTGGCTCAAAAGCCTGGCAAGAATTTTGAAGCCTACCTTTTCGGCTCCGTAACGCAGAATAATCTCATACGCACGTGAAATCATTCCACGTATCACCATGAAGCGGACCATGTCAGCACGGCAGGCTCCGCTTAATACCCCCGGATCCAGGCGCTCCAGAAGCTTATCCAGCTCCTCCACATGATCCATGGAATACTCAAACTCCATAAGTTCCATCAGAAGGTCGCTTCTGTATCCGGGCACAATCTCTTCCGAATCAATAAGGCGTCTGACGCTGACTGCATTATTCTCGTTAACAGCTATAAAATGATGTCCCCCCGCACATCGGTAATATGAAGCCCCTATACCGTCCTCTTCCTTTATATATGCAAAGGCTTCCATGAATTCCTGCCCCTTAAGGAGCTGCCTGTCCACCGCTTTGTCTTCGAGCGCGTAGCGTTCACCGCCCCTCGTCTCGATAAAAAGCATATAGGAGCCCCCGTAAATGGGAACGTAGGCATCCTTCCCGTCAAACAGAGCCTGCCGCTCATGTGTGAACTTTTCCTCCACAACAATAAGAATCGAAGGTTCCTTCAGTTCAACACGGATGTGATGAATAAACATAAGCGGGGCCAAAGCCTCAAAAAACTTCTCTTTTTCCTCACCTCGCTCATACTTCGCGGTATAGGAATAGACCACGCTCATATTCTCATCAATAAATCCCCGTTCGGCTGCTGAAATGGCAAACCGGAAAAGATTGCTCTCATATTCGACTATCAGGTCCCGTACCTCAGAGGCATGCCTTAACATATTCGCGTAGAAAAACGCCATGTATGAATCCTGCAGTTCCCCGCCCATTCCGAAATACAGCAGAACCCCCCGGGGAAGCAGCGTTCCCGTCCCCTCAGGCACGGAATACATGTAGTGTTCATAAAGCCTTGTGATTTTTATGCCTCTCTCAATAGCCAGGGTATACCAGCCGAAAGCCGAAAGATCTGTTCTTCCGCCCCGTATAAGCTGTGAACAGATCGAGGTGATGAGCCCGTCGGAAGGAGAAACTCTGTATATTCCGCACAAAATCCGATGAAGAAGGGGCGAGTATTCACGCATCTGGCTCCCCAGATAAGTCACCCGCTCGATGATCGCCCGGTTAAGAAGGCCGTTTTTTATTCCAAACCTGACACACCGGAGCTCGAATGACCCCAGGGTGCGCAGAGCATCCGGATTTTTCAGCATTACCTCCAGCGCTTCAAGCAGAATCAGAGGGTTGGAACCTGCTTTTCCCGGATGTTCTTCCAGCAGCGAAAGCTTTCTGACCGGCATCCTCTCCAGATCCGCGTCCGTATAAATCAGGATTATAAGGAGCCAGTCGGAATCCCGTCTTCTCTCATACATCCGGCGCACGATCTCCGCCCCGGCAGACGTATAGGCATTGTCTCTCTTAAGGAGAGCTTTAAGATAAATCAGATAGGCATTCAGCTCCTCCGAAAGTCCGGCTTCTCTGTATTGCTCCGATATCAGGCCGAGCTCCGACTCGGCTTCCGCTTTCCTGCCGCCGGCTATAAGCATCTGGATACGATAGAGCCTGAAACGGATTTCTGTCTCTTCCGTCCAGAGTGCCTCCTCCGCAAGCTTAAGCCCCTGATGCATCCATTGCGTTGCGTTTATCTTATGCATGCGGTAACGCAGGAACAGATTCATGGCGGCATAATATGCTTTCTTTATCTGGGTGTTTCTCCGTTTCAGATCCGCATTATGCACTCTTGTGGAAACATTCACAAAACACTCTGTTCTGCAGTAATTGCTTTCCAGTGTTATTTTCGCAAGATTCACCCCGGAGTGGATACATTCGGGATCGAGGGAAAACTTCAGCACTGCCCTGTTCCCCAGAAAATCCGTATTGCCCAGTCTCTCCTTCTCCGGGCGGACGAAATCAGAATCCGAATAAACGCGGATGTCAACATAGCCCCAGCCTGATTTCAGAATTTCAAAGCTTCCTTCCGTATCCGAAGAAGAAGAGAAGTTCTTCAGAGTAAATTTTTCATTGAGACAAACGAAGGTGACGGGATCTTTTTTATGAATCGCAATCAGAAACTGCTCGACGTTATCCACGTTTCCCGGATGGACAGACAGGGCTTTATATATCCCGGCAAAACGCTGATCGGAATCAACAAAGCATTCCTGCATCTTTTCGGAATAAAAAATCCGGCTTGCCTCATCAAAATCAGTGTGGGCAAGGTTTGCGAAATGAAAGAGATTCCGGATGGTTCCGACGGAAGACTCTATCCTCGTTCTTACAAGGGTGGCCGTGAAGGGCAGGTTATATTCTCCCCTGTTGGAAACCACATTGATTTCGCCCTTGATGGTATCTCCGCTTTCCAGTCCGGTGGGGTCAAAGGTATAATGGACAATAGTTTCCCTGCCGGAAAATCTGTCAATGCCCAGCTTCATCCTTAAGGACGTGGTGCCGATATAACCCTCCAGCTCCTCATCGCCGGAAGAGAGTATGCCAAAAGAGCCGGAGGGGACTTCACCTTCGACAAACTCCATTTCTATGCTTTTTTCCGAAAACACAAGATGGCCGCTCTCATATTCGAACGTACCATTTATTAATTTTTCAATATGACTGCGCATAGTTGGTTATATTATACACCAGAAAACCCTTACGGCGCAACGAAAGAGGACAACACGGAAAACTGCCCCCGGTAATCTCAGGAAATCTTCTTTCCGGTATAGAGCTCGTAATACCTGTGTTTTTGCTCTATCAGTTCCTCGTGGGTTCCCCTCTCGATAATCCGCCCGTTCTCCATCACAAGGATGCAATCGCTGTTTCTTACTGTGGAAAGGCGGTGGGCTATCACAAAGGTGGTACGCCCCTTCATCAGTGAATCCATTCCCTCCTGAACAATCCTTTCGGTTCTTGTGTCAATGGAGCTCGTGGCCTCATCGAGTATCAGCACCAGAGGATCTGCCACCGCCGCCCGGGCAATGGCCAGAAGCTGCCTTTGCCCCTGGGACAAAGCCGTCCCGTCATGAGTCAGAAACGTATCATATCCTTCGGGAAGACGACGGATAAAGTCATCCGCGTTAACCAGCTTCGCCGCCGCCTCCACCTCCTCATCAGTGGCATCAAGTTTCCCGTAACGTATGTTATCTCTTATGGTCCCCGTAAAAAGATGGGTGTCCTGAAGTACCATTCCCAGTGAACGCCGCAGATCTCCCTTTTTGATTTTATTGATATTAATATCGTCATAGCGGATCTTTCCGTCCGCAATGTCATAAAATCGGTTGATCAGGTTGGTTATCGTGGTCTTTCCGGCGCCTGTGGAGCCCACAAAGGCAATTTTCTGACCCGGGCGGGCATGAATCACTATATCATGCAGCACCATGTGATCCGGTGTGTAGCCGAAATCCACTCCCAGAAAATCCACTTTACCCGCAAGACTGACATATTCCGTTCTGCCCTCTGCCTGATGAAAATGTTTCCAGGCCCAGACACCGGTGTGCTCCGCGGTTTCCCGGAGTTCTCCGTCCTTTTCCCGGATATTGACAAGGGTCACATATCCTTCATCCTCCTCCGCCTTTTCATCCAGCATGGCGAAAATTCTTTCAGCTCCCGCCAGAGCCATAACCACGGAATTGATCTGCATGCTGACCTGATTAATCGGCATGTTGAAGCTTTTGTTAAAACTTAAGAAAGAAGCCAGCCGCCCCAGTGTCATTCCCGTACGTCCGGAGAGCGCAAGCAGTCCTCCCGCTATTGCGCATAAAACATAACTGACGTTACCGAGCTGGGCATTGACGGGCATTACGATATTGGCAAACTTGTTTGCATTATCCGCGCTTTCAAAAAGCTCGTCGTTTTTTTTGTTAAACTCCTCTATAGCCTGCGACTCGTGACAGAAAACCTTAACCACCTTCTGCCCGCTCATCATCTCTTCTATATAGCCGTTCAGGCTTCCGAGATTCTTCTGCTGGGAAGCAAAAAAGGTTCCCGCCTTTCCGGACAGTCTGCCGCTAAAAAACAGCATGACACCCACCATCGCAAGCGTAAGCAGCGAAAGCGGCACGCTTAAAAAGAGCATGCTGCAAAAAACGCACACAATGGTTATCGCACTGTTAACGGCCTGGGGCATGGCCTGGGAGAGCATCTGCCTCAGGGCATCGATGTCGTTGGTATAAACGGACATAATATCCCCGTGGGCATGTGTATCAAAATAGCGCACCGGAAGTTCCTGCATTTTCTGAAACAGCTCTTTGCGCAGGGAGAGCATTGTCCCCTGGCTGACACGAACCATCAGACGCTGATAAATATAGGTTGACATAACTCCAACAAGATACAGCACCGCAACCCGCGCCATAGCCGAAAGCAGCTGAGAGAAGTCGTGTCCGGCATCCTTCAGCATCGGAAGGATGTAATCATCTATAAGCAGTCTGGTAAAAAGTGTCCCCTGGACATTGGCGAGCACGCCAATCACGATGCAGAAAAAAACAACGACGATATGAAGGCCGTAGGTGGCAAATACCCGTGACATAAGCCGCCGGAACAGCTTTCCGGGTTCCTTTACCCTACGCCCTTTTCCCTGCATCCTTCCTGCACCGGGGCCTCTTAATACTCTGACTTTTTCCGCCATTAATATCTCCTACTCGTCGAAGTCTCCGTTGCCGTTCTGGGATTCATAAACATCGCGGTAAATCCCGTTGCTTTCCATCAGTGCCTCATGTGTATCAAAGCCGCTGACCCTTCCCTGATCCAGAACCAGAATCCGGTCCGCGTCCTTAACGCTGGAAATTCTCTGGGCAATTATAAGCTTTGTCACCTCGGGTATATATTCCCGGAAGGCCGCGCGGATTTTCGCGTCAGTAGCCGTATCCACAGCCGAGGTGGAATCATCCAGAATAAGTATCCGCGGAGACTTCAGCAGAGCCCTGGAAATACACAGCCGCTGCTTCTGTCCGCCGGAAATGTTGCTCCCTCCCTGCTCGATCCACGTATCATATCCTTCTTCCATCCGTTCTATAAACTCGTCCGCGCAGGCTGCTTTAGCCGCGGATCGTACTTCCTCCATCGTGGCGTCTTCCTTCCCCCAGCGGAGGTTTTCCAGAATCGATCCGCTGAAAATTTCATTTTTCTGAAGTACAACCGCCACAGAGTTTCTTAAGGTTTCCAGAGAATATTCCCTGACATTCACGCCCCCCACAAGGAGCTCCCCGCTGTTCACATCGTAAAGCCTGGAAATAAGGTTCACCAGACTCGTCTTTCCGCTGCCCGTACCGCCGACTATCCCCACGGTTTCTCCTGACCGGATTGAAATATCAATATTTTTTAATACCGCTTTTTCACTGTTTCCGCCATAGCTGAAGGAAACGTTCCGAAACTCAACCGCTCCGTCCTTCACCTCCGTGACAGGCCGTTCCGGCTCGGCAATATCCGGTTTTTCCCTTAAGACCTCCGTAATTCTTCTGGCTGATGCAGCCGACATGGAAACCATAACAAAAATAATTGAGAGCATCATAAGGCTCACAAGAATGTTCATACAATAGGCCAGGAGACTCATCAGCTGTCCGGTGCTGAGTTCATCCGAAACGATGAGGCGGGCGCCGAAATAGCTTATGGAAAGGATACAGGCGTAGACCGTAAACTGCATCACGGGCATATTTGTTATAAGCATTGTCTCGGCCCTGACAAACAGCCGGTAAATATTCTCCGCTGCCTTTGAAAAGCGCGCATTTTCAAAACCGCCTCTGACAAAAGCCTTCACAACCCTTATCGCCGAAACATTCTCCTCCACGCTCTCGTTAAGTTCATCATATTTTTCAAACACCTGCCGGAAATACCCCGTGACACGGCGCATGACGAAAACAAGAAAGCCGCCCAGAAAAAAAACGGCGACTATATATATGGAAGCCAGTTTCGGACTTATGAGAAGAGACATGAAAACCGCGCTGACAAGAGAGGCCGGGGCCCTCATAAACATCCTTAAAATCATCTGATACGCGTTCTGAACATTTGTGACGTCCGTGGTAAGTCTTGTCACAAGCCCCGAGGATGAAAACCGATCAATATTTGAAAAGCTGAAGGTCTGGATATTCGCATACATGTCCCGGCGAAGATTTCTCGCAAGGCCGGTGGAAGCCAGTGCTCCGAAGCGGCCTCCCATCACGCCGGCAAAAAGCCCGAAAAGCGCGGCAGCGATCATTTTAAATCCGGTGGTATATATATGATTCATATTTCCCACACTGACGCCCTCATCTATTATGGAGGCCATCAGCATGGGAATTATCATTTCCATGATCACCTCAAGAATCATAAAAACAGGCGTTAAAACAGAGGCGAGCCGAAATCCCTTCACGCACGCCCCCAAAGTCTGAAAAACCTCTTTAGCCGATAAATTGTCGTAGGATCTTTCCATGTCCCCCTCAGTAAACTACCTGGTTTCTCCCGTGTTCCTTTCCGAGATAGAGTTTCTCATCGGCGTTTTTAATCGTACCCTCAATCCCCTGGGATATGGAAAACTCCTCGAGTCCGAAGGTCATGGTCAGCGTTATCTCCATCTCTTTAAAGACAAACACATGCTTTGACAGCTTCCCCCGGAAGTCATCCAGAAGCCTGAAAACATCATCGGCGTTTTCTCCGCCAAAACCGCGGAATACAAGCAGGAACTCTTCTCCTCCCCATCTGGACGCGTAGCCTTTTGCCTCCATAAACTCTTCAAGCAATCTGGCAATTTCCTTTAAAACAAAGTCTCCCGCGTCATGCCCGTAGGTATCGTTTACCTTTTTAAAGAAATCAATGTCCGCAATCGCAAAGGAAAGGGATAGCTGCTTCTGCTTGTACCGTTTTTCCAGATCGTACATCACTTCCATGATGTTCCGCCGGTTCATCAGACCGGTAAGCGGATCGGATCCCGCCATTTTCTGAAGCTTTTTATTATACTGATAAAGCTTGTACTCAGACTCCACCGACTTTCTGGAATAGGCAATACCTACAATCATAACCAGGCTCACAAACGCTACGAGATTCAGCCAGAAGGTCACAGGTCCGGGATCCCGCCTGTCTGTCGAAGCAAAGCTGAAAGCTGCAAAAAAGGCAAGCACAACTGCGATGCCTAAGGAAACAAGCACCTTGCACTTCATCGAATAGGTATTGTTAAAAAACAGGATAAGAATAATGATGTAGAGAAAATTCTGATAACCGTATTCCCAATGGTACAGGAGAGTCCCCCAGAGAGCAATGGCGGCAAAACAGATATAGAGCATCATCAGAGCCTGATCGATGCAATCACGATAAGTCATGTAAAAAACAATGGCCGCGACAACGGCAAAGCCGATCTGAGATAAGCCCGGAGCCGGATCACCGATAACGAAACGGGAAATTCCCGCTACAATACCGTAAATAAAGAGATCAAGGCAAAGATACCGTATAAGCACGGCAGTGCTCTTTGTCTCTCCCTCCGCGGCGATTTCCCGCTCCATAAAACCTACGAATTTTTCAAACAATTTTTTCATCTATCGCACATACTTCCGAAAGAAATATATCAAGTCAAAGCAGGTCTGCTCTTCGCTTTCCTCCGCCAGCTTCCAGCCGTCCTCTTCCCGGAGCACGGGAAAAAAAGTATCCGCTTCAAAAACCCTGTCGATCATGGTTATCAGGGCCGTATCGCACAAAGGTTCAAACTGCCGGTAAACCGAAGCCCCTCCGATAATATATACATCTTCACCGGGAAAGGTTTTCAGGCGCTCAAGAAGCGAATCAAGGTCATGAAACACTTCCGCCCCCTCTGCCCGGAAAGAGGTATTGCGGGTCATGACGATATTGCGCCGCTCCGGCAGGGGCCTTCCTCCGGGAAAGCTTTCCAGGGTTTTCCTGCCCATCACTATGGTCTTCCCCGTGGTTTCCCTTCGAAAAAACTTCTGATCAGCGGGAATTCTTACAAGCAGATCATTTTTATATCCGATTCCCCAATTGCGGTCCACTGCAGCTATAAGCTTCATTATTTATCCCACTTGTCGCAAAGCGAATTGATCTGTGAAGTAAATTTCGCAAGATCCTTGTTTGCTCCGTGCTCGTTTTTGCGGATAACGGCAAGCAGTCTTTCTCCCGCCGCAATAAGTTTTTCGAAAACGGTGCTGATACGGCGAAGAGCGCCTTTCCGCCCTTCCGCCGCCACGGGAGCTGCCACATATACAAACTCGTTTTTCAGAAGATCGAAAACACTTCCGCTGAAGGGAGCACAGGCTTCAAGCCCCAGCTTCTCCTTAAGGAGGTCGGCAAAGTGATCAGTAATCTCGCCTTCGCCATGCACCACAAAGACTTTTTCCGGCTTTTTCTTCGAAAATCCTCCCATCCACTTTAGGAGACCCGCCTGATCGGCATGACCGCTCATTCCCTTCACGGTATCTATTTCGGAACGAACCTCCACCGATTCGCCGAAAATCCGTACTTCCGAAGCTCCCTCAACAAGCGAACGCCCCAGAGTTCCTTCAGCCTGATAGCCCACAAAAAGAACCGTACTCTCGCTCCGCCACAGGTTATGCTTTAAGTGATGACGAATCCGCCCTGCCTCACACATTCCGGAAGCCGATATGATAACCTTGGGCTCGTCGTCCTCATTAATGGCGCGGGACTCTTCCTGGGTGATAGCCAGATTCAGACCGTCAAAATCCAACGGGTCAATACCCTGGCGAATCAGCTCCATAGCCTCCCCGTCATAGCACTGCAGATTGTTTTTGGTAAAAACACCGGTGGCGTCCACCGCCAGCGGAGAATCCACATAAACCTGAAAATCCTTATATTCCACAAGGCCATCGTGCTTGATTTTCCGGAGGAAATACAAAAGCTCCTGCGTGCGCCCCACAGCGAAAGCGGGGATCACCACATTGCCTCCTCTCGCGAAGGTACGGTTTAATACCTTTGCCAGTTCCGCGACATAATCGACCTTCTCGGCACTGTGAAGTCTGTCACCGTAAGTCGACTCCACCAGAACATAATCGGCCTCTTCAACCGGTGTGGGATCCTTTAAGAGAGGCTGGTCGGAATTACCTATATCGCCCGAAAAAACGATTTTTTTGGTCTGTCCCTCTTCAGTCAGCCATAATTCCACCGAAGCCGACCCGAGAAGATGCCCCACATCCGTAAAACGGACGCTGATCCCCTCGGAAACCTCCAAAACTTCCCCATAGTGCACCGGGGAAAGAAGGGAAATCGCCCCGTCCGCGTCCTCCATTCTGTAAAGCGGCTCATAGGGCTCCACGCTGCTGGAACGCTTTGCCTTGCGGTTTCGCCATTCCGCTTCAAACATCTGGATATGTGCACTGTCCCGGAGCATTATGGACGAAAGACCAACCGTTGCGTCCGTAGCAAAAATCCGCCCCCTGAACCCCTTTGCGAACAGCATCGGAAGAAGTCCGGAATGGTCAATATGAGCATGGGTTAAAAACACATAATCAATTTCCGCCGCGGAAACCGGTATAGGAACGTTTTCATACAGATCCCGTCCCTGTTCCATGCCGTAATCCACGAGCATCCGCTTATTGCAGGCATCGATATAATGGCAGCTGCCGGTAACCTCATGCGCAGCACCCACAAAGGTAAGTTTCATTCTTTTACGGCCCCTCCACGATTGCACACACCCGTAATAATTTTAACACTTTTCCAAAAAATTTACAATCATCGGCGCAACCCTTTGGGATAGTGGTTTTTCATGAGCCGGCCGTCGCATTTTCCCCATCCGAGGCCGAATCCCTCAACGCAGACAAGGCTCCAGCCCCGCTCTCCCCCGAACGGAAGGGCTTCTCCGTGAATCCACTTCACCGCTTCCCCTGCATCAAGCTCCATTCGCCGAACCGCCTCTGCCGGCGCAAGAAAGTGAGCCAGGGCGTGCGAGGGTTCGAACCGGTTTTTTTTGAAGGTCCCCAGGTGCAGTCCCTGACGCAGAACCCGGAGTCCCTTTAAGGAGGGAAAACCGCCTCCCGTCATAAAAAGCTCCGTTCCGTGCAGGATCAGTTTTTCTCCGTCAAAACGTCTCCAAAGTGCATCCCGGCAGAATTTTTCAAATAATAATCTTTCTCCGGGTCCCGGGCTTTTCTCTTCTGCATGCGGTTCTGCTGAAGCCGGGGCATTTCCCGTTTTTTCAAAAACAGCCACAAAATGTCCCTCTCCCCTGACTCTGTGGGGAAACAGCTTCAGGCAGCCGGCACAGCCGGAAAGCATTCCGCCGCATTCCTTCACCGGAAAAGCTTTCGCATCCGGCTCCACCGGACGCATGGAAGGATTATTCTCCAAAAACCGGGCCGCGTTTTCTTCATCCTCCTCCGGGGAAAAGGTACAGGTTGAATATACAAGCCTGCCGCCCGGAGAAAGCATTTGCGCCGCCGAATCAAGAATCCGTCTTTGCCGCTCTGCGCAGAATCCGACAATTTCCGGGCTCCACTCAGTCACTGCCGCGGGATTTTTCCGAAACATTCCCTCACCGGAACAGGGTGCATCAACAAGTATGCGGTCGAACCATTCCGGGAAAAAAAGCGCCAGTCTTTCCGGCATTTCCGATGTGACGGCAAAGTTCCGGATTCCCATACGTTCCATGTTTTCCACTACTGTTCTGGCTCGTTCAGGTACCGGCTCATTTGCAATTAACACGCCCGTCCCCGCCATTCTCTCCGCAATCTGTGTGCTTTTTCCTCCCGGCGCGGCACAAAGATCCAGTACCCGCTCAAACGGCTGCGGTGAAAGAAACATGACCGGAGCCATTGCACTGGGCTCCTGAATATAGTAGGCACCGGCCTCATGCAGAGGATTCTTTCCGGGTTCCTCCTCCTTTCGATAATAGTATCCGTCCGGACACCAGGGAACCTTCTCCAGGGAAAACCCCGTTTCCATTGAAAACCCTTCATGTTCCTTAAGCCGGTTGACACGAAGACCCCTTACCGGCTCCTCCTCAAGAGCATGAAAAAAAGCCGGTGTCTCCGGCCCCAGAAGCTGCCTCATCCGATCAACGTAAACCGGCGGAAGCTCTTCTCCCGGCTTCCTCATACTTCTCCCTCAAGAGTCAGAGGGACGAGCTCACAAAAGCTCGAAATGCGCGCATCAGCACGCTCCGCCCTCCCAAAGCCATAGGCTGCATGGATAAACCTCACTCCCGCCTCCTCGCAGGCCTCCCGGTCTCCGTCGGTATCGCCGACATAAACCGGATACTCAATATTATTCCGTTCCGAAAGCAGGCGGATATTCTCCGCCTTTCCCTTAAGAGTTTCCCCGTAGCATTCGTGATCCGTTATGCAGTCCGTAATCCCCGTTTTTTCCATCACCAGCTCAATATATCCCTTCTGGCAGTTGCTGACTATATAAACCGGAATCTTTTCGCTTAAAAGACGGATACTTTCCACGACTCCGGGAAAGGCTATCCTGCAGGGATCGGCCATGAGTGCTTCATGCTCGTAAACGCAGCATTTCCGCATGAGCTCGTCCCGGGTTTCCTCTTCAAGATCGGGCAGAAGAATTTGAGCAATTATATTCATCGGCTTTCCGAACAGTCCTTTAAGCTTTTCGGCCGTAACTATTTCCGGCAGTCCGAATTCCCGCATTGCCCGATTCCAGGCTCCAGCCACAATTTCCGTCGAATCCCAGATTGTTCCGTCTATATCCAAAATAATACCGTCTGTCTTCATTTTACCTCTTTTATCGATTCCACGAGCCCTGCCAGTCCCTGGATTTCCGAAGGAATAATGATCTTGGTTGCCTGACCGTTTGCGGCGGCGGTGAAAGCCTCCAGACTCTTGAGCTTTATTACAGCCTCATCCGCTCCCGCCTCCCGTATCATTCTGATACCGTCAGCTGTGGCCTGCTGAATACTTAATATTGCCTGAGCCCGTCCCTCGGCCTCTCTGATTTCCTTTTCCTTCTGTGCTTCCGCCGCGAGAATCGTAGCCTGTTTGGCTGCCTCGGCATTTAAAACCGCTGATTCCTTTTTGCCCTCCGCCTCAAGGATCATCGACTGCTTTTCTCCCTCTGCCGTAAGGATGGCGGCACGTTTCTCCCGCTCAGCCTTCATCTGCTTTTCCATCGCGTCCTTAATCGCGGCAGGCGGCATGATGTTTTTAAGCTCAACCCTTGTCACCTTGATTCCCCAGGGATCCGTGGCCTCATCTATGGTCTGGAGCATGGAAGCGTTGATCCGTTCACGGGAGGTCAGTGTGGAATCCAGCTCCATGTCGCCTATAATGTTCCGGAGTGTGGTGGCTGTCAGGTTTTCCATAGCCATAATGGGATTCTCAACACCGTAGGCATAAAGCTGCGGGTTTAAGACCCTGAAATAAATTATCGAATCGATCATCATCGTCACATTATCCTTGGTGATAACCGGCTGGGGGGCAAAATCCGCCACCTGCTCCTTTAACAGTACTTTTCTGGAAATACGGTCAATTATAGGAATCTTAAAATGCAGTCCGGCGCTCCAGGTCGCGTGATAGATTCCCAGACGTTCAATCACATAGGCGGAAGCCTGGGGCACAATACGGATGCAGAAAATCAGAAACATAAGAATAATAAATACCAGAACAACAAAAATCATCTCAACCTCCGATTTCATGATAAATATTTGTGAACATCATACCACAAATCACTGCGATAGAACAGAACAAGGGCATCGACGATAAACCTCCGTCAATGCCCTTGTCAGTCCTCTGAAGCAATTACAGTTCCCATTGGACCGTCCCTCCTTATCGACACCATCCATGACCGCTTTCCTGTCGGGCCTTCATCCCTTCTTCGAGAGGGATCTGATTCTCCAATCGTGCCCCGGTATCATCTGTGATGTCATTTGTGCAGGATCTGAAGTTGTCTGATAGCATTTAGTTCGAACAATCCCGGCACCGCCGGAGATTGGGAAAAAGGAATTAAAATAAACTGTCCGGTGGCTTGTACCTCACTTTCTGCGAAATTTCGTTCGGAACCTTTTCAGAACTTCTTCTTAAGTTCTTCCACCTTGCTTTATTTTCTTTCCTCGTCTGCTATGTCTGTATTATAAGCGACAGGTTTTAAATTGTCAACACTTTTTTCAAAAATATTTTAAATTTTTTAAATTTATATTTTGGTAATATATATTGTCGCAATTTTCCGACATCATTTTCCACAATACAAACCGGTTTTTTTCCCTTTCGTCACAGAGTTTTTACAACTACATCGGTTATGGTATCATCGAATCACCTTAAAAAGGAGCGGCCTGAAGAGCATGGCAAAGATCGCGATACTGACCGACAGCAACAGCGGAATTACAAAGGATGAGGCGGACTCTCTCGGCGTCAGCGTCATTCCTATGCCTTTCACCATAGACGGGCAGGAATATCTTGAGGGCATCAGCCTTACTCAGGAGGATTTCTACCAGAGACTGGAAAAGGACGAGGACGTCCACACATCGCAGCCCACTCCGGGCACGATGATGGAATACTGGGATTCCCTCCTTTCAGATCACGACGAGGTGGTCTATATTCCCATGTCCAGCGGGCTGTCCAGCACCTGCGAAAACGCTCTCCTGTTTTCCGGGGAGTACGACGGAAAGGTTCAGGTCGTAAACAACCAGAGGATCTCAGTCACCCAGCGTCAGTCGGTTCTGGACGCGAAGCAAATGGCTGAGAACGGGAAAAGCGCCAAAGAGATCAAGGCAATTCTTGAAAAAACCAGGTTTGATTCCTCCATTTATATAATGGTCGACACTTTGAAATATCTGAAAAAAGGCGGGAGAGTCACCCCCGCCGCAGCCGCCTTTGCCGAAATTCTCAATTTAAAACCCATACTTCAGATCCAGGGAGAAAAGCTGGATTCGTTTTCAAAATGCCGTGGCCTCAAACAAGCTAAAAGTATCATAATAAGTGCTATCAAAAGCGATGTCGAAAAACGCTTCGGAGGTATCGATGAAGCTCATCCGACAGTCTGGCTCCAGGTAGCTCATACACATAACGACGAGGCCGCCAGACAGTTTGCGGAAGAGCTGCAGGAAGCGTTTCCCGGGCATTCCGTCCACGTAGATCCCCTCTCACTCTCCATCGCCTGCCACATCGGCCCTGGTTCTCTTGCCGCAGCCTGTACGAAAATTCTGCCTGAAGGCATGCAGCCCGGCTGATCAGGGGAAGTTCCTCAGTTCTGTTCCTGTACCTCTTCGGTCATTCCGGTATTTTCCTCCGCCGGAGGCTCTCCGTTTTCAGCCGGCACTTCCGCACCTTCCGGAATTTCTTCAGCTGACTCCGCCGGCGCCTCAGTAACCTCCGGATTTTCCTCAGTCTCCTCCGCCCTTTCCGCTTCTTCCTGCGCCGCCTTAATAGCCTCAGTCATAATGGCATGAGTCCTTAAATAATCTTTCCACGGCTCCATTGCAGCCGCTTTGAGGTGGATTCCGTCAGAGGCAAAATCCGATGGCATATTACCCTCTTCGTCGGTATAAACCCCGTTAATATTCAGATAACATACGTGCTCGTTTTCCGCGACCGTACGTATAACCTCATTGCGGGCGTTTATATTGGCGTTGCTGAAAACCGAAGAATCCGCGTCCTTCTTCGCAGTAACCGGAAGTATGCTCATAACATAGATTACCGCATCCTGCTGGTAATACTTCAGCATATCAATAACGTTATAATATGCCTGTTCAAAGAGTCCTCCGTTCCCCCAGCCCATCTCATTCAGACCAAACTTGATATATATCTTTTTATATTTTCCGGGCTCAGCGGCCATAAGCTCCGGAAGGGTGAAGGAACCCAGCGGGGTTTTCAAAACCGGTTTGTCGAAAACACTGTGTATTGCGTACCCTGTTTTGGCGTAAGTGGTTACCGGAAAGCCGGAATACATCCCAAAGCCCACAACCCTGGAATCTCCGATAAAAAGGGCATCCGGCCCGAAATAACTGTCATCCACTTCCGTAAACGGGCCATAACCGCTGTAAGAACCGTCCTCCGTCGACACCGGTTCGTTTGTATTCTCCTCAGTCTTCTCATTCTCTTCCCCGGTATTCTCTTCTCCCTCTTCCTCACCGGTCTCTTCGTCCCCGTCCTCCTTCTCCGTCAAAGACTTTCCGGAATCATCGCCTTCTTTCGAAGCTTTCCCGGAAGAAACGCTGCCGCTTTGCGGTCCGGAAGATGTCCCGCCGGAAACCGTTATCGAAGATGGAATTTCTCCCTCCGGGGGCACAAAGTGATCCGCCACCGTAATTTCCGGCTTAGGCGAAAAAAACGCTTTAAGCTCATGAATTGCACTGGCAACGGCAACCGTGCCCGCCTCCTCCGGTTCAATCCCCTGGCTGAGAGGCGGCACAATATGAAAATTCAGGAGCAGCCCGTATACCGCAAGGATGAGTCCCGTAACTATCACCGCCACGGTATAGGGACATTTTCTGAACAGCTTTTTCATCTACCCTCCAAATCAGAATCTGAAATATAAGAACGGATTATAAACCGCATCAACCAAAAGTACAACACTCAGCCAGAAAATCGCAAAAAGCAGGACAAGGCATACCGGGCTCTTTTTGAATTTTCTGTAAAAGCCTTCCGCCACCGGAAACGACAGTATACAGGCGGGCACAAGAAAAATCCAGTAGGTTTGCAGGCTGGGAAGAAAATCCGTTCCGCCGTGAATCGTAAACATTCTGGAAAGATAGACCATGGCATCACTCAGTGATCCGGCATCGAAAAGCACCCAGCCGCACATTACGGCTATAAGTGTGCAGAATCTTCCCACAATCCTGTGTTTCGAGAAAAATCTGTGGAGAAACGCCCTCTCGAGGGAAAGCAGAACAAAATAGTAAAGCCCCCAGGCCACAAAATTCCAGGCCGCGCCATGCCAGAAACCGGTAATAAGCCATACAATAAGCATATTAATATATGTTCTGAAAACTCCTCTCCGGTTTCCGCCCAATGGAATATAGACATATTCCCTGAACCAGGAAGTCAGTGAAATATGCCAGCGATGCCAGAAATCCGTGACGGAATACGCCGAATACGGATATCGGAAATTCTGCGGAAACGAAAACCCCAGCATCTGCCCCAGACCTATAGCCATGAGCGAATAACCGCCGAAATCGTAATACAGCTGAAGTGAATAAGCCAGTATACCCAGCCAGGCAAAAGGAGTGGAAAGGGATTCATAACCCGCTTCCTTGCAGGCGCTCCATATATTTCCCAGCGTATTGGCGAAAATCACCTTTTCCCCGAGCCCGATGGTAAAAAGCTTAAGCCCGTTCTCAACCGAAGAAAGATTTATATGACGCTCCTTAAGACGTTCGGCAACATCGGTATAGACCACAATCGGTCCGGCGATAAGCTGCGGAAACATCACAAGATAGGTTCCCAGATCCAGAATATTCCTCTCCGGAGGGCAGGTCCGCCTGTAGACATCGATCACGTAGGACATAATCTGGAAGGTATAAAAGCTTATGCCCAGCGGAAGGGCAATATGCGGCACAGGAAAATCCGTTCCCGCCACAGCATTGACGTTTTCCATTATAAAGCCCGTATACTTAAACAGAACCAGCACCCCGACATCATAGAGGCAGGCAAGAAAAAGCACAAACCGCCTCCCCGGACTCCGTGGAGCGAGGCGGTCCATAAGCAGAGCCATAAAATAATTTACCACTATGGAAAACAAAACCAGCAGCACATACTTCGGCTCCCCGAAGGCATAAAATACTATGCTCCCTAAGAACAGCACACAGTTCTTTGCCCGAAAGGGAACGATGAAGTAAAGCAGGAAAAACACCGGCATAAACCGGAAAATAAAATTGAGAGAACTGAAAACCATATTTAACGCCTATTCGTTTCTTAAAGCATTTAAAGCGCTTAAGCGCATGGCGCGCCGCGCAGGAAAAAAGCCCGAAACAGTTCCAATAAGAACCGCAAACAAAAGCCCAACCAGAGCCAGCCACACCGGAATCAGTGAAGTTTTTGCCTCTGTAACCGTGTTAATCACAATCATGGCTATAATACTTAATACATTACCCAGCACTCCGCCGATCAGTCCGATAAGCGCCGCCTCAATCAAAAACTGGGCACCGATATCCTTCAGGTCACAACCGAGCACCTTGAAAATGCCTATTTCCTTTGTACGTTCATAAATTGACATCATCATCGTATTGGCAATCCCTATGGCTGCCACCAGAAGGGAAATAGCTCCTATCCCCCCCAGCATGGCCTGCATGGAACGGGCCTGCTCCTGGGTTTCCTCAATCCATTCGGTATTGCTGCTTGTATTATATCCCAGATCCTGAATCTCCTTCTGAAAATCCTTCACGTAATTATAATCGTCCATCTTAACGTAAATTTCGTCATAATATATTTTCCGAAATGCCGAACCGTTTTTTCTCGTCGGCTGTCCCGGAATAACTTTTCCTTTGAATTCACGCTTAAGCAATTTCAGAAGAGGCTCTATATCGCAATAAACTCCGCCGGTGTAATCACGCCAGTAATCCTCATCCCCATGGTTTCCGAAGAGCACTCCGGCTGTTGGAATCATGTAGCGCTTGGGAGGAGAAGTGCTCTTTACGTCAGCCTCTCCGTCAGCTCCCCCGCTTTCCTCTTCGATAACCATCGGCAGCTCCTTTTCATTGTTTTTGGAGTTATAGCTTTCGTATGCCTCGGTATCAAAGATCATAAAGAGGGAGTCCTTCATGGCATCGACATCCGGCATTATCCCGGTATCCCAGTATCCGTCATTCCCCGAATCAGTGTAAAACCTGATCTGATAGAGATTTCCGTAAACAAATTTCAGTTCGTCGCCTTCCTTCGGCCAGCCTCCCTCGTCAAACTCCCAGCCCATATTCTTAAGCGCGTCCAGACGGTATGCCTGACATCCCCAGCCGCGGTAGGTATATCTCCCGTCTTTTATCACACAGTCAAACAGCAGTACCGGTGAAACGGTTTCCACATGATCCATCTTCTCAATCCGTTCCACCAGCTCGTCATCCAGCTTGTATTCCACGGCTTTTCTGTCCGAAGCGGAATCGCTGCTGTTTCCCTCGGTTATGGTTACGGTTTTTATTCCCCCGTACTGATCAATCTGTTCCATGGCCTGCTGGGACATTCCCAGTCCCAGGGATATCATGATCACAATAGACGCAATGCCGATGACAACCCCGAGAATAGTGAGAACCGAACGGAGCTTCCTTCTGCGCAGGGACGCAAAGCTCATGGAAAAAAGATCCGAAATCCTCATCTGCCCAGGTCTTCCTCCAGCGCCGCTTCCTCCTCTTCAATTGCCGCAAGCTCCTCCTGACGCCGCTTTTTTTTCTTCTTCGCAACTATTATTCCGATAATTACCACCAGAATGACCACAACCCCGACAGCTGTAAGTACCGGAATAAACCATTTCGGCCGTTCTTCCGTTTCTTCCAAAGGCTCTGTCTCTCCGTAATCCTCCGGAACCGCCTCGGTCACAAAAAGCGTAAAATCCTTGCTGCCGGTGGTAACATTACCGTTCTCATCCTCATAGGAAATATAGCACTGAACCGTACCGTCCCCTTCCGACGGCGCCACAGCGTTTACCAGGAGGTCCACGTTACCCGTAGCCCCGGGCGCAAGAGAACCCAGATACGTAAAAGCCTCCTCCAGCGAAGCGTCATTTATACTGACCGAAACATTGTAAAGCTGCGTTTTCCCGGTATTATATACGCTGAACATGATATCAGCGTTCTCACCGACCTCGATTTCAGCCGGCTCAACGTCAATATTACTTGTGTCATATTTTGCGTACTGACGTATGGGAATGGATACGCTGCCGCTGCCCTCATACGGATTTGCCTGGGCATCCTCGTATTTCATGGCAATATTCATCGTGTAGGGCTTCTGCTGAAGATCCGCCTTGGCATTGAACTCCATTACGACCTCATACTCGCCCCCGGGAGAAATTTTGTCTATAAAGACGCTGTCCGACCCGGAAGAGGGAAGAAAGGCCGCGTAGGAGCTGGCTTCAGTAGTTCCCGCGACAATCCCCGTAAGCTCCAGCGCAATATTTGAAACCGGAGTGTCCCTTGAGGTATTTTCAACGGTCAGATGAAGCATGAAATCTTCACCCGCGTAGACTTCGGCGGGTTCGGTATAAAAACCCTTTACCATAAGACGCGGTGTGGATATTTTCCTGTTTTCATCCACTCCGTCCGTTGTACCGTTTTCCGGCAGTCCTATGGTTTTAACATAGGTGGAGACCGTACAGCTTTCGATTACGCAGGCCGGATTGGTATAGGTTATATTATAGTCTATTTTATAGTATCCGGTTTTTACGTCCTCACGGGTTCGAAACAGCCAGACACAGTTCTGAGCCCGTTCGTTCCTGTTTGGTATTTTATCTTCCCCAACCAGATAATCTATTTTCTGGGTAAACCCGGTCGCGTCGATTTCAAAAGGAAATTCACCTGTTTTCGCGGAAAGAACGGGTGTTACCACCACATCCTTCACGTCATATTTAAACATATTCATCAACGGCAGAACAACCAGCGCAGGCTGCCCATGAACGCACTCCGGAGTAACCCATGTTGCCGCGGGAAGGATAAAGGCGCTGGTGGAAGTTGCAGAACTGTATTCATCATGACTCTCGGATGAATTGTCCGAGGTACTGCTCTCATCTTCGTTCTCGGGATCCACCATTACAACGTACGGAGCTTTATATATAAACGGCACCAGAAAAAGCATCAGCGCCAGAATCAACATAATCCGGAAACGTTTCACTATTCCCATTCCTTTTCATTTTCCACTTTAATACTCTTAACTATCCTGCCGTCACTGATACGGACTATGCGATCCGCAAAAGAGGCAAGATATCCGTCATGGGTCACCATGACAAGAGTCTGCTTTTCCTCATGAACTATCCGCTGCATCAGCTCCAGCACATCCTTTGCCGTTGCCGAATCCAGATTTCCCGTGGGCTCATCCGCAAAAATGATCTCAGGATGGATAACAAGGGCCCGGGCGATACCGACGCGCTGCTGCTGTCCGCCGGACATTTCAGACGGCATATGTCCGGAAATCTTTTCAACTCCCAGCGCCTTCAGCATTTCTTTAGCCATGCGGTTACGTTTCTCACGTCGCACACCCCTGAATATCAAGGGAAGCGCAACATTTTCCACCGCGTCCATGGACTTGATCAGATTATACGCCTGAAAAATAAAGCCGACATGCTCCCGCCTGAAACGAACCAGTTCGTTTTCACTCATATGCTCAATATGGGTTCCGGCAACGACAATTTCCCCTTTCGTGGGCTTTTCCAGACCGGAAAGCATATTCAGAAGCGTCGATTTCCCGGAGCCGGAGGTTCCGCAGATAGCTACAAATTCTCCCTTTTTTATCTCCAGATCCACACCGTTTAAAGCCTTAACCTTTTCTTTCCCAAGGCTGAAAATCTTATACAGATTCTTTACGCGTATAACTGTTTTTTCTTCCGCCATAGTCCTGCTTATTTTAATCCTGGGTTTTTTCGAGGCATCTGATGCTTATTTTAATCCTACGAAAAGATTACTCAGCAGGAAATCCCCGCTGAGTAACACGAAGGAACTTAATTCTCACGCAGAAACCATCACTCCAGCGGGTAACGGTCTGTCAGCGTTTTTACAATCGCACGTGCTTCACCGACTCCGTCCTTACCCTTAAGCACCACAAGGGAAATCGCCTCTGCGACCCTGTCCATATCTTCCCTGCCAAAGCCCCGGGTAGTCACCGCCGGGGTCCCCAGACGGATACCGCTTGTCACAAAGGGCTTCTGAGGGTCTCCGGGAATAGTGTTTTTATTGGCCGTTATATGGGCCTCATCCAGCAGACTTTCCACTTCCTTGCCTGTAAGCCCCTGAGGAACCAGATTTAAAAGCATAAGATGATTGTCGGTTCCTCCCGAAACAATGGACAAACCTCTCTTTATCAGATTATCAGCGAGAGCCGCCGCGTTTTCCACGATATTTTTCGCATACTCTTTAAACGAGGGCTGAAGAGCTTCCTTAAAGCAGACTGCTTTCCCGGCTATTACGTGCATCAGCGGCCCGCCCTGCGTTCCCGGAAAAATAGCCTTGTTAAGCTTGAACTTATCCGCCGCCTCTTCGGTTGCGAGAATAAGGCCCCCTCGCGGCCCGCGCAGGGTTTTATGGGTGGTGGTGGTCACAACATCGGCGATCCCTATGGGGCTTTCATGCATCCCGCCCGCAACAAGCCCGGCGATATGCGCCATATCCACCATAAGATATGCCCCCGCCTCGTCAGCGATTTCCCGGAACTTCTTAAAATCTATGCGTCTTGCATATGCGCTGGCTCCGGCAACTATGAGCCTGGGATGGCACTTAAGTGCAATGGAACGCACCTCATCATAATCAATAAAACCGTTTTTATCCACTCCGTACGGAACACAGTTGAAATATGAGCCGGAAAAATTCACCGGCGAACCGTGGGAGAGATGTCCACCATGATCCAGATTCATACCCATAAACGTGTCGCCCGGTTTCATCAGAGCAAAGAAAACCGCCATATTTGCCTGCGCTCCGGAATGGGGCTGAACATTGGCATAGCAGCATCCGAATAATTTCTTCGCGCGTTCCCGGGCAAGCTCCTCCACAACGTCTACACATTCGCAGCCGCCATAATAACGATGCCCCGGATATCCTTCGGCATATTTATTTGTAAGCACACTTCCCATAGCGGCCATCACGGCCTTGCTGACCCAGTTTTCCGAGGCGATGAGTTCAATATGATCATTCTGCCTCTGCTGTTCAGCCTCGATGGCCGCCGCGATTTCGGGATCCGTCTTTTTTAATTCCTCCATTGAATACATTAATACTCTCCTCTCTTTATCAGCTTATATGATTATAATTTCTCTCTTTTGCGTTGTAAATAGATGTTTCTTCTCAGCCTCAGTCCCGGTATTTTATCTCAACCTGTTGCATTCATACTTTTTCAGCGTCTTTAAATGCTCTTCCAGCTTTTCAAACCGGTCCTCCAGCGCACCCGCGGCAATCTCTGTATCAAGACTCACGGCCACGGCATCGATAAGCGCGTCATCCGCAATTCCTCTCATACCGTGAAAGATCTCCAGCTTTTCTTCAAAAGTTTCAGCGTCCAGAAACTTAAGAAGCTCTTCCGGCACTCCCGCCCCCTGGCTGTCCTGAATCTCCGGCTGCTCCGGGGAAATGTCGTCCGGACGCTGGGTTTTCAGATACAGTGCCTGAAAATCCTTCAACGCCGCCGTATATACCCGGGCGGCATCATATATGTCGCAAAAAACCACGGTTCTTTCGCCGCTTGTTATATCCGATGCAGGTGAAATCACCCGGATCAGGTTTCCGTATCTGTCTTTGTACAGTTCATTCGCTTCCGGTATCATTTTTTTACCTCTCTGCCGCATATTTTACTATCAGGAGCTCCACACCCAGCTTATCGGAAATTCTGCCGTTTTTTATATCCGATTCCGTTTTTCTGCAAAGCTCTCCGGCGTTCTTAAGCCATGAAAAAGACAGGTTTTCCGCGCGCTTCAGATATTTTCCCGCCACAAAGGGCTTCAGAGAAAGCGCGGAGGCCACCTCGTCCCGGTTCATCCCCTCTGCCTTCATTTTCTTTGCCTGTTTCAGAGCGGAAAACTGTCTCCCCAGAAGAATCAGAATCTTCATGGGGGGTTCTTTTAAAAACAGAAGCTCATCATAGCGCTTCATGGCGGTAATCCTGTCATGGGCTATGATCGCGTCAAGCATCTCAAACACGGAATCGGTCATCTGCACGGACGAAATTGCTTTTATGTCCTCACACGTAACCTCCCCGCGCTCTCCCGTGTAGGAAATCAGCTTTTCGATTTCATTAAAAAGCGTTTCCATATCTGTCCCGGAACGCTCCATAAGAAATTCCGCCGTACTTTCCCGGATCTTTTTATTATCCGCGGCAAAGCGTTTTGCAATCCACTGCTTTAATGTCTTCTCGTCGGGGGAGGAAAAATCCGCGGCGTAGCCGGAGGCCGAAACCGCTTTGAACATACGGCTTCTCTTATCCACCTCCGTCTCATCGAAAAGCAATACCGTGTCAGGGGAAGGATTGCGCACATAATCTACCAGTCTGTCATCCGCGGTATTTTTAAAAAAACCGGAATCCTGTACCAGTATCATCCGCCGCTCGGAAAAAAACGGAAGGGTTCCGGCAAGCTCCACAAGCTCTTCCGCATCTGTATCCTTTCCCGAAAAGCAGGTATAGTTCATCGTATCAGAGGGACTGACCACACTCTTCAGCAGAAGAGAACGGTACTGCTCCTTAAGATAGACCTCTTTCCCGTAAAAAAGATAGACTCTGTGAAATTCTCCTGTTTTAATATCGAGACTGATTTGTTTCACAGAGCCTATCTTATCACATTGCGTTCAGAAATTCACTTGATTTTTATCGTTCCTTCATTTCTCCGAAATTCTTTAAAAATTCAGTACTTATTATACCTCTTTTCAGCAGCAGAAAAACAACAGCTCCGGACAGGAGCAAAACCGCTCCCGCTGCGGCCAGAACAACACCGATACCTCCCTCTTCTTCCTCCTCCTGAACCGAAGCGATAAGCTGTTCGGCCCCCACCGGCGCCTTTGAAAGATTCTCCTGCACTTCGTGTTCTTCAGTCTCCATATAAGGTTCCTCCTCATATTCCGTCTCCGGAGTCTCTTCCTCCTCGGAAAACACCGGTTCATCAGTCTCTTGTGCCAATTCGCTTTCATCCTCCGTGAAAAGATCTCCTCCGTCCTTTTCCCGGTTTTTCCCGCCCGAACCGGTTGCGGCCCCCGGATCCGGAGCATCCTCGGAAATGGTTCCCTTTATTTTCACGGTTCCGGCATCCAGTTCGCGGTTTCCCTGCGGGGAGGAAGAAGATTTTGATATTACCCCGCCGTTTTCCCCGCTGCCTCCGGTGGAAGGCGGAAGGACAATGGTTTTCTGGTCGTCTCCCGGGGAACTCCCGTTTCCCCCCGTCCCTCCCTTCTTCTTTTTTGACGAGGAGGAATCCGAGGATTTCTTTTTAATCTGGTCAATCGTAACGATCTTCTCGGACATATTTCCCAAAGCGTCATAGGAGATAAACGTATATTCTCCGTTCACCGCAATGGATGCCTCCGCACTTCCGCTTACAACTCCGCCGCCGTTGTTTGACAGGTCAAAGCGTTTAAGAATCGATGGTACATTAACGGTATTGTTTTTATACCACAATGACTCAACCCCGGATTCCGTATCAGAAACGGAAATTGTAAGTTTTACCGGATCGGTAACCGACTTGTCCGGCAGTCCCGTTATATTTATCTCCGGCCCGGTCTCATCAATTCCGGTCACCGTTATTTCATCCGAAGCGGTATTCCCGAACATATCACGAACTTTAACCCGGAGTTTTCCGTTTTTGCGCGCCGAAAAAAGCGGTGATTCCTGCCAGGTTTCGCCCCCGTCAAACGAAAACGCGTTTCCGCTGATAACCGAATGAACATCGTGGGCATGTACGGTAACAAGTCTGCTTTTACCGAAGCCGCCGGCACTGTTTGTAAACTCCTGCTCCAGGCCGGAAATAACGGGCGGGGTCTCATCAATATTATCTATTCTGATTTCTCTGGCTACAGTCTCATTTCCAAGCCAGTCCCGAACCTTAACGATGTATGTTCCGTTCTTTTTCAGTTCACAGACATGCGAAGACTGCCAGCTCCCGCCGCCATCGAAAGAATAGCCGTTTTCGCTCACCTGAGAACCCTTATCCTCCGCATTGACATCCACTATAACCAGCCCGACCTTTCCCTTATATTCCACGGGAGAGACTTCACTGAAATCATTAATCTCCGGACCTTCGTTGTCAAATTTCCGTTTCGATTCATATCGGTATTCGGTTCTGTTTTCCAGTCCGTCCTTAACCACAACATTGACGGGCTGATTGTTCGTTATGATGATACTTTTTTTATCAGTCCAGCTTTTGCCGCCGTCAAAGGAAAAAGCGTTTCCGACAATTCCCGCTCCGGAATCATAGGCTGAAACGACCACTTCCTCGGATTTTGTGCAGCCGTTGACTTCGTCGGCATTTCCCTTAACGGATACTCCCGGCCCGTCAAAATCAAATTCCGATACCACTATTTCCCTGTACCCTACACTTCCTCCGTCATCCAGTGCCAGAAGATAATAGTTTCCGTTTTTTGTAATCTCAAATGTTCCTTCGGATTTCCAGGGAGGTATTTTGGAAAAATCATGAAAAGGCTCGTATGCATATTTGATGGCCAACTCCCTGTCAGTAGTTATTGAGTAGGGTTTTTCGGCCATTCCGAACTGATCATCGTAAGCACTTTCTATCAGAATATGTCCGGCTTTTGTCTTCCCGTTCACCTTTTCTCCGTCATAAACAAATTTTGCCGAAGTGATAACGGGTGAGAACCAGTCGACATTATCATAAACAAGATTGACGGAACTGGAATTTCCGGCTTCATCCGTCACCGTAATTATCTTGGTTCCGTTTTCCTTATGGTTGAAGGTTACACTGCTCCCGCCGGGCCATTCCTCCTGCTTTCCGCTTCTGCCGTATTGAATCCATTTTATCGGTTTTCCCGAATTGGATTTTGCGGTAAGTGTACATATGTAATAGTCGACCCACCTGCCTGTTTTTCTGTGTTCCGTGCAATTTAATGTTAATGTCGGGCTCTGATCTCCGGCCTGTTCAATTGTCACTTCAGGCGCTTCGGTTTCTTCAACCGGTATATCCAACCCGGCTTGACTTTCATTTCCCCGTTTCGTCTCTTCCTGCAGCTTATCCTCCTCCGGTATTTCCGCCGTTTCCTCTTCCTCCGCCGGAAGTTCTTCTTCGCTTTCCCCGGTATCCTGCTTCTCCTCTTCGCTTTCATTCCCGTTCTCTTTATCCTCTTCTTCTGCTGCCTCCCCGGCGTAGAGAGATAGCTGTGTAAAAGTGCCTCCCCGGGTAAACACCAGCATGACAGCCATCAGAATCATAAAAATAAGTTTCCCTTTTTTGTATATATACTTCATTTTACTCCTTCCTGCCGCGTATTTTGCGGCCCTCTGCTTTTCCGGCAGATGAGATAAATCCTGAAACACGAATGGTACGCCCGTCTTTGGTATTCAGCGTAACCGCTCCGCATTCCGCTGTAATAAAGATATTTTCCGTATAGCGTTCTATCCTCTCCAGCGCCTCGGCATGGGGATGTCCGTACCGGTTTTTCCTTCCGCAGGAAATAAAGGCCAGCTTCGGAGAGGCCCGGGAAAGGAACTCCCCGGTCGAGGAATTTTTCGAACCGTGATGAGCCACCTTCAGTAATGTACAGCTTCCGGAAAGTGCAGCGGCGGCCGCCGCTTCTCCTTCCTCCTGAACATCTCCGGTAAATACCGCCGAAAAATCTCCCATAGTCATTTCCATCACAACTGATTCCGTATTTTTGTTTTCCGAACAGAAGCCATGAACGGGATGCAGACAGCGAAACTCCGTCTTCCCGCAGGAAATCGTCTCCCCCGCGCATAGATAACCTATCTGACATCCGGCTTTTCCGGCTTCTTCCTCCAGTCTTACGTACGTGTCATCCGGATCTCCGACTGAGGGCATAAGCAGACAACGCACTTCCACCCCCTCTCCTTTTTTCATGGAAAAAAGCTCCTCAAATCCGTTGATATGATCCGCGTCGGTATGTGTCACAATACAAAAATCAATATCCTTAACTCCTCTGGAGCGAAGAAAGGGAACCACCCTGTAGCGGGCAATCGAACTTTCCGATGAGCTTCCGCAGTCAATAAGCATTGTAAGGTTCTCCGGGGTCTTTATATAAATGCAGTCACCCTGTCCTATATCCAATGCGGTTATTTCCAGCCCGCTCCCGCCCCGAAAAAGGAGAATCCCCGGAAGGACCGTGACGGCAATGATATACGCGGTCTTTTTTAATTTTCCGATAAAATCTTCCGCGGCAGGCTTTTCCGATATTTTCTTTCCCGAAAACAAAAGAACCGCAAACATAATGTAATAGATAACAAGCTGTAATACCCGAGGTTTTCCCGCTGTCAGTATTGTTCCCGGAATGCTTTCGCATATTCTGCAACCCCCTTCATAAAGTATGAGAATAAAATGACATAACGCCGCCGGAATAAATGCTGCCGCCGGAATTATAAGCCCCGTAAGGGCCAGAGAAAAAGATGACAAAAGAAGCACACCCATAAACGGAACAAGAATCATGTTCAGAACGGGTGACAACAGAGAAAACTGAAAAAAGAAGAAAACCGTCACCGGAAAGGTCATAAGATTAACGGACAGATTTGCTCTCAGGCCGGATAAAAACTTCTCGGTCAAAGGTTTTTCGGAGACTATCCCCAGCCCCTCCTTAAATATCGTATCTCCCAGTCCTATGCCCAGTACGGCCGTAAAGGAAAGCAGAAAGCCGGAATCATGAATAAGGAGCGGGCGGGCGAGGAGCATCAGAATTAAAGTAAGAGAGAGCGCGCTCAAAAGGTCATAGGTTCGCCCGATCCCGTCCGCGATAGCACAAAGAGCAAACATCCCTGCCGCGCGTACCGTGGATACCGCGTTTCCCGTTATCATACAATAACAGGCCATGAGGATCACCCCGATAAGGGCCGAAACACCCTTTTTCGCTCCGATCCGTTTAAGGAGCTTAAATAATCCGTATCCCAAAAGCGAAATATGAAGTCCGCTTATACTCAGCACATGGGCAATTCCGGCCCGGCGGTACAGCTCTCTTATTTCCGGATCAAGGCTTCCGCGGTCTCCCAAAGTCATGGCCTTTAAAATTCCGGCGTCCTCCTCATCCGCATATTTTTCAAAAATCGCCCCCATACGCTCCTTAAGGCGAGTGCCCAGTTCAGCGAACGGTCTGAAGGAAGTGTCCTTACGGATTATTTCCGCCCGGAAGAGACAATAGTCCATGCCCCGGATCGCTTCATACATCCGGTAATCAAACTGCCCGGGATTACGGGCGGCCTGAAACAGGCCCTTTTTTCCCCGTATGACAACATCACTTCCGATCCTTGGGAGCTCCCCGGTATTCTCTGCGAGATAGCAAAGGACACCGTGTTTTTCTCTGTTTTTCTGTGTTTTCTGAAGCTCCGTTGAAATAACGGCATTTTGAATTTCCAGAATTTGTGAATTGTTTTTAAGGTATCTGTCTGAAACAGTACCGATGACGCTTATCGTTTCTCCTTCGTCCGTTTCGTCGGAATAGAGTTCCGGAGGACGGATTTTATCCAGAATAAACACTGCCAGGAGAAACAGCGCCGCAAAAAGCACAAGCGGTCTTTTTATATTATCCCTCCTTTGTCCTGCCGGTTATTCGCTGTCTTCTATGAGCTCGGTATTTTTTTCGTAGATAACGGAAAGATCCATGTTCTGCCGCAGCATCCTGTCCGAATCGCCGTTAATCGAAAGCTGTACCCGATTGATTCCGGGGAGCTCGGTCAGGGAGTTTACAACTGAAAACAGCTCCACCTCTTCGGAAACATTGGAAGGGCTGTCGGAAGCCAGTGAATCCAGACTTACATAGCAGATTTTGTCCTTTACGGAAATGCTGTTTAATTTTGTTTCCGGCGGAAGTGTCGGAAAAACTCCGGGCTGTTCCGGTCCTTTTATAAGCTCCTGCATGACAAGCCGTTCCAGCGGAATATTGGTATTATGTATTTCCACGGTTTCCACCTTTCTTAAATCCGTACCCTTTTCATTGGCAAAATACAGAGTCAGAGTGGTTTTTTCATAGGAGTTGAACTCAGTTCCGGTGTTCTCAATAAAGGTATCCCTGCCCATAAGCCCGACTTCTTTTTCATTGGAATCCATTAAAGGCGCGCCGCCCACAGTAAAAAGCACCAGCTCCACCTCCGGGACCTGACACAGGGTCTGAACCACCGAGGCACGAAACAATACCTCCAGCGGCCCCGTAAGGTTGGAATAGTCTGTCGTAAAGTCCAATGTAAGGCGTCCGTGACTTAAGGAATAATCCTTCACCTTTGTTATATTGCCAAGCAAAACCTGTACACCCGCCGCGTCGCTCCGGCTTCCCGGAGCCTCGGAAAGAAGCTCCAGCGCAGTATCTACCGTAACCTCCCGGATATCCCGAACCCGTACGGCACTCAGGGCATCTCCCTGGGTATTCAGATACCAGGTCACAAAGCCCTTACCAGTATCCGTTTCCCCTCCTTCAGTCCTTTTGGCGCAGCCGGTCAGACACAGAATGAGAAGAAGCGCGATCAATACTTTAAGGTTTTGTCCGGTATTATGATGCTGACTCATTCTAATCCTTTCCGTCATGCTTTTGGCGCCTGTGTCAGATATTTCAGCGGAATACGGATTGTAAACGTGGTTCCTTCGCCCTCGACGCTCGTCACTTTAACCGCCCCGCGGTGCATCAGTACGGCACTTCTGGCTATTGAAAGACCGAGCCCCGTACCCCCGATCTCCCGGGAATGGGATTTGTCCACCCTGTAAAATCTCTCAAAAATATGCTGCTGGGCCTCTTCGGGAATTCCGATTCCGGAATCCTCCACCGTAACCGCGAAAAACTGGTGATCCGCATCCAGTGAAACACGTACATATCCGCCGGATTTGTTGTATTTTATCGCATTTTCCACAAAATTCATTATAGCCAGAGAAAACTTGGTTTCATCCACCTCCGCACTGACACTCCTCATGCTCTCAAAAATCAGCTCCACGTTTTCCTTTTCCGCGATCGGTCTTAAGGTCTTTAATATCCTTTCAATTATTTCGTTTATGTCATACATATCAATATTAAGCGCATTCTCCGATGTGCGGTCCATCTTTACCAGAGAAAGCAGGTCGGTTATGATCTGATTTTCCCGATCCACCTCCTCCGCAATATCGTCCATGAATTCCCGATAAACCTCCACGGGAATATCCCCGCCCTCGCGGAGAGAATCGGAAAGAACCTTCATCGAAGCCAGGGGGGTCTTGAGTTCATGGGAAACATTGGAAACAAATTCCTCTCTGGAATCATCCAGCTTCTTCATCCTGCTCATCAGGTCGTTAAACGCATCCGTAAGAGCCTCTGTTTCCGTATAGTCGGGTATTGTGATGGCCTCGTTGTCAAAGCCTTCACGGATGGAACTTATAGCCTTTGTCATTCGAACGAAGGGTCGAAGAAGGAGTTGGGAAAGAGTCAGTGAAATGACAAATACGAATATCGATACCGTGACCACAAAAATCCAGGACTTTCTGCGAAGTGTCTCCACGCTGTCCCTGATGGGCTCCGTGGAAATACTTATCAGCATGACTCCTTCCGCCTCGGAGGAATCGATTCCCGTAATCGGTATGGTAAGCTCGATATAGCCTTCTTTTTTGTTATGGCTGGAATTGCTCTGCCCCGTGAGAAAACAGTCCACGACCTCTCTGGAAATAACCGTTTTTCCCAGAGAGAGGGAATAGGTATCCGACAGAACCCGGAGGTCGGAATCGATCACCATAATTCTTCCGGACAGATAGTCGGAAAGAGCGGAGAGCTCGCTGAGAGCTTCCTCTCCGACATTGTTAAGAAACGCGATTTCGGTCAGATGATTGGACAGCGCCCTGCCCTGATTCGTTGCATCTACCGTTTTTTCAAAAATTGTCTGGTTTTCATAGTTTAACAGAATGCACGCGCAGGTGACCACGCTGGGAATCACGCCGATGAGCATCATCAGTATAAAGATACGGAATTTCAGGCTGCGAAACGGCCTGGAATTTTTAAGAATCCTGGATAGTAATGTTTTCATCAGACCTGAAAATAATATCCGACGCCCCACTTTGTGTGAACATATCTGGGATTGCTGGGAGACTCCTCTATCTTTTCCCTGAGCCTCCTTATATGTACATCCACGGTTCTCTCATCTCCGGGGTAATCTTTTCCCCATATAAGATTGAGGAGCTCCTCCCGGCTGTATACCTTCCCGGGATGAGTGGCTAAGAGCTCCAGAACATCAAATTCTCTGGCGGTAAGATTAATCTCCCGCCCGGCAATATACGCCCGTCTCCCCTCCAGATCAAGCTTAAGCATGCCTGTTTCAATGACCTGAGGTTGTTTTGCCTCTCTGGAAGAATTTTTTGAATATCTGCGCATGATCGCTTTAATACGCGCTTTAACTTCCAAAATATTGAAAGGCTTTGTAATATAATCATCCGCACCGTACTCAAGGCCCAGGATCTTATCCATATCATCCCCCTTGGCCGTAAGCATCATAACCGGAACATCGGAAAATTCACGTATCTGCTGGCAGACCTCGAAGCCGGAAAGCTTGGGAAGCATAACATCCAGAAGGATTATGTCATATTCATTCTCTCTAGCAAAATTCAGTGCCTCTTCCCCGTCATAGGCCGCGTCAACCTGCATGCCGTCCTGTTTCAGGGAAAACATGATTCCCTTGACTATGTTTTTTTCATCGTCCACAACCAGAACTCTGCTCATAATATCTACCGTCTATACCGTAATTTCATCCTTTATTTTTGAAAACATCCCTTCCTTTATTCCGGGGACGTTCTTTATCTCCTCAATTGTTTTAAAGCCGCCGTTTTTCTCGCGGTAATCAATAATATCTCCCGCCCTGCTCTCTCCGATTCCGTTTAAGCTCATAAGCTCATCCCTCGAAGCGGTGTTGATATTCACAAGGCCGCCTCCCCCGGAGCCTTCCGCGCCTCCGGTTCCCTGAGTGATAAAAAAGCCTGCTGTCTTACCCTCCTGAATCTCTTCCTGAGTGGGAAGATAAATCTCCTGACCATCCGCAAGCTTCGCGGCCTGATTGAGTCCGGCCACAGGAAGCTCTCCGGTGGCTCCTCCGGCGGCTTCAACCGCCTCAAAAACACGGGAACCGGGCTTAAGCGTATAAACACCGGGATGTGCCACAGCTCCGTGAACATACACAAAAAGCGGCTCCTCTTCAGAGCTGTCAGCGTCCGGTTCACCGGACTTACCCGCAAATTCTCCCTCCCGGACTTCCATAGCCTGTCCGGAAATATCCGCGTCTGTTTCTTCCGTGTCTGCTTCTTCCATGAGATCGAGCGTGATGTCGCTCCTTTGAGCGCAGCCTGTCAGGAAGAGAAACGTAACCATAGGAAAAAACAGGACTGCGGGAAATAAAAAAAACTCTTTTATTTTTTTCATAGCGCCTCCGAATCCAGGCGCCCCGTCAATCAAGTATACCTATTTTACACTCGCATTCCCGTAAATGCAATAAAAAAATTTATAAAAATTATCCCAGTACTTTGTCAAGAATACCGCTCATTTCTTCTATATCTTTTTTTTCAATAACAAGAGGCGGAACCAGACGAAGTATTTTTTCTCCCGCTGTCAGGACTATGAGTCCCTCCTTCTGTGCCGCCTTTACGACTTCTCCCGCAGGACGGTCAAGCTCCAGAGCCTGCATAAAGCCTGCTCCTCTGCGTTCCTTCACGCAATCGTGCCGCTCCTTCAAAGCGTCAAGGCTCTCCTCCAGTACCGGTGTAAGCGCCCGGACATGTTCAACAATTTTCCGCTCGTCAAACTGCCGGAGAACCTCCACCACCGCCGCGCCTGCCAGAGGATTTCCTCCATAGGTAGAACCGTGGTCGCCCGGAATCATGGAACGCTCCGCCACCCTCTCACTCATAAGGAAGGCTCCCACCGGAACCCCGCAGCCCAGTGCCTTGGCCAGGGTGAGCACGTCAGGTCTTATGCCGTAATCCTCAAAGGCAAACATTGAACCGGTACGTCCCATACCGCACTGGATTTCATCCAGGATGAGCAAAATATCTCTTTCATCACAGAGAGCACGGACGGAATGTAAGAAGGACCGGTCCGCAGGATGGATACCCCCTTCTCCCTGTACTGTTTCCAGTATAACCGCGCAGGTTTTTTCATTTACAAGTTGTTTTACGCTTTCAAAATTATTAAACTCCGCAAAACGTATTTTCCCTATGCCCGGGCCGAAGGGCTCCCGGTAATGCGCGTTACCGGTCACCGAAAGAGCACCGTAGCTGCGTCCGTGAAAGGAATGCTCCATGGCAATGATTTCATGATCCGTATTCCGGTCCCTGGTATAGGCATATTTCCTTGCCGTCTTTATCGCGCCCTCAACAGCCTCGGTTCCGCTGTTGGTGAAAAAAACCCGATCCATGCCTGAAAGTGCCGTAATCTTTTCCGCCGCCTCCGCCGCCGGAGCGTTATAAAAAAGATTGGAGGTATGAATCAGCCTGTCAGTCTGCGCCTTAAGCGCTTCGTTATATTCCCGGTTGCCGTATCCCAGAGCAAAAACCGCAATCCCCGCCCCGAAATCCAGATAGCGTTTACCATCCGTGTCATAGAGATATACCCCTTCCCCATGATCCAGAACTATGGGATAACGATTATATGTATGAAGAAACGACTGTTCCCCGCGTTTGATAATTTCTTCAGTATTCATCTTTTCTCCTGTCCCGGAGCTCAGAGCTCCGACGCATCCTTAACTATCATCGTTCCTACGCCTCTGTCCGTGAAAACTTCCAGGAGCAGGCAGTGGGGCTGCCTTCCGTCCAGAATATGGACATTGCGCACTCCTCCCCGTACTGCATCGGTGCAGCCCGATAGCTTGGGCAGCATTCCGCCCCCTATCATTCCCTCGGAAAGCAGCTTTTCCGCGTCATCCACCGTAATTCTTGTAATAAATGTGGACTTATCGCTAAAGTCCCTGTAAAGCCCCTCAACATCCGTTAAAAACGCAAGTTTTTCAGCTCCCACAGCCTTTGCTATGGCACAGGCCGCATCGTCGGCGTTTATGTTGTAGGTATCAAAATTTTCGTCCATTCCTATGGGCGCCACAATGGGAAGAAAATCCTTCTCCAGAAGATCCAGGAGTATCTGCGGTTCAACCTTTGTAATCTCCCCTACAAAACCTATGTCCTGTCCCTCCACATATTTCTTTTTAACGCGGATAAGCCTTCCGTCCTTTCCGGAAACTCCTATTGCCCGGACTCCCAGCTGCTCCACAAGCCCCACCAGGCTTTTATTTACCCTGGATAACACCATCTCCGCTATCTCCATGGTGTCTTCATCGGTAACCCGAAGACCGGAGACAAAGGAAGGCTCCATACCGACCTTCCCGACCCATCGGCTGATTTCGTTTCCTCCGCCGTGGACAATTATCGGTTTAAAACCCACAAGCTTTAAAAGGGTCACATCCTTTATGACGCTGTCTTTAAGCTCCTCGCTCTTCATGGCCGAACCGCCGTATTTCACCACAATGATCCGCCGGTTAAACTTCTGTATATAGGGCAGGGCCTCAATCAGCACCTCCGCCTTTCTCCTTGCTTCGTCAAATTCATTAATACCCATTTTACTGCCTTTCTAATCCGTCATGACCGGTAATCCGCATTGATTTTCACATAATCGTATGTCAAATCACAGCCCCAGGCTGTGGCCTCCGCCTCTCCCTCGTGAAGCACGGAAATAATCTTTACCTCACGGGAGGAAAGAATTTTTCCCGCTTCTTCCTCGCTGTAGTCAGCCGCTCTTCCCTTTTCGAAAAGGAGAAGCTTCCCCGCCTCACTTTCAATCCATAATTCCAGGGCGTCAGGATCAAAATCCACTCCCGCATAGCCGAGAGCGCAGAGAATCCTCCCCCAGTTCGCGTCGTGACCGAAAATCGCCGCTTTGGTAAGCGAAGAAGTAATGACCGATTTCGCCAGAGCCCTTGCGTCTGCCTTGCTCGCGGCCCCCGTCACCCTGGACTCCACCAGAGCTGTGGCGCCCTCTCCGTCTCCCGCCATCTTTTTCGCAAGGGTCTCGTTTACCAGCCTGAGGGCATTTAAAAACATTCTGTAATCGTCGTTTTCTTCAGTAATAACCGGATTTTTCGCCTCACCGTTTGCAAGGATCAGAAAGGTATCGTTAGTGGAAGTATCTCCGTCCACGGAAATCATATTGAAGGTATCCTCTATACTCTCTCTCGCGGCTTTCTTAAGAAGCCCGGGCGAGATATCGCAATCAGTGGTCACAAACGCAAGCATTGTACACATATTCGGATGAATCATTCCCGAGCCTTTGCACATGCCTCCGATTGTAACGCTTTTACCTCCGATTTCCAGGGTTACGGCAGCCTGCTTGGACTTCGTATCCGTAGTCATTATAGCCTCGGCAGCCTCTGTCCCCTTTTCGGGTGTATCTCCGAGAGCTCCTGCCAGAAGCTTAAGCCCTTCCCTTATCCGTTCAATATCTATCTGCATTCCGATCACTCCGGTGGAAGCAACAAGCACCTCCTTCCCGGAAAGCTTCAGAAGCCCGGCCGCCGCCTCTGCGGTTTCTTCGCAGATTCTTTTTCCCTCTTCCCCGGTACAGGCATTGGCTATACCCGAGTTGACCACTATCGCCCTGGCCATCCCGCTGCCTTCGACTATTTCCCTGTCCCAGAGCACAGGAGCAGCCTTAACCACATTAGAGGTAAAGGTTCCCGCCGCTTTTGCCGGAACAGTGGATACCAATAATGCCATATCTTTCCTGTTCTGATATTTTATCCCTGCCGGAACTCCCGCGGCCTTGAAACCTTTCGCCGCTGTAACGCCGCCTTCGAATACCTTCATCGAAAACCTCCTTCCGTCCGCATTCATCTCCGGGCTTTTACCTGTTTACAACTTCCACATTATCGGAATTCAATGTAAAATCATAATAATTAAGGTCAGCCCGCCGTGTCCAGCCTATGCCGCTCCAGAAAGCGTTCCCCGTATCGTTTTCGGTAAATGCCACCAGTGAAACCTTGTTGACCCCCTCTTCCTTAAGTGCACGCAAAGCCGCCACCGACATGGCCTTTCCTATTCCCCTTCTTCTGTAATCCGGATGGACGCAGACATGATAAAATGTGGCTCTCCTGCCGTCATGTCCGCATAGAATCGCCCCCACTATACTGCCCTCTTCTTCCGCCACAACCGAGGTGCCGGGGTTTCTTTCCAGAAATCTTTTTACTCCCTCTGCGCTGTCGTCCAGGCTTCTCATGGAAAAGCCCCTGATACTCTTCCATAGTGAAAACACCTTGTCGTAGTCGTCAAAGGTCATGCTTCGTATCTTCATGGCACCATCGGGAGCCCGGTAAGCCCCGTCCTCTCATCAAGTCCGAACACAAGGTTCATATTCTGCACGGCCTGCCCGGCAGCACCCTTCACCAGATTATCCAGGGTTCCCATAAGCACGACCCGATTTGTCCGTTCATCTGTTTTAAAGGAAATATCCGTGAAATTACTGCCCTCAACATACCTGCTTTCAGGGCATGTTCCCGGTTCGGGAAGGCGGATGAAAAACTCCTCTCCGTAATACTTTTCATATGCTTCCCGGATTTCCTTCTCACCGGCTCCTTCCGTGAGATCCGCGGTTGCCGTCACCAGGATTCCTCTGTTTATCGGAATAAGATGGGGCGTGAAGTTCACCCTGACCTCACCTCCGAAAGCAATTCCAAGCTGCTCCTCTATTTCGGGCGTATGCCGGTGGGTTGTGACTCCGTAGGCCTTCGCATTTTCGTTGACCTCGCAGAAAAGATTGGCGGTTTTTGCCCCCCTTCCCGCTCCGGAAACACCGCTCATAGCGTTTATAATCAGCGTTGACGGATCTATAAGCTTATCCTTCACAAGAGGATATGCCGTCAGAATGGAACAGGTCGTGTAGCACCCCGGATTGGCCACCAGACGTGTTTTCTTAATCTTATCCCGGTTTATCTCCGTAAGACCGTAAACCGCCTCCGGAAGAAGCTCCGGCGATTTATGGGAAATACCGTACCATTTTTCATATACGGCCGGATCCTTTAACCTGTAGTCGGCACTCAGATCTATGAATATACACTCCTTCAACAGCCCGGCATTTAAGCATCCCGCAAGAAATCCCTGAGGCGTGGCGGTAAAAATCACATCCGCCTTTTTTACCAGCTCCGGCAGCTCACCGTATACGCAGTCAAGCTCCACTATTTCGGTAAAATTCCTGTAGATCGAAGCGTAATGCTCCCCTTCATAGGTTTTTGATGCCAGGAATGCAAGCTCCGTTTCGGGATGTCCCATGATAAGGCGAACCAGCTCATTTCCGGCATAACCTGTCGCTCCGATAATTCCTGCCCGAATCATACTCTCTCCTTTTTTCTTCTTTGACTCAGCGAAACGTTCCTATTGTAATCGTTCCTTTGATTAAATACAAGCACAGTTATCCGCATACCGCTGTTCCAGATTGCATAAATATACATCTAAAATGTATTTTATGCAATAACTTTTTTAAAAATGTTGATTTTACCGGACCTGCGGAATGAATATTTTTTGAAATCCCTCTTGTCAAAGAATTTAATATGAGTTATGATGTTTCAAAACGTTAAACTGTTAAAAAATCAGATTTCAGGGATATTCTTTACAGATCCCGGGGAGGCTCACATGGCAGAAAAAGAAAAGGTAGTGCTGGCGTATTCGGGCGGGCTGGATACCACGGCAATCATTCCATGGTTAAAGGAAAACTATGATTACGAGGTAATCTGCGCCTGTATTGACGTCGGTCAGGGACAGGAACTGGACGGGCTTGAGGAACGTGCAAAGTCCTCCGGGGCCTCGAAGCTCTATATTGAAAATGTTGTGGACGAATTCAGCGATGAATATGTCATGCCCTGCGTGAAAGCCCATGCGGTTTATGAAAATCAATATCTTCTGGGAACCTCCATGGCGCGTCCCCTGATTGCGAAAAAGCTGGTGGAAATTGCCAGGAAGGAAGGGGCGGCGGCAATCTGCCACGGTGCCACCGGAAAAGGAAACGACCAGATAAGGTTTGAGCTCGGAATCAAGGCACTGGCTCCTGACCTGAAAATTATTGCGGCATGGAGAGATCCGAAATGGACCATGGATTCCAGAGAGTCCGAAATTGCCTATTGCAGGGAACACGGTATCGAGCTCCCGTTTTCCGCAGACAGCTCCTACAGCCGTGACCGCAATCTGTGGCATATAAGTCATGAAGGCCTTGAACTCGAGGATCCGTCTGAAGAACCGAATTATGACCACCTGCTGGTTCTGGGAGTTTCTCCCGAGAAGGCTCCGGAGGAAGGCGAATACGTTACGATCGCTTTTGAAGCAGGGATCCCGGTATCCGTAAACGGACGTAAGCTTAAAGTGTCCGAAATCATCGGGGAGCTGAACGCCCTCGGAGGAAAGCACGGTATCGGAATTGTCGATATTGTGGAAAACCGTGTTGTGGGAATGAAGAGCCGGGGCGTCTATGAAACTCCCGGAGGAACAATCCTCTACGCCGCTCATGAGCAGCTGGAGGAGCTGATTCTTGACAGGGAATGCATGCGCCTGAAAAAGCATCTGGGGGACGAGCTTGCCCAGCTCGTATACGAAGGCAAGTGGTTCACTCCCCTCAGGGAAGCGATCTGCGCATTCGTCGATTCCACACAGAAATATGTGACCGGAGAAGTCCGTATGAAGCTGTATAAAGGAAACATCATCAAGGCCGGGGAAGAATCACCCTATTCTCTTTATAACGAAAGCCTTGCTTCCTTTAAAACGGGCGATCTGTACGACCATCACGATGCTCAGGGCTTTATCACTCTCTTCGGGCTCTCCTCAAAGGTACGCGCAATGAAGCTTGCCGAAGCAGAAAAATAGTACGCCATAATGAAAATCCTTCTGATCCTTCTGATCTCTTATGCCGTGGGGATAAACCTTTTCGGGTTTATCCTCATGGGTGTTGATAAGCATAAAGCGGAAAGAAATGCCTGGCGCATCAGCGAGGTCACTTTGTTCATGGCTGCCGTTTTCGGGGGATCCGTCGGCTGTATGGTTGGTATGCGTGTCTTTCACCATAAGACAAAGCACTGGAAATTTCTGATCGGGATGCCGCTTATTTTTATTCTGGAAAGCGCCGCCCTGCTTATCCTCTGGTTTAATCTGCCTGATATCACCTTCATGTAGGAGGTTTCCTTGACCCTTTTTCGTATTACCGATATCAAAAGCCTTATGAAGGCTCTTTTCACGGACGAGTTGTTCGATACCTTCTTCCTCAACAGCGCAGTAATAAAAATGTATACCACCACTACGATTGACGGTCACATAAATGAAGCTTTTTTTCGCGGTGATGAAAGCTTTGTTCCGACCGGTGCGGAATATGTGCTGTGGAAAGAACTTCGCCCCTTCTGTCTGAATATAATAAAAGGACGCCGGACCCCCCTGTCGCTGAAGCTTGTCCTCAGCCGGGATCCGGCGTCTCTTTCTTTTGAATCAGACATTTCCGGGATTTCCGCCCTGCATCTTAAAGTGCTTTATGAAGAAAATGTTTGCACCCTGACCACAGGAGTGAACTATCGTGTCTTTTCCGGAGATCGCGCCGCGGAACAAGAATGGGATGCCATGACAGAAAAATTCCTTACGGAAAACGGCCTAAAGTTTGATCCCCTTTAAAAAATCAGCCATGGAGTTGGTGAGAGGCTTGCTTTCGGGAAGCACAACCTTCTCTTCCCGCTCCGTGTTTTCTCCGTCTGCCTCTTCCAGAACCTTCATTGAAAGCGAAATCCTCTCACCTTCAATTTTCGTAATCTTTACTTCAACCTCCTGCCCCTCCTTCAGAACTTCGCCGGGGTGTTTAAGGCGTTTATTCGCAATCTGGGAAACATGAAGGAGACCTGTGATTCCGCCGCCCAGATCCACAAATGCCCCATATTCCTTTAAGGATTCCACCTTTCCGGTCTTCACATCGCCGACCCTGAGCCTGGCAAGATTTTCTTTTCTTTCCTCTCTGGCCTTTTCCCGGAGAATTTCCCTGGCGGAAAGCACCAGCCTTTTTCTTGCCATATCCACCGTTGTAATCCTTACATCCAGTGTTTTTCCCAGATACTCATCCAGGTTTTCCACATGCTCCTCGGCAATCTGTGAGGCCGGAATAAAGCCGCGCACATCCTCAACATACGCAATAAGGCCTCCGTTCACCATGCCGCCGATCTTAACGCGGAGTGTCTCCTTGCTGTCCTTCATTTCCTTCAAGCGGTTCCAGGCCATCAGATCCTCAGCCTGCTCCTCGTTTTCCACCTTGCCGGACATAATGTCTCCTCCGTCAAGCTTCTCAAAGGAATCGTTCAGCTCCTGTTTGAAATCGTCCATTGTCTCCATGCTGCTTTTGTTCTCCTTTTCATTATATTAGGTTAATGAACCTCTCTGCTGGAATGGCAGGTAAGATAAATTACCTGCCCCTTTTCCGAGAGGCGTTTAACACAGCGCATCATACGTTCAAAATTCCTGTCATCCAGATTGGTCATAACATCATCCAGAATGATCGGGGGTCTTTCTTTTTCATAAAGTGTATCAACCAGAGCAAAGCGGGCGCACAGCTGTACCAGATCCCGGAGTCCGCAGCTTAAGCTTTGAATCGATCTCACCTCACCCGCGGCGGTTTTTTTAAGACTGAAATCATTTTCCAGGGTAATTCCGGTTTCCTCCGTAACCTCCATAAGAAAAGCTGCAAAATATGTTCTCATGCGGTTCATATATACATCCGAAAGCTTCGCCCTTGCCTCCCGGAGGAATTGCACGGTCTGCTCAAGCTGGCGCAGGCGTTCCTCTTCCTTTTTCATCCCCTCTCGCCCGGCCTCAGCTTCTCCGCGTTTTTTTGCTATAACCTCCTTAAGTCTCTCCCTCTCCTTCTCCGCATCCTCATAAAGCCTTGCCTGAAGAAATCTCTTCAGTCTGTTGCCGCTTTTCAGAAGCGCCTCCTTCTCACGGAGTCTGCGCTCATCCGACTTTATTTCATCCTCCAGTAAGGAAAGCTTCTTCTTAAGCTCCGGAATTTTCCCCCGGCCGTCTCCCCTATCAAGAGCTCTTTCGGCACTTTCCAGACGCTCCAGCGCTTTCCTGTAAGTGTTTTTTCCGCTTCCGTCATTTTCCAGGAGTCCGAGCAGCCTGTCCTCGATAGCATCGTTCCCGGTAAATTCCAGCTCGTTCTGAGGAATATATGCGCTTCGCTCAAACCCTTCAGCGTCAATTCCGAAAAGCTCCAATCCGATTTCGCTTTCGAAATCGGTAATCTCCTCCTTCGTTTCAGCGTCTGTCAGGGAAAAACTGTCCTCATCCGGCGAATCCCCGAAAAAGCGCTCCACCTGAAGCTTGCGGCTGTCATACTCAAACAACAGCCTCCCGCCGAACTTCCCGCCCTGCCAGGGCCTGTAATTACGCCTTAAGTCTTTTTTATCATAACCTGTTCCGCTCATCCCGGGCGGAAGTCCGTAAAACATGGCCCGGAGGTATGCGGCAAACGTGCTTTTCCCCCAGCCGTTCCCGGCATCCATCATATTAAGCCCGCTCTCCAGCTCACAGCGGACAGAATGGAGTCTTCCGAAGTTTTCAATATAACACGAAATGATTTTCATGGCTCACTTCCTGTCAGGGCCCGCTCTCCCATACCCAAAATCACCTGTTTATCATCCTCGGAAATATCTGTGTCCATCACGAGTCTGGTAAATTCCCCTTTAAGGGAAATGTCATACCTGAAGGTTTCCTGCTCCAGAATCGGCACGCCCCTTTCCGGAGAAAAACGTACATAACGATGTTTCAGAACGCCATCGGAAAGCTCCAGCTCCACAAAACCGCTTTTGCTCTCCCCTCCCGAAAAAATATATCCGGGAGAAACCATGTATCCCCTCTTCTCCAGCCGAAGCTCCCGGTATGACCCGTCACAGAAGGCCAGGTAATCAATATGTTTCCCTGCCCAGATTTCCGGCTTTCCCTCTTCCCGCACAGCAACAAGATTTACATCCGTTTCGGAAAGGGCTTCTGCTCCTTCCGCTCCCGTGATTACGAGATTCTCATCCATACGGACAATATTTCCCTTTTCCAGAACTTTTACATTTTTCAGCTCTCCGTGCAGCAGTTCCGAAAGAGGCTCCGCCTCATCTTCGCCGCTTAAGAAACAAAACTCCAGTTCAGGATTTTTTTCAATACAGGTCATAAGAACTTCCTGAAGCTCCGTATTCATTTCCTCCGGGCAAAAAAGATCGCCCATAATCAGGAGCGCCTTAACAGAGGTGTTTAGAGCATACTTAACCAGCCGCAGAAAGGTAACAATCCTCCCGCTCTGTTTTCCCATACACCCGTTACCTGAAACAATACTGTCCCGGGAGTCCTTAAAGGAATCCGCACAATGAATGAGCTTCATAAGGCTCTGTCCTTTCTATGGCAGTCCCAAAAGCATATAAACCATGGAAGAGGCTGCGGTAAAAACAAGAACCAGCACCGTAATTAAGCCGCAGGTTATCTTCCTGTTCCCGCTTTTTTCCGATTTCTGATAAAGAAGCCCGAGATACAGCGATTCCAACGCCGTCACATGGGCAATATACCGGAAATCCTGGGAGCTGAAATTCGGTATTTTGAAACAAAGATTTATTATAAAAATAACAGCCGTTCCATATGCTGTCAGGTAATATCCCCTCAGGAGGCCGTCCTTCAGCTCCGTACGTCCGGCTGATACCATAAAGGTGGCAAACAGACAGACCAGAGCAAGCATCGACGCACTTATGAGCAGTATCCACCCGAAAGGAACCATGTAGCCGTTCGCTGAGGCAAAGGGAAACTCACCCGTCAGCGATGTCTTCATGATCGCCAGGGGGATATTATACTCATCAAAAGCATTACCGTTTTTCACCATACTTGCGAACGGTGTCACGGTGCGAATGTCAAAAAGCCGTTCCCACAATGAATACCCCAGCAGAGGTTCACCCACCTCAGGAGTATACTGAAGCGGAACTCCAAAACGGAAGAAGTTTCTGAGCGGGTACGCCAATCCAAGGGGAAGCGATATTGCCCCGAAAACAAGGTATTGCTTAAGCAGCTTTCCGAATCTCTCCCTTCCGCCCTTTATCCATACCCAAAGGAAGAGAAAAACGAGGGCAGGCACCGCGAGAATTTCCGAAAGCTTTGTCATCATACCGCAGCCCACTGAAAGCGCAAGCTTGATAATCTCGGGATAATTCTGTTTTTCAGCCCATGTGACGCCGTAATAAATCGACATCAGGAGAAACAGCGCCACCAGAGTATCATTATTCAGCGACCCGGCAAACAATATAAAAATCGGATGCAGGGCAGTTACTGCGAAAGCAAGCTCAAGCCCTCTTCCCTTCAGCCCGTTTCTGCGAAACAGGAGAAGTGCATATATTGAAAACAGCACGCTGTAGAGGAGCGTCAGAACCTGAATACCCTCGCACGCTGTCAGATAGGACACTCCCGCAAGGGTCTGAAGCCGCAGCCACATTGCAGCCAGAATATGGTGCAGGGGCGGCTGGAAAAAGCCCCAGATCTTTCGCGGATCAAAATCCGGCAGGGATACATGATCATAAAACCATTCTATGTATGCAGCCTGCCCCTGGCCGCTGGTAAAATCAAAAAAATCATGCTGTCTGGCATAGGTCGGAGTATACCAGATGTAAAGCCCCTTCAGAACAACAGAAAAAAGAAAGGTTCCGAATAAAACCGTATTTCTTTTTTTGAAGCGGTGCCAGAGCCAGGTTATCGCAACCGTTACTCCCACAAGCCCCAAAAACATAAGACCGTACTGACGTCTTGTCATGAAAGACCAGTCCGGTTTCACAATTAAAAGACCCCTTCCTGTGCAGCTCCCGCCTGCAGTTCATCTATTGCTGCCGGGGCCTGGGTAACCGGTGCAGGTGTGGGTGTGGCGGCGGGTGCGGGAACTGCCGGAAGTTCTACGGCAGCCGCAGCTTCAGTCTGTTCTTCGGTCTTTTTCTTTCGTTCCTGCGTTTCGCCGTTATCATTTTCTTCCTGTCCGGTTTCGGCAGGTGTCTCATCGGTATTTCCCGTACTCAGATAGTCTTTTGCACGACCCGCATACTCCGAATCGGGAAATGTATTCGTCAGCTGATTCAAAAGCTCTCTGCCCTTTGTTTCATCTCCGCTTTTCAGATAGCTTTGAGCAAGATAATAAAGCGCCTCGTCCAAAGAGGAATTAAGCCCGAAAGCCTCGGTCAGATCCACAATGGCGCCGGTATAGTCTCCGGTGTTATAACACTGCTTTCCGGAATCCAGCGCGGCAGAGGCTGCCTCAGAGCCAACTTTTGAAAACATGACGGAATAAAGATTCTGATAGGATTTCCTGGAGGATGCGTTTTCGCTTACTCCCTCAAGAAGCTTTGCCGCTTCCCTGGCGTTTCCCGGATCATTGATATAAAGCGCAGCGGAATCAAAGAGACCGTCGAAGCTGTTCATCATTCCGCTGGAACCGGTATAGCTTTCCAGCTCCTCTTTTGACGCATTGTTTTCATTCTGCAAAGCCTCCAGCCGTTTGTCCATTTCCTCAAGATCGGCGGACTTGGATGTCAGCTCATCCGAGACATTCTGCAGCTCTTCATTAATCTCTTTACGGGCAGACTGGATTCTCGCGGGCAGAATGAGAAACCACATTATCGCGGCACCGATAGCCAGCCCGATAATGATATTGAGCACCGTAATCGAACCGGATCGCTCCTGAGTGTTCAACGGCTGAATTATCGTCTCGTTTCCGCTCTGATAGGTAATAGCCTCTTCCCGTGTTTTCATGCGGTTTTCGGCCGGAACGGCGGCAAGCTCGTTTAAAGCCTGCTCCGCTTCGCTTAAATAATAACGGGTTTCGGGATTTCCCGCATCCACCCTGAGTGCTCTGTTTAAGGCCTTTTTTGCCTTTTCCCACTGCTCCCCCTGAAGATAGAGAAGTCCCAGAAGCTGGTAACCCCGAACAAGCTTCGGATTTTTGGAAACCACGCTTTTCAGCTGTATAATCGCCAGATCATAGCTGCCCTGGGCACAGTAATCCAAAGCCTGGTTATATTTCTTTATTGAGGTATTGAGCATCTCAAGCTTTGCCGGATTTTCCTGTACCTCCTGCATGAAATCATCGGCAATATTATTTTTGGCCCGGTAATTTTTTGAAATTATCCATTCCGAAAGAGCCAGAACTACCTCCCCCATCTCAAAATAGACAAGGCCCAAAAGGTTTCTGGCTTCAATGTTGGTCTTATTGCACTTAAGGCTCTCCTTAAGAGAGCTTACAGCTCCGGAAAGATCCCGGATCTTAGCCCTTTTAAGACCTTCATTATAGCAGGAATTGGATAAACGTATGATTCGCTTATAGGATTTGACATCCGCACCGCAGGCGTTGCAGAAATCATCCTCGGACAGCGTGGCGCCGCAGCTATAACACCTCATGCTTCAGCTCCTTAATAGTGTTCTCCCTGCTCCGTTTCCATCATTGACAGCAAAACATCGATCAGGTCAGAGGCGTCATGAGCATGAATGATATCCTCCACCTCCTCAACTTCCGGCGAAGGATGAAACTTTTTTAACTCTTCCTCAAAATCTATCATTTATCATTACTCCGAAAAAACATCATTAATCCTACCACTCAACAATAGGCCGTATGGAAAGATTTCCTCCCGCCGAATGATTGATGGCAAATTCAACCTTGCGTTTCGTCTCATCCAGAACCATCTGCTGCTGATCCACCTGTATTATACATCCCGAAAATGCCGTATTGGTCACTACAATTTTTGCATCCGAAGCGGTTTCGATGTTGTCGCTGATTTCCGAAACCCTCTCCCGGAGCTTTTTGATTTTCGAATCCAGTTCAATCTTTTCCCTCATAAGCTCCTGCTTACGATTCTGAATCATTTCATCTGAATTGCCCAGCCGGATCGAACGTTCTATTTCCTCCGCCTCTGCCTTCAGTTTTTCGAAAGCTTCCAGATGTACCTTTATCTGTCTCTCCGAAAGATTCTTTTCTTTCAGCACATCGGGACGGATCCCCGTTGAGAGCAGAGTCCTGGTGCTCACGTCGTTGCCGGCGAACATACACTCC
>JAILBQ010000056.1 GCA_024680815.1 Lachnospiraceae bacterium | reverse complement strand
CAGCGACGGATATATGACGAAGTACGCCCACCTTGGCAGCAGATATGTCAGCAACGGAGAAACAGTGGAGCATGGGCAGCTGATCGGAAGGACCGGAAGCACGGGGAGCATCACAGGAAGCCATCTTCATATCGAGTGCTTATACGACGGGGATTATTTCAACCCGTTGTTTTATTTTGAGAATGGAGAAGGGAGCTTCTATGCAGCAGGAAGTCCGGTAAGTCCTACGGGTGATGTGGCAGCGCTCTTAAATGAGGCAGACCGCTATGTAGGATACCCTTATGTCTGGGGAGGAAGCAGACCTTCAGAGGGATTTGATTGTTCCGGATTTGTCTGCTACGTCCTTAAAAACAGTGGCTATGCGGATATATCAAGGACAAATGCGCAGGGAATCTACAACAGCTGTCAGCATATAAGCCCATCTGAGGCACAGCCTGGGGACATCATCTTTTTCACCGGAACCTATAACTCCGGCAATCCGGTTTCCCATGTGGGAATCTATTGCGGGACGGATAAGATGATCCATGCCGGGGATCCGATCAAATACAGCAGTATCAATACACCATACTGGCAGGAGCATTTCTATGGATTTGGCAGGGTTTTACACTGAAAAAAGGTGACTGAACGTCGCAAAGGAAATGGAGGTTTTATGACAAAAGCAAAGATCAGAAAGAAACTGGAAAAGATCCGTTCTGATATAGAAGCCCTGCAAAAGGAGGAGAAGCTCCTGATGCAGGAGGAAAAGGCTGTGGAAGATGCGGAAAAGCTGAAGATCATACAGAAGAGCAACATATCCTCAGAGCAGCTTATTTTCTTAAGCAGGCTTAAACAGGACGAGATCGATGTGCTCATGAACAAAAGGAAGGAGGCGGGAGAGGTTGCAAAATCAGACAAGGAGAAGAAAAAGGCGGCTGATAACGTTATCGGTTAGGCTGATGGCGGCGTTTATCATGTCGGTAATGCTGATTACCCTTGCGGTGGGAGTCCTCCTGATAAAAGACAGGGAGGCTCTTTTTATTTACGCGGATGAAAAGCTGCCGGAGAATGAGCAATCACAGGAACCGGCAATGATCATTATACCCGATGAAAGTCTTAATACCGCAGCGCAGGTATCGGGAGATACGGTATCCGGGGATGAACCTGCAGCAGAGCCTATGGTCAGGATCGCGATAACAGAACCGACCGGGTGGTACAGCAAGGCGGTGAAGATCAAGGTGGTAGCGGAGGACATTGCAAATACAGGAAATTTCACGATCAAGACCGTAAAAGCAAGGATAGGTCAGAACGGAAGCTGGATGGATATCACGGATTCCATGTCAGTGGATATGAGCGAAAACGGCACGATCTATGTGGAGGTCACTGATACGAAAGGCAAAACCTACAGTAAAAATGCCCGTATCGTATGCTTTGATTTTACGAAGCCAACCCTGAATGCTGCGGTAAATAACGGAACCCTGACGGTACAGGCATCTGACACGGCCTCCGGGATAAAGGCAGTATATGTGAACGGTTTTGAATTTACCAACCTGACGAACGGAACCTTAAACATACGGATGGAGCAGTTCGATACCGGATATCAGTATTTCACGGTACAGGCCATGGATAATGCCGGGAACATGTCGGAGAACTATCGTGTAAACAATCCCTATTATTCAACGGGAAGTGGGTCATCGGGGAGCAAGATCAAATTACCGGACAGTGCGGAAGCGACAAAACCTGCCAGCTCCACAGCAAAGGTCACGGATCATATCACGACGGATAGCCAGGGGAACACTTTATCAAAGAATAATGCGATAAGTAATACAAAGACTGAGGAAAAGAAGAAAGCCCTTGCAGAGGCTGATTCACAGGAAAGGACACCGGAATATACAACGGTATCCGGGCAGGGACGGGAGTTCTATACCATCGAGGCAAAGACCGGCAAGGTGTTCTACCTGATCATCGACAGGGATGGAGACAATGAGGAAGTTCATTTCGTGACAGACATAACGGAAAACGATCTTCTGAATGTCACCGAGGACAACAGCGAGACCCTGCCGAAGAACGCTGCAACCCTTGAAGCGGGAGAAGCTGCTGTAGACAGTGGTCTTCCAAACAACAATAACAGCGTAATAAAGGCAGGAGATAGTGAAAGTAACACACTGGAAAGTTTTTTCGGTAAAAAAGATGCAGATGAGGAGGCTGCGGAAACGGTATCGGAGGAGCAGGTGTCAGGGAATGCCGGCGAAAAGCAGGAAAAGGAGGAAAGGCAGGATACCGGAGGATTGAAGACCTATGTTTTCATAGGAATTATCATGCTTATCGTGGCATTGATCGCCGTCATCGTAAAGAAGCTGAAAAGGAGAGGCGACGAGAATTATGAAGAGGAGGAAGATTACGATCCGGACGAAGAGGGTGAGCTGCCGGATGATGATGAGAGTGAAGACGGGGAGGAAGATTTCTTCGATGAACCCCCGAATGATGACAGGGAGGAAACTTAAGGAGGCTGAAGAGCCTTAAAACAGGAACAAAAGAACAGGAAACGTGGCAGTCGTAAGAAAAGCGGCTGCCATATTTATTTTAAGCAAGGAGAAAAGATATGCAGTTGATCATTACGGAAAAACCGAGCGTGGCAAAGGCAATCTGCGCGGCACTTGGTATTAAGGACAAGGGTAAACACAAGGGATATATAGAGGGAGAGGACAAGATCGTATCCTGGTGCTATGGACATTTGGTGGAGCTGGCAGAGCCACAGGCTTACGGGGAGCAGTATAAAAAGTGGAGTTATGACAGCCTTCCTATCATGCCAGAGCAATGGAAGCACGAGGTAAAGCCTGATACAGAGGAACAGTTCAATATCCTTAAGAATCTCATGGAAAGAAGTGATGTCACGGAGCTTGTAGAGGCTACTGATGCAGGCCGCGAAGGTGAAGCAATCTTCCGTCTCGTCTATGAAAAAGCAGGCTGCAATAAGCCTTTCAAGAGATTATGGATCTCTTCAATGGAGGAAAAAGCCATCAGGGAGGGCTTTGGTAATCTGAAGCCCGGAGCGGAGTACGATAATCTCTATCATTCCGCAAGGTGC
>JAILBQ010000042.1 GCA_024680815.1 Lachnospiraceae bacterium | reverse complement strand
CGAGCGGATCATCGGCAATGTATCCACATTGAGCTCTACCTTTTCCAGGTCGGGGGTTTCCTCATATCCTGCCCAGGAGCTGATGGTCCCTTCTGCTTTAAGGCTGCCGTTCGGAGCTGTATAAAGATCATACTTTACAAGCCCGTCCTCTGCCAGAAGGCCGTAAATATAGCCTTTGCCTTTCTCACTGCCTGTCAGCTCATAGGTTTCTTTTTTCGTTCCGGCGGTATCTATGAGATGGATCTTTTCCGGTGTGGAATAGACAAAATACGATCCTATGGAGCCGAGAGAGCTGAAGCACCCGATCCAGGAGCCGCCGCCTCCCCATACATGCCAGCTGAGATTTTCGGTAAAGATCTCGCTTTCCGCCTTTGTGTCAAAATTATAAGTACAAAACCTTGTGGGGTCTAAGCCTTTATAGAATAAACCCAGTTTCCCGACCATCGGGATACTTGATTTCATATCCGACCAGAAGAAGGAATCGTATTCGTTTCCGGTCGTCACGGTGTCATAGACATTATTTCCGTCGATATCGATCCAGTCAGTAGAGGTATGGTCTTCATTGATAAATTTTGTCTTGCTGACAAGGAAATTATTATAGCGGCAGTATCTCCTGACAGATCCGGTGGGATCATCCCAGGTTGCATCGATATAATATTTTTTCCCGTCAAGAGTCACGAGGTTCCAGGCGTGATTAAGATTCCGGCTTGTGATCAGATCGCATTCAGCGTCAGGGAAAATGCGGTTCAACAGGCAGGAGAGGGCCAGGGAATAGCCCTGACAGACGCAGCAGTTTTCGATCAGGGCGTTATAGGCGTCATGTTTTTCCAATGTGTTATCATAATCTATGTGCTTTACCAGATAATCATGGGCGTAGAGAATCTTCTGAAGATCCGTCCAGTTTTCATCCACCCCGGCGACTATTCCGTTGAGCTTTGCGTTAAAAGTGCTTACATGAGTCTTATTATATCGAGTATTGACCTTCATACTTAATGTATTCGGCCCAGACCCAAATCCAATCGCGGTGCTGACATAAAAGCAGTCCGGATTCTTATTGATTGCCCTTGCGGCGATATCCGCCAGCAAATCCAGATCGTTGGGAATGTTATACGCGCTGACGTCGACAACGATCACTTCATCTTTCCCGTTCCAGTTATGAAGAGCCGTGGAAGCGGCCTTGTATGCACCCTCATAATCAGGCGTGCCCATGACAGAGCTGTCAGAGACCGTGCTCTTTTCCCATTCCTTCAAAAAGCCGCCGGCCTGGATGACCCTGTCAGAAATATCTGTCCAGATTATTCCGGCCTCATCCGGAGAAACACTTACGGGATCTGTTTCCTCAGCCGGAAGCTCGTCGGAGGAGACGCTCCCCGGGATCTCTTCTCCGGCCGGAAGCTCATCGGGGGAGACGCTCTCCGGTGTTTCTTCTCCGGCCGGAAGCTCATCAGGCGAGACGCTCCCGGAGGTTTCTTCTTCGGATGAAAGCCCCTCTTCGGAAGGAACTGTCCCGTTTTCAGAGTCCGCCTCCTCTTCAGCTTCCTGAACTTCCCCCGTCTCCGGAAGGAGAGTCCCGGCCCCGTCGGCTGTCTCTTCCGGCAAAGCTTCCTCTGTCACGGAAACGGCCTCTCCGGTCCCGGAAGGAAGGAGCTCTTCAGCGAAAGCCGTTACTCCCCCGGATATCTCGCTAAGAACGAGTACGGCAAAGAGTGACAGCGCGGTAAGTTTTTTTCTCCAGATCTTTTGTTTCATATTCAATCCTCCATGTCGGCGCGTTCTTTGCGACGACACTGTCATACTTTTGAAGCGCGGGGACTGCTTTTGCAGCCCCCGCCTTTGATTCTGAACATTACCTTATGGTCTTGTACATCGGCCCGTAGGCATCGCAGGCCCTGAAATCCTGCCCCTCGGGATCCACACCGAAGGCGTTCCAGGCGGAAGGCCTGAAGATATTCTCTTCAGGAACATTATGCATGCATACAGGGATCCGGAGGATCGATGCCATGGTTATGAGATCCGCTCCGATATGGCCGTAGCTGATGGCGCCGTGGTTGGCTCCCCAGTTGTTCATGACATCATATGCTGTTTTGAAATAGCGGTTTGCGCCCACCCTCGGAGTAAACCAGGTGCAGGGCCAGGTGTAGTCGGTACGCTTCCAGAGCGTATCGGAAACCTCCGCGGGAAGCGCAACCGTCCAGCCTTCGGCGATCTGCAGTACAGGCCCCAGGTTCTTTACAAGGTTCAGTCTGATCATTGTCGCGGGCATTTCATATTTCGTTTCAAACCGGGAGGAGAAGCCGCCGCCTCTGAAATAGCCGTAATCGGCGGAGCACCATTCGGTGGCCTCCATGATTTTCTTCTGATCCTCCTCAGTTATATCGAACCATTGCTTGATAAGATGGTTCCCGTTCTCATCCACGGCCTCTCCGCTGGCGTCCAGACAGCAGGCGCCGGAGTTGATAAGATGGATAAAGCCGTCCGCCTCCTTCGCGTGGCCTTCGATCTCATAGCCGGTAACACGCTTTACTGCCGCCCCGCTCCAATAGGTCCTTACATCGGCAAACATCTGGGCCCTGTTGGTTAAGAGGTTCATAAACAGCATTCCCAGGCCGTTTAAGGTGTCGTTTTCGGTGGCGAGAATATAAGGCGTTCTGGGGCCGTTCCAGTCAAAGGAGGTATTGAGCAGGGCCTCGGGATAATCGCAGTTGGGATAAAAGTCGGTCCACTGCCGCTGTCCCTGGAAGCCGCCGCAGATGGCGTTATGTCCCACCATCTCCTCCTCGCAGCCCTTCGGAAGCTTCGAATTTCCGTTATAGAGATCTTTTATGATGCACATCATCTTTACGATGAATTCCCAAGCCTCGGCCTTCTTTTCGTCGGAAGCCCGTACAAATTCGGGATTCTTATCGAGCCCCTCTTTGCAATGCTCCTTTGTCCAGGCAAGGGCCTTTTCATATTCTTCTTTATCGTAGATCCCCTCGCTCATGCGGCGGATGATCTCAACCTCGTCGATGGACTCGACTCTCATGCCCAGATATTCCTCGATAAAGGCGGGATCTATTATGGAGCCTCCGATACCCATCGTGACCGAGCCGATCTGAAGATAGCTCTTTCCTCTCATAGTGGCGACCGCCACGGCGGCGCGGGCAAACCGGAGAAGCTTTTCCCTGACATCATCGGGGATCACGGTGTCGTCAGCGTCCTGCACATCCTTTCCGTAAATACCGAAGGCAGGAAGCCCCTTCTGGGAATAGGTGGCAAGGACGGAAGCCAGATATACGGCGCCGGGCCGCTCGGTTGCGTTAAGGCCCCATACGCCCTTTATCGTCATCGGATCGGTATCCATCGTCTCCGACCCGTAGCACCAGCAGGGTGTGACGGAAAGAGTGATGTCCACTCCCTCCTTTTTGAATTTCGCGGCGCAGTTGGCGGCCTCTGCCACCCGGCCGATGGTGGTGTCGGCGATAACGACCTTCACCGGCTCACCGTTGGTATATTTAATATTCTCCTCAAACAGCTTCGCGGCGGATCTCGCCATGTTCATCGTCTGTTCTTCCAGCGATTCCCTGACCTTTAAAGGACCCCTGCGCCCGTCGATACAGGGTCTGATCCCGATCACGGGATAATCACCGATCAATCTGCTCTTAGCCATGTTCATCCTCCTTAAATTAAATTGATAATTATGCCGGCCATACCGGCTGACCCTCGAAAAAACAAACTGTAACCTTATCGGAATCCAGGTTCAGTATAACTTATGAACACATAAAAAACAAGCAGAGCAAAGTCCCGCGAAAGATAGCATAAACACCGGGGATGTGGTATAGTAAGCGGGATTGGTGTTATCCCGGAAAGAAAAGATCAGAAAGGTCAGTTATGGACAGAGATTCCGAAAAGAAAGCATACCGGAAAAGGGCCCTCCTTTTGTTCGTCATAGCCGGAGGTTGTCTCCTGTTGTATTTTCTCCTGCTTCTCTTTATTCTGAAAAACCAGACCCGGCGCATTCAGGAAGACAATAACGAGCGCTTCTTCAACTCGACCGTTTCCAATCTCGACAATAATGAAAAAGAGCTTTCCACCCTCGAAGAGAGCTTCC
>JAILBQ010000035.1 GCA_024680815.1 Lachnospiraceae bacterium | reverse complement strand
TAAAGGGGAGTTGAAACCATAATGGTCAGAATGGTTTTTGTTGAAAAAAAAGCGCCTTATGCCGTGGAGGCGCGGGCTCTGGCTGAAGAGTTCAGCAGCTATCTCGGCATCGGACATGACCTCAGAGTGCGTATCCTGATTCGATACGATATGGAAAATGTAGAGGACGAGATCTACGAAAAGGCTAAATACAGTGTGTTCTCCGAGCCGCCCGTCGATATCCTCCATGAGGAGGAGTTTCCCCGAAAAAAGGGCGACTTTTCTTTTCAGGTGGAGTATCTTCCGGGGCAGTTTGACCAGAGGGCGGATTCAGCCGTGCAGTGCCTTGAATTTCTGGGAGCGGCCGGAAAAATCGCCATAAAAACCGCTGTGGTTTACTGTCTTTCCGGAGAGTTGACTCCCGGGGAATTAAAGAAAATTCAGGACTATGTGATAAATCCCGTGGATTCGGGACTTGCGGCAGAGGAAAAGCCCGGAACGCTTCTGACGGAATATGAGGAGCCGGCTGACATAGAGGTTCTTAAGGACTTTACAGCCCGGGATGAAATCTCCCTTAAGGAGCTTTACGGCTCCCTGGGGCTTGCAATGACCTTTAAGGATTTTCTGCATATTCAGAATTATTTTAAAAACATCGAAATGCGTGAACCCACGATGACGGAGATTAAGGTGCTGGATACCTACTGGTCCGATCATTGCAGGCATACCACTTTTCTGACCGGGCTTAAGAAGGTTTCCTTTGAGAAGGGTTTTTATTCCGGGCCGATACGGAAGTCATACACGCGTTATCTGAAAACCAGAAAATCCCTTAAAAATTATGAAAAACCCGTCACTCTGATGGATGTGGCGCTGATGGGAATGAAGGCCCTTAAGGAAAAGGGGAAGCTTAAGGACGAAGAGGAATCCGATGAGATAAACGCCTGCTCGGTGGTTGTTCCCGTGGAAATTGAAGAGGACGGTAAAAAGCGTGAGGAAGAATGGCTTGTGATGTTTAAGAATGAGACTCACAACCATCCTACGGAAATAGAACCCTTCGGCGGAGCGGCCACGTGTCTGGGAGGCGCGATCCGGGATCCCCTTTCCGGCCGTGCATATGTCTATCAGGCAATGAGGGTGACCGGAGCGGCCGATCCGACCGTTCCCCTTGCGGAAACAATAAAGGGCAAGCTTCCTCAGAAAAAGCTGGTACGCGAGGCGGCCAGGGGCTATTCCTCCTATGGCAACCAGGTGGGTCTTGCCACGGGCCTTGTCCGGGAGATTTATCATCCGGGATACGCGGCGAAGCGCATGGAGATAGGAGCGGTAGTGGCAGCGGCCCCGAGAAAGAATGTGGTGCGCTCAAAGGCCGAGCCGGGGGATGTCGTCATTCTTCTCGGAGGAAGAACGGGCCGTGACGGCTGCGGCGGCGCTACGGGTTCTTCAAAGGTGCATACGGAAGCGTCTCTTACAAGCTGCGGAGCGGAGGTTCAGAAGGGAAACGCGCCTACGGAGCGTAAGCTTCAGAGACTTTTCCGCCGCAGGGAGGCCAGCCTTTTAATCAAAGTCTGCAATGATTTCGGTGCCGGCGGCGTTTCGGTGGCTATAGGAGAGCTTGCCGACGGCCTTAAGATAAATCTGGATCTCGTGCCCCGGAAATATGCCGGGCTTGACGGAACGGAGCTGGCGATTTCTGAGTCCCAGGAGCGTATGGCCGTGGTGGTCTCGCCGGAAAACAGAGATTCTTTCTTATCCCTTGCCGCCGAGGAAAACCTGGAGGCCACGCCTGTGGCGGAGGTAACGGAAGAGCCGCGGCTGGTGATGCTTTGGCGGGGTAAAAAAATTGTTGATATAAGCCGTGAATTTTTGAACACCAACGGAGCGTTTACGGAGACGGAGGTGCTTGTGGGCGCGCCCTCTGCGGACAGCTATTTCAGGACTCCGGTATCGGTATATGACTTTGAGGAGGAATGGCTTTCCTCTCTGGCTGACCTCAATGAATGCTCCGAAAAGGGGCTTGTGGAGATGTTTGATTCCTCCATAGGAGCCGGAACGGTGCTGATGCCCTACGGCGGAAAGTATCAGGAGACGCCTGAACAGGTCATGGCGGCAAAGCTTCCGCTGCTTAAGGGAGAGACCGATACGGTGACGCTCATGAGCTACGGCTTCGATCCCCGTATATCCTCCTGGAGCCCGTACCACGGGGCCGTTTATGCCGTTACGGATTCCATCGCCAGGATAGTTGCAGCCGGCGGGGATATGAACCGCATACGATTTACGTTTCAGGAGTATTTCAAGAGGATGACCGAGGATCCTCTGCGGTGGGGAGAGCCCCTTGCCGCCCTTCTCGGAGGGTTTGAGGCGCAGATGGGGTTTGGTCTGCCTTCGATAGGGGGAAAGGATTCCATGTCCGGCACCTTTGAGGCCATGGATGTCCCTCCGACCCTTGTTTCATTTGCTGTTGCAGTTGGGAAAAAGCAGGAAATCATTTCGAGTGAGCTGAAAAAGGCAGGGAATGTCATTGTGAAATTCACTGTTGAGGTGGATAAGTATGACCTGCCGGACTACGGTAAGGCTAAAAAGCTCTACAGCGCCGTCAGCAAAGCGATACAAAACGGAGTGATAGTTTCAGCCTATGCTCTTGGGGAAGGCGGCATTGCGCCGGCTCTTTCAAAAATGGCTTTCGGGAACCGGCTGGGGGTAAAGCTGTCAGACGGGCATCTTCCCGAGGAATTCTTCCTTTCCGAAACGGGAAACATTCTGGCGGAGGTTGATCCGAAGCGGCTTTCGGAGCTTAAGGTGCCGTATATGGTTTTCGGAACCGTGACGCGCAAGCCCTGTATTTCCTTCGGAAAAAAGAGCATTCCGCTGGAGAAGGCCTATGAGGCGTACAGTAAAACTCTGGAGCAGGTATTTCCCACCAGGTCGGGGGAAGAGACATATGAAGAGGTTAACATAAAACCGTACAAAAAGGGCCGTGTTTTTGTTTGCCGCCACAGAGTGGCCCGGCCGGGCGTTTTTATTCCGGTTTTTCCCGGAAGCAACTGCGAATACGATTCCGCGCGGGCTTTTGAGCGTGCCGGCGCCGAAGTTAACGTCCGGGTTTTCCGCAACCTTTCCGCCGGAGATATCAGGGAATCGGTGGAGGAATTTGCTTCTGCGATCCGGGAAGCCCAGATAGTCATGTTCCCCGGAGGTTTTTCGGCAGGGGACGAGCCGGACGGTTCAGCCAAGTTTTTCGCGACTGCTTTCCGGAATGAGCTGCTGAAGGAAGCAATCGATGACCTTCTTTCAAAGCGGGACGGTCTTGTGCTTGGGATTTGCAACGGCTTCCAGGCTCTTGTGAAGCTGGGGCTCCTGCCCGAAGGCCGGGTTACGGATACCCGGGATGAGGATTCCCCGACCCTTACCTTCAATACCATAGGTCGGCATATTTCCCGTATGGTATGCACAAAAGTCATGTCGGATCTGTCTCCGTGGCTGATGCTGACAAAGCCCGGAGAGGTTTACATAAATCCGGCATCCCACGGTGAAGGCAGATTTGTGGCGCCCCGGAAGGTACTTAAAGAGCTGGAGGAGCGGGGGCAGATCGCGACCTGCTACTCGGATCCGGCGGGATGCGTTTCCATGGATGAAGCTTGGAATGTGAACGGTTCATTCCTGGCCATAGAGGGAATTACGAGCAGGGACGGAAGGGTCTATGGGAAAATGGCCCATGCTGAACGTCAGGGCCCGGGAGTTGCCGTAAATATAACCGGTAAGCAGGATATGAAGCTCTTCGAAGCCGGTGTAAAATACTTTCTATGAAAGTGCCGAAGGCGGAGCAATCCGCACTTTCATATAAAGCGGGAGCGTACTGTTATGGAAAAAAAGCTGATACCCGGAAACAGGGAAAAGAGAAATTACGCTGAAGAGCTGGATACACTCATAGGGGAACTGAAGGCGAGCGGCCGTCGTTCCTCGCTGCTTTTGCATGCCTGCTGCGCTCCCTGCGCCAGCTATCCCCTGGAATATCTCTCTCCGTATTTTGATATAACCGTGTTTTTTTATAATCCTAATATGGACAGCGCCCAGGAATATATCCGGCGTTCTTCAGAACTGGAGCGCTTTCTGGTGGAATCGAAGCTTCCGGCGAAGGTCATTATAAGGGAATATGATCCTGACAGCTTTTACGCCATTTCCCGGGGTCTGGAGGGAGAGCCGGAGGGAGGAGAGCGCTGTTTTAAGTGCTACGGCCTTCGCCTTAAGGAGACGGCCAGGCTGGCGGCGGAAAAAGGCTTTGATTATTTCGCCACGACTCTTTCCATCAGCCCCCATAAAAACGCCGCGAAGCTTAACGAAATCGGGGAAAAAGTCGGGTTTAAGTATGGTGTTAAGCATCTGCCTGCGGATTTTAAAAAACACGACGGATTTAAGAGATCGATCGAGCTTTCCATGCAGTACGGACTGTACAGGCAGAGCTATTGCGGCTGCGTATACTCAAAGGAGGATGATCCGGCATGATCCGGCATGAAGGTTGTTGAATCATAGTGAGCCGGATTTGCCAATTGCTTCGCAATTGGTCACCACGTGGCTTGAAGGTTGTTGAATTCTTGGTTTACATAAATCTAACAGGAGTAAAAAACAGATGAAGTCTTTACTGGAAGTGTTATCGGATGAGGTTGGGGCGGCCTTTGAAAAAGCGGGTTACCGCAGGGAAGCCGGGAATGTTACTCTGTCCAACCGGCCTGATCTTTGTGAATTTCAGTGCAACGGCGCCCTTTCCCTTGCGAAGGAGGCTCATAAGGCTCCCATAGCAATCGCGGAGGAGGTGGCCGGATTTCTTATCGAAAATCCCTGCTTTTCAGAGGCAGCGGCCGTCAAACCGGGTTTTTTAAACCTGAAGCTTTCCGGGGAATATCTGGTGGGGCTTCTTAATTCCATGAAGGCCCCGGATTTCGGCTATGAAAACAGCGGCGAAAAGCAATGCATCATTCTGGATTACGGCGGCCCCAACGTGGCCAAGCCCCTGCATATCGGTCATCTTCGCTCAGCCATTATCGGAGACAGCATAAGGCGTATTTTAAGCTTTGCCGGACACAGGGTCATAGGCGATATTCATCTGGGGGACTGGGGCCTGCAGATGGGCCTGATAATTACCGAGCTTAAAAAAAGAAAAGGCGGCCTGCCCTATTTTGACGAGAGCTTTGACGGAGAATATCCCAAGGAGCCGCCCTTTACCCTCTCCGAGCTGGAAGAGATTTATCCGACGGCTTCCTTAAAGGCCAAAGAGGACGAGGCCTATAAGAAAGAGGCCATGGAAGCCACTCTGGATCTTCAGCACGGCCGCAAGGGCTATTATGTGCTCTGGCGGCATATCATGAATGTTTCGACCGAGGATTTAAAACGGAATTACCGGAATCTGAATGTCGAGTTTGACCTCTGGAAGGGGGAGTCCGACGCCGACGCCTATATCCCGAAGCTCGTTGAAAAGCTGAAGGAGAGCGGACAGGCCTATGAGAGCCAGGGAGCTCTTGTGGTGGACGTATCCGAAGAGGATGATAAAAAGGAAATCCCTCCCTGCATGATCTTAAAATCCGACGGAGCGGCGCTCTATACAACAACCGATCTCGGAACCCTCATGCAGAGGGAGGAGGAATACCATCCCGACCGTATTATCTATGTGGTGGACAAGCGGCAGGCCCTGCATTTTGAGCAGGTGTTCCGCTGCGCAAAAAAGACCGGCATAGTTCCTGAGAGTATGCGGCTCGATTTTCTGGGGTTCGGTACAATGAACGGCCCGGACGGACAGCCCTTTAAAACCAGAGAGGGCGGCGTTATGCGTCTGGAAGCACTGATTTCGGACGTGAACGCTAATATGCTTGAAAAGATGTGTGTTGACGGCGTGGAGCTTTCGGAGAAGGAGGTCAGGGAAACAGCTACTATCGTTGCCCTCTCCGCCATAAAATACGGGGATCTTTCCAACCAGGCTTCTAAGGATTATGTGTTTGACATAGAGAAGTTCACTTCCTTTGAGGGGAATACCGGACCCTATATCCTGTATACCATTGTAAGGATCAAGTCCATTCTCCGTAAACACGCGGAGGCCGGAGGAAGCCTGGAAAAAATAAAAATCCTGCCGCCTGAGAGCGGCCAGGAAAAAGCCCTGATGCTGAAGCTCACCCAGTTTTCCGCCACGGTTCATACCGCGGCCGCGGAGCTTGCACCCCACAAAATCTGCGCTTTCATGTATGAGATAGCCAATGAATTCAACCGGTTTTACCATGAAACGAAGATCTTAAGCGAGGAGAATAACGAAAGAAAACAGAGCTTAATCGGGCTTATTACCCTGACCCGGGAGATATTAAGCACCTGCCTCGGGCTTCTGGGAATGGAAGCCGCGGAAAAGATGTAAAAGAGATATATCAATTCCGGACGAAAGGTGTTATAATAATTCCGTATATCAGATTGAATCGAAAGGAGCGGAGATATCCATGCTTGCTGCGTTAATTCCTTTATTTGACGATACGATGACGGTCTGTGCCTATTCGATTTTTGCGCAGAAAGAAAATCTGCTGCTTAATCCGGCCTTGGCCGGGAGTGCCAGATTTGACGGCGCGGTCAATGTTCCCGGGCTTGACATTGTCAACAATATGGGAATCACGACTCTCTCAGGCGATAAAGAAGTCTTTATCGAGATGAACAATATTTCTATTTTTGCCGATCTGTCCCAGCAGTGCCCGACAACGGCGCCGGAAAAGCTTGTGCTTCTGGTGGACAATTCGGTGACGCCGGATGAGCAGTATGTCAAGCGCCTTAAGGAGCTTAAGGATATCGGCTACAAGCTGGCGATAAGAAAGCTGACCATCGATAAATTCGAGCCCTATAAGAGCATCCTGCTCCTGATGGATTATATTTTCCTGGATCATAAAAAGATTGTGATCGAAAAGGCGAAGATTTATTTCGGCAAGGTCTATCCCAACATCAAGCTCTGCGCGGTCAACGTCAACTCTCAGGAGGATTACGATAATCTGACCCAGGGCGGCGGTTATAACCTTTACGAAGGAGAGTTTTTCAGACTGCCTGCCAATAAGGGCGATCTGGAGGTCGCGCCTGTCAAGGTCAACTATATAGAGCTTCTTAATGTCGTGAACGATGTCGACTTTGACCTGACTCAGGCGGCTGATGTTATAGGGCGTGATACGGCTCTTGTTATTTCCCTTCTGGAGATGGTTAACCGCATGACGGTCAATTCCGGCATAAGCTCGGTTCGTCACGCGGCGGCCATGCTGGGGCAGAAGGAACTTAAGAAATGGATCAATACGGCCGTGACAAAAGAGCTTTGTGCCGATAAGCCCAGTGAGATCACGAGGCTTTCACTGGTTCGCGCAAAGTTCGCCGAAAATCTGGCACCCGTGTTTGAGCAGGCCGGCCAGGCCTCCGAGCTCTTCCTCATGGGGCTTTTCTCCGTCCTCGATGTTATTCTGGATAAGACGATGGAGGAAGCGCTGGAAATGGTTAAGGTTTCAAAGCCCATCAGTGATGCGCTGCTTAACGGCAAGGGTAATCTTGCGCCGGTTCTGGAGTTCATCCGCCAGTACGAAAACGCTTCCTGGCAGGAGGTGTCCAGACTTATGGTGCTTTCGGAAATTGATATGGACGATGTCTATAATGCCTACCTGCGGTCCCTGACCTGGTACAAGGATCTCTTTGATGTCAAGGTTAAATAAAATGGCTGTTTTCCCGTGGGAATGACAGAAGGTATTATCAGTGCTTCGGAACCTTCCGGGGCACTGTTTCTTTCAGACGGTGCGCTGAGGATCAAAACGAAAAGGGTTTTACGGGTTACTGTAAAAAGGAAATCAGGTTTGCAATGAGCGGGTTGAAGCTGGTTGACTTAATCGATGTGGATACGCTGCAGCATCTTCAGGACAGCTTTTCTTCTTTTACGGGGGTGGCGGCGTTGACGACGGACGAAAACGGTATGCCGATCACCAAGGGCAGCGGTTTTACCGGGTTCTGTATGGGGCTGGTGCGCCGTTCCAAAGAGGGACGCAGGCGCTGTGAGGAGTGCGATAAAAACGGAGCGATTATGACCCTTCAGAGCGGTCAGCCGGTGGCTTATGTCTGCCATGCTGGGCTGGTTGATTTTGCCGCACCCATCATCGTGGAAGGAAAGATGGTCGGGAGCTTTATCGGGGGCCAGGTACGCATGGAGGAGTCGGAGGAGGATAAGCTCCGCCTGACGGCCAAAGAACTGTCCATCGACCCGGACCGCTATGTGGAGGAGGTAAAAAAAACCCGGGTGATTCCCAGAGAGGACGTGGAACGCGCCGCCTGGTTTATATCGGATCTGGCGAAGGTGCTCTCCCATATAGCCTACCACAACTACCTGACCCAGAGGGAAAACGGGAAAATAGAAGGGTATTTTCGCCGGCAGTCCGAATATTTCATGAAAATAAACCAGTTCATGAAGCAGCAGATGAGTTCGATGCTGGTTTCCGCGCAGAATGCCGAGGCGCTTTCCGATGCCGGGAAGCTGCAAAGCACGGTTGATGGCCTTATTCGCCAGGGTACCTCCGTCATTACCGTTGTGGATCATATGTCGGAATACTTAAGTCTGACCGCCGGAGAAATGAAGATTTCCGAAAACATCTATAATATCCGCTCGCTGATCCGGCCGATTGAAGAGCTGGCGCTTTCCATGGAGAGGGCTGATCTGAAGTTTGAATTTACCGTTGAGGAGCAGGTACCGGATCGGCTGTTCGGGGATTCGCTCAGAATCACATATATGATAAACCGTCTTCTGGATAACCGATACATGTATACCCACTCCGGGAAAATCTCTTTCCGGGTGGATACTCATATGAACTCCTACGCAACGATGCTTGAAATCGAGGTGGAGGATACCGGTTCGGAAATAACCGATGAAGCCAGAGACGAGGTTTTCAATCTTCTTAAAGGCGGGAACATTTCGGATCTTGCCGGAAACGCCGATTCGAATTCCTCTCTTGCGATAATCGGAATTTTACTGTACCAGATGTCAGGGGAGCTTTCGATAGATAAAACCCCCTCGGGCAACAACAGGATAGCGGTTCATATACCGCAGCTTTCCTTAAGAGAGGAGGACTGATGGCTGATTCTTCTCTTAACTCCGGCCGGGTGCCCGATGTCAGGAAGCTCTTCCCGGAGGCTGTAAAAAATAAAGAATTCAAGGTTTTCTACCAGCCTAAGGTTTTTCTGAAGGATTACCGGCTGTGCGGAGCGGAGGCTCTCTGCCGCTGGGTTCATGACGGCAGAATTATTTCCCCCGGAAACTTTATCCCCGCTCTGGAGCAGGGAAATGAGATCTGCGAGCTGGATTTCTATATGCTCGATCAGGTGTGTCAGGATATCTGTGCCTGGCTGGCGGACGGAAGACGAATGGTCCGTGTTTCGATCAATATGTCAAGACGCCACATGCAGAATGAGAAGCTGATAAACGATATTTTCGATGTGGTGGGGCGCTACGATTTTCCCCGGAAATATATTGAGATTGAATTGACGGAAACCACTACGGATGTGGACTTCAAGGACTTAAGCAGGGTGGTTAATGCTCTTACTGAGCAGGGGATACACACCTCCGTCGATGATTTCGGAATGGGCTATTCTTCTCTTAATCTTATCCGTGACCTGCCCTGGAATACGCTCAAAATCGACCGCAGCTTCCTGCCGGAGGACGGAGATAACAAGCCGAATAAGGCAGTTATCCTGCAGCACCTTATCGCCATGGCCCAAAGCATGGGTATAGAGTGCCTGGCGGAAGGTGTCGAAACGGTGGAGCAGATAAGCCTTTTAAAGGATAACCAGTGTTATATTGCCCAGGGTTTCTATTTTGACATGGCTCTTCCCCACGATGAGTTTGAAAAGCGGCTTATAGCGGCCGGACAGCCGGAGGAATCGTTATCTTAACTGCCATGGATGAGAGTTGTTCGTATAAATCCGTAAAGGATTTGAGAGGAGGATGCAGAACAATGACGATTAATTCGGAACCGGAAAGGCTTAAAGACGGAGCTCTTGAGCAGGTATCGGGCGGCGGAATAAATTACAATATTCAGGATGATCCGCTGTATAAAAAATTCGCGGAAATTCTGGGGCATGAGGAAGATAAAGGGGAAAAGGCGACGGGAATGGAGAGCCGGGCCGGATTTCTGGATGAATTTCAGGACTGGCTCAGGGCAGGCTCTCCTGAAAATATCGCGAAATGGTATATGGAATCAAAGAGAAAGGCTTTTGGATAATGCTCTGGCTTTTTCTGTTTTTTATTTCGGCACTTTTGTGGTGCCTCTTTTACCTGTTTGAAAGACGCTCTCTCGCCATCGGCTTTTTTGCGCTGATGGCGGCTTTTTTTCTCGGAGTCTATTTAATAGACCTGGTAGTTACTCAGCCGGAATGGTTTTCGTCTCACCTTCTGGCACATATTTTTCTGGATATTGCGTTTATATTCGTGGGAGTGCTTCTTATAGCCTATCCGGCTGTTCTTTTTCCTGTATTTTTCATAGGGGGTGTTATTTTACTTAAGAGGGAGGGGTTCCGGTTTAAGAACATTCTCTCCTTCGGCTTTGCCGTAGCCCTCATGATTTTTGATCTTGTGTTTCCGCGGCTTTTCGATGTTCGGCAGAAGGGGCCGGCGTCTGCGTTATACTGGTATCTTACGCTTGTTTCGATTTATTTTGTGATCCAGCTTGCTTCCTTCGGACTTTCAAACCTTTTTAATCTTATACATGTACGGAAAAACAGGGGACTTGATTATGTGATTGTTCTGGGAGCAGGTCTTTCCCGCGGAAAACCCACCCCGCTGTTAAAAAGCCGGATATTTAAGGGAATTGAGATCTGGAGGAATAATCCCGGTTCAAAGCTTATTTTCTCAGGAGGGCAGGGAAGCGACGAGGCGGTTTCGGAAGGCTTTGCGATGGCTGAATTTGCCCTTGCGGAGGGAGTGCCGGAGGATGCGCTCTTAAGGGAGGAGGAGTCGAAAAATACCGAAGAAAACCTGAGGTTTTCCCTGGCTCTTGCAGAGACGGACTCCGGAAAGGATATAAAAAAGCTTTGCTTCGGCGTTGCCACCACTTCCTACCATGTCATGCGCGCCCTGATTATTTCCAGAAGCCTCCGTATGCGGTCCGTGGGGTTCGGTGCGAAAACAAAGCTTTATTATACGCTGAACGCGTTTTTGAGGGAATATATCGGATATTTCAGAGACACCCGTCTTATTCAGCTCCTGCAGCTTGCGGGACTGACAATAATATATATCCTCTTCCTGCTTTCGAGATGGTAACAGCCGATACCTTTAATCCTCGTTTTTATAGGCAGTTTCGCAATATTTGCAGCGATAGGTGCCCCGAAGCGGGTCGGTCAGGATGAAGACCTGGTCAAGCTGCGCCTCCCCGGAGGTTATGCAGCGGGGATTGTGGCAGCGCACCACGTTCACCAGCTTTTCGGGAAGCTTGAGCTTGGGCTTGGAGATTATCTCCCCGTCCTTTATTACGTCCACCGTGGCGGAGGGATCGAGGAAGCCGAAAAAGTCCATATCGAACTGATCGATGGGACATTCCACCTTTATCATATCCTTTTTTCCCATTTTTTTACTGGAGGCGTTTAAAATTATGGCAACGCTGCAATCCAGCCTGTCGAGTCCCAGGTCACGATATATTTTCATTCCCCGGCCGGCGTGGATATGGTCAATGACAAAGCCTTCCTCAATTTTTCCAACATAGAGCTTGTAACCGTTTGTTTTGATTTCCTCGGACATGATTTCCTTTCTGTCGCGTTAATCGACCTTTATCTCAAGCAGAGTCAGTATCAGGGCCATACGGATATACATGCCGTAGCGAACCTGCTCAAAATAGACGGCACGGGGATCGGAATCCACTTCTGTGGCAATTTCGTTTACCCTGGGGAGGGGATGGAGCACCATCATATCTTCCCGGGCCAAAGACATTTTCTTTTTGTCCAGAATATAGGAATCCTTAAGGCGCATGTAATCCTCTTCGTTAAAGAAGCGCTCACGCTGGACTCTCGTCATGTACAGAAGATCCAGCCGGGGCAGGACATCCTCCAGTCTGCTTACTTCCTCAAAGGGGATGTTTTCCCGGATAAGTATATCATTACGGATATAGTCGGGAATTGTCAGTTCCCTGGGAGAGATGAAGACAAAGCGGACATCCGTATAGTTAACAAGGGCACGTATAAGGGAATGAACCGTACGGCCGAATTTCAGGTCGCCGCAGAAACCCACCGTCATATGATCGAGCCGTCCTTTCAGAGAACGGATCGTGAAAAGATCGGTCAGGGTCTGGGTCGGATGGTGGTGCCCGCCGTCTCCGGCATTTATCACGGGGATTGTGGCATGGGCCGCCGCAACAGCCGGAGCTCCTTCCTTGGGATGGCGCATTGCGCAGATATCGGCGAAGCTGGAAATGACCCGCACGGTATCCGCCACGGTTTCGCCCTTGGTAGCGGAGGAGGAATCAGCGCTGGCAAAGCCCATTGTTTTTCCTCCGAGACGAAGCATGGCCGCCTCAAAGGAAAGGCGGGTCCTTGTGCTGGGCTCGAAAAAGAGGGTCGCGAGAATCCGTCCGTCGCAGGCGTGAGCGTATTTTTCGGGATACTTCATAATGTCGTCCGCCAGATCCATGAGGGCCCCGAGCTCATCCACGGTGATATCCATAGGGCTTATGATGCTTTTTTTCATGTTTTTCCTTTCTTGTCCGATAAAGTGCGGTTTGCCGTGCAGCCGGGGCAGGGCAGCACTTTATTTGATGTAGACCGGGGGTTCAAAAAGGGATACCTCTCCGGTGAGCAGATTATGATGGTACCAGGCTGTGGGCCCTTTGCCGAAAAGCCTGAAATATACGAAATTGTCCGTAGAGGAAATATTTGAATAATTTCCGGACAGAATGGTTTCCGAATAGCCGCCGTCAATGGTGGTCCGCATCAGAGCGGGATTGTCTGCGGAATTTGCCTGATAATAAATATAATAGTCATTCACCAGATTATAACAGTCGACTCTCTCCTCGGTGAGCCGCTGTTCCATCTCCTCCCCGCTTCCTAAGGGGCGGCTGTAGAGACGGAAATTATCGGTGTTTTTCAGATAGTAAACATATCCGTTCCGGACAGTGGGGAAGGAAATATTTCCTTCAAAAACAGTGCCCGCAGTCTGGGTCTGGAGGTTGAAAAAGTGAAGAGAGTGATCCTGGGTGTTTCCCGCGAAGTAGAAGCCGCCGTCGACGCAGCAGGAGCAGTCGAAGGGATCCACCCTTATGTCCTCGCCGGATTTGGTTTTTTCCTTGTTGTCCATGCGCACTCTTCCGAACTGAAGGCCCTTATCCCGGTTAAAGCTCTGATAATAGACATAGTTGCCTGCAAGATTCATTGACTGGACAGGATCCTTAAAGAGGGCAAGGGTGTTCTTTCCGTTCTTTTTACTCCGGTAGATTCCCGTATTGTGTCCGAGAAATCCGAGTCCCTCGCTGGAGGCGGAGCCCTGGTAGTAGAAGAGATAGTCGCCGCCGGCACAGATAAAGCTTACAGGGTTTACATTAAGCTTTTTAAAATTGCTTTCATCCGGGTTCATGGAATACAGGGAGCCGCCGTCAAATTCGTTGGAAAAATAAACCACGCCTTCGTCTTCACAGAAGAAGCCTCCGTTATAGAGGTTGCCCGGAGTTGAACCCACCGTGTCTTCCGGCAGGGGTTTAACCTTTGTAAGCTTCCTGCTTATGATAATGGCTCCGACAATGAGTAAAACAATGGAAATGGCGATGATGATCTGCTTCACACTCATAATGGAACCCCTTTCTTCTGATCTTGTGATTATTAAAACATAACATGATGGAAATGACAATAAAAACGAGTTATACTAATTAACGGAGGGTGTGTATATGGATCTGGAGCAGTTAAGGGAGAGAATTGACGGTATAGACAGTCAGCTTGTCCGGCTTTTTGAGGAACGGATGAGTTTAAGCGCCGAGGTGGCGGAATACAAGCTGAACTCGGGGAAGGCGGTATATGACGGAAAGCGGGAGGAGGAAAAGCTTAATTCGGTCCGGGAAAAGCTTTCCGATAAAGGAAATTCCGGGAACGTGACCGAGCTTTTTGAAACCATCCTGGGGTTAAGCCGCCGCAGGCAGTATGAGATTATGGCCGAGCATGGAGTTTCCGTTTCCGGTGAAGATGCTCCGGTAAGAAGAGGAGGGGGTATGATGCTGGATGAACTGCTGCTGTATCGAAGTCTGAAGGAGGATCCGATAATTTCCGGGGCGGCGGAGCTGATCCGGAAGCTTCGCGAGGGGGGCACGCCCGGACAGAAGGACAGAGAGCTGAGCTTTTTTGTGGCGGGAGGACTTATCGAAGCAGGCACGACCTACGGCTTTGAGGGAAACCTCCTCCACGCCTATTTAGCCCGGGCTCTTGCTGATCATGAAAACGCCTTCAGCCTTGCTTCGGAGCGCAGGCACAAGGTGTCCGGCTCGTTGTGGTCTGCGGCCTTAAGCGATTTTTCCGCTCTCAGGAATCTTTTTAACGTCGAAATGGATGAGCTGGATCAGTTTTACGGAACAGGCTGCTGGAAGCTTCTTTCGTCGTTTTCTCCCGGAGATACCGAAGGAAAAACCTATAACCGCAGGATCAGGGACAGGCTCTGTGAGCTCGCCGTAAATTTAAGTGAAGCAGAGGACGCGGAAGGGTTTTTCGAGGCTATGAGCGCCTTCTACCGGGAATTCGGCGTCGGCAAGTATGGTTTACATAAAGCGTTCATTGTCCGGCATAACGAGAAGGATGCGGTGGAGATCGAGCCCATAACCAAGGTCAAGCATATTTATCTCGAGGATCTTATAGGTCTCGAGCTTCAGAAACAGAAGCTTATTGAAAACACCGAAGCCTTTATTGCCGGGCGCCGCGCCAACAACTGCCTGCTTTTCGGAGACGCGGGCACCGGTAAGTCTTCCGCGGTCAAGGGAATTTTAAACCGCTACTACGAAGACGGGCTTCGGATAATTGAACTCTACAAGCACCAGCTGCGGGACCTGAACGAGGTGATGGCCCAGGTCAAGAACCGTAATTACCGCTTTATAATCTATATGGACGACCTTTCCTTCGAGGATGATGAAATCGAGTACAAATATCTGAAGGCTGTAATAGAAGGCGGTCTGGAAAAGCAGCCGGAAAATATTCTGATCTATGCCACCTCCAACCGCAGGCATTTAATTCACGAGGGCTTTTCGGACAAGCTGGACCGGGGTGAGGACGACGACATCCACGCAAGCGACACTGTCCAGGAAAAGCTTTCCCTGTCGGCGCGCTTCGGGGTTGCGATCTATTTCGGCAGACCGGATAAAAAGGAATTCAACAGGATAGTCAGCGCTCTGGCCGAGCGAAACAGCGTCGATATGCCGGAGGATGAGCTGCTGTACCGGGCAAATCAGTGGGAGCTTACCCATGGCGGCATGTCGGGGCGGACTGCACAGCAGTTTATCGATTATATTATTGGTACTGTATTAAAATAAAGGACTGACGGGATGAAAATTTTTGCGGCGATTGATGTCGGCTCTTATGAAATCGGCATGAAAATATTCCAGATGTCGAAGAAATACGGCATGAAGGAAATAGATTATATCCGCCACCGTATCGACCTTGGAACAGACACCTATACCACGGGCAAAATAAGCTATGATCATATGGAGGAGCTCTGCGAAATTTTAAAGGGCTTTACCGGAATAATGGAATCCTACAGGGTGGACGCCTACCGGGCCTACGGTACCAGCGCTATCCGGGAGACAAGGCGCACGGACGTGGTGCTCGACCAGATCCATCTCAGGACAGGCTTAAGCGTCGAGGTTTTAAGCAATTCCGAGCAGCGTTTTCTTGACTACAAATCCGTGGCCTTAAAAGGCGGGGGAATCTTTGATAAAATAATTCACAGCGGTACGATTTTTGTGGATATCGGCGGCGGCAGCACCCAGGTTTCCATTTTCAGAAATGCGGGGCTCATTACAACCGTCAATCTCAGGTTGGGAATTCTGAAAATCCGCGAACGCCTTACCCGGATGGAACCCCGCCGCTCCCAGTATGACGAGCTGCTTTCGGAGATAATCGAAAACGAGCTCCATTCCTTAAGAAAGCTCTATTTGCAGGATATGGACATTCGCAATATCATTGTGGTGGACGACTATCTTCCCTATATCCTGCACCGGATAGGGGAGAGGGAAAATCCCGATTTTGTCACAAGTGCCCAATATCTTGACTATCTTGAGAAAATGAAGCTTATGAACCATGAGGAGGTGTCGAAGCTTGTCGGGATTCCGCCGGAAAATTCCTCTCTCCTTATGCCTTCCGCCACGTTCATACAGCATTTCATTAATTCCACGAATGCCGAAAAGCTCTGGATTCCCGGTGTTTCACTTTCGGACGGCATCGCCTACGACTATGCGGAGAGAACCAGAATCATTGAAACAGGGCACGATTTCGACCGGGATATTTTAACGAGTGCGGATCAGATAGCTGCAAGATACAGATGCAGTCAGACCATTATCGCCTCGATACTTCAGGTATCACTGGCGGTTTTTGACAGCATGAAAAAGTTTCACGGTCTTAACAGAAGGGCGCGCCTTTTACTGGAGCTTTCAGCCAGGCTTCGGGAATGCGGCAGCTTCATTTCGGTCAGCGCCCCGGCGGAAAGCGCCTACAGTATTATAATGGGGACGGAGATCATAGGGCTTTCCCACAAGGAGCGGGAGATGGTGGCGCTTTCTGTTCTGGAATCGTTCCCGGGGGAGGCAGGCTACACAAGGGCGTTTAATTCTTCGGACGAAACCTTCAGACTGACTGTAGTCAAACTTTCGGCCATATTGAGGCTCTCTTCCGGTCTTGCCATCAATCCCAGAAAAAAATACCGTAGCGTCCGGGCGGCTATAAAGGAGCGGGAGCTTATAATAACGGTGGAGTCTGCGGAGGAAACCGTTCTTGAGCGTTTTATGGCACTGGAGGGGGCGAAGGCTTTTGAGGAGGTTTTCGGTATCCGGCCGGTAATAAAAAGTAAGATGGTTACGTGATTTTTCATTGATTCGCTGCAGGTCCTGAAGGAAGGAGACGGGTCGGAGCGCCGATCCGAAAAAATGCATGTCAAAGACGAATAAAACGGAAAGAAACGTAAAGGCGGGCAAAAAGAAAGGTGCTGCCGAGAAGGATTTTACTTCAAGCGAATACTATTTCAACCGTGAGCTCTCATGGGTGAAATTTGACGAGCGGGTGCTTCAGGAGGCCAGGGATAAATCGAATCCGCTGATGGAGAGGATGAAGTTTTTGAGCATAACCTCCTCCAATCTGGACGAGTTTTTCATGGTAAGGGTGGCCTCTCTTAAAGATATGGTGAACGCGGGCTACAATAAACCCGACATTGCCGGGCTAACACCAAAGGAACAGCTTGCGGCCTTAAGTGTCGCGACCCATGAGCTGGTTGACCTGCAGTACTCCACCTATTCCCGCTCCATTCTGCCGCAGATGAAGGCTAACGGTCTTACGCTCATTTCCACCCATGAGGATCTGAGCGCCGACCAGGCGGAGTTTGTGGACAGATATTTTCAGGATATGGTATATCCCGTGCTGACTCCCATGGCGGTGGATTCTTCCAGACCCTTTCCTCTGGTACGCAACAAGACTCTTAATATCGGAGCGTTGATTTCCGAGAAAAAGGAGTCGGTCCGGGGAAAGGATAAGGATAAAAAGGTTCATAAATATGACGTGGATTTCGCCATGGTGCAGGTGCCGGACGTTCTGCCGAGAGTCGTGCGTATTCCCTCGGAGGATAATACCGAGACCGCCATCCTTCTGGAGGAGATAATCGAGCGCAATATAGACAGGCTTTTCTTAAACTATCATGTTATTTCGGCCCATCCTTTCCGGGCCATGCGTAATGCCGACCTCACCATTGACGAGGACGAGGCGGAGGATCTTTTAAAGGAAATCGAAAAGCAGATAAAGATGCGGCAGTGGGGAGAGGTTATAAGACTGGAGGTTCAGGCCGGTATCGATAAGCGTCTCCTTAAGATTCTGCAGGAGGAGCTCTCCATCGGGGAAGAGGATATTTATCATATTTCCGGACCTCTGGATCTGACTTTTCTGATGAAGGTTTATGCCGTGGAGGGCTACGAGCATTTAAAGGCGGAGCCCTATATCCCCCAGCCGCCCAAATATATGTCGATGGACAGGGATATTTTTGAGCAGATACGCGCCGGAGACATTCTTTTAAAACACCCCTACGAAACCTTTGAGCCGGTGGTGAATTTTGTGCGCTCCGCCGCCCGGGACAGGGATGTGCTGGCCATAAAGCAGACACTCTACCGGGTCAGCGGTAATTCCCCCATTATCGCGGCGCTGGCGCAGGCAGCGGAGAACGGGAAGCAGGTCACGGTTCTGGTGGAATTAAAGGCCAGGTTTGACGAGGAAAATAATATCGTCTGGGCCAGAACGCTGGAAAAGGCGGGCTGTCACGTAATCTACGGGCTGGTGGGGTTAAAGACCCACAGTAAGATAACGCTTGTTGTGCGCCGGGAAGAAGACGGGATTCGCCGTTATGTGCATCTGGGGACCGGAAACTATAACGACAAGACCGCCAAACTGTATACGGATATGGGGATTCTGACCTGCTCGGAGGCCATCGGCGAGGATGCGACGGCGGTGTTCAACATGCTTTCGGGCTATTCCGAGCCGGTTTCCTGGAACAAGCTGATTGTGGCTCCCCTGTGGCTCAAGGACCGCTTCCTCTATCTTATCGGGCGGGAAGCGAAGCACGCCGGGGTGGGGCGGGAAGCCCATATCATCGCGAAGATGAATTCCCTCTGTGACCCGGATATCATTGCCGCTCTCTACGCGGCCAGCGGAGCGGGAGTGAAAATCGAGCTTATAGTGCGTGGAATATGTTCGCTGAAAGCCGGCATCCCCGGTGTTTCCGAAAATATAACCGTGCATTCAATTGTCGGTGATTTTCTGGAGCACAGCCGGATTTTCTGGTTTTTAAACGAAGGCAACGAAGAGGTTTACCTGGGAAGCGCAGACTGGATGCCCAGAAACCTGGAGCGCAGGGTGGAGATAGTGTTTCCGGTGGAGAGACCGGAGTTTAAGGAAGATCTTAAAAGGTTTCTGGAGGCGGAGCTTAAGGACAACGTCAAGGCCAGCATACTTATGAGCGACGGGAGCTATGAAAGACCGGACCGCCGCGGAAGAGGCGCCTTTAATTCCCAGCAGTATTTCTGCGAGGAAGCCGTCCGCGAAGCCGCGAAGAAGAAAGTGAACGTGGAGTCCATGAGGGTCTTTGTGCCTGAAAGAAGTCCTGCGGAAGAAGTCGATACCGAAACGGAAAATCAGACCTGAGCGCGGGTTGGAAGGGTTATGGCGGATACGAGAGAAATTCTGGAAAAGGTAAAAAGCGGAGAAATGTCCGTTCCGGAGGCGGAGAGTTTTTTTAAGGCGGAGCCCTTTTCGGATCTGGGATTTGCGAAGCTGGATCACCACAGACGGATTCGAAGCGGCTTTCCCGAAGTGGTCTTCTGCGAGAACAAGGCGGATGAATATCTCCCGTCCATTTTTGAAGCTCTCCTTGAAAAGGAAGGAGACGTTTTCGGTACAAGGGCTACTCCGGCGCAGTATGAGCTCCTTAAAAAGAGCATACCTGATATAAGCTATGACCCGGTTTCGGGGATTGTTAAAACTGAACGCCGGAAGAAGAAAAAAACCGGTAAGATTGTCGTCTGCTGTGCGGGTACGGCGGATATAGCAGTCTCTGAAGAGGCGGCGCAGACCGCCGAATATTTCGGAGGCTTTGTTGAACGGGTGTATGATGTTGGAGTCAGCGGCCTGCACAGGCTCCTTGCAAACCTCGAAATTTTGCAGGAGGCGAATTGTGTTGTGGCGGCAGCGGGGATGGAAGGGGCTCTTGCCAGCGTCATAGGCGGGCTTGTGGAAAATCCCGTTATCGCTCTTCCCACCTCGGTGGGTTACGGCGCCTCCTTCGGCGGGCTTTCGGCCCTTCTTACTATGGTTAATTCCTGCGCAAACGGGGTAGCGACGGTAAATATAGATAACGGTTTCGGTGCGGGTTACCTCGCCGCCCAGATTAACCGGCTTGCACAGCGAAAAGGATAAGGGGAAATGTCAAAAATTTACGAGATATACGGAACCGATGCACATCAGATGACAAAGGCGTTAATGGCCGGAGCTGAGGTTGAAAAAAGTATTCCGCAGGGGGCGTCTGTAGCGCTAAAGCCCAACCTTGTGGTTGCGGGGCAGCCGGAAAGCGGAGCGACGACCCATGCCGGGGTTTTGTCGGGCTGCATTGAATATCTGAGGGAGAACGGCTTTTCCGATATTTCGATAATAGAAGGCTCCTGGGTGGGAGAGAGGACGGAACGGGCCGTAAAGAACTGCGGCTATGACAGGGTCTGCGAAAAATATAAGGTTCCCTTTTATGATCTGAAAAAGGACGGGGTAAGACAGGTTAAAACCCCCTTCCGGACCATGGAGATAGCCTGCCGGGCGCTTGACGCGGCGTATCTTATAGATCTTCCCGTGCTTAAGGGTCATTGTCAGACCGTGATGACCTGCGCGCTTAAAAATCTCAAAGGCTGTCTTCCCGATCACGAAAAGCGCCGGTTTCATTCCGACGGCCTGATAAAGCCCATTGCCGCGCTTGCGGCGGTGTTAAAGCCCGCGCTGGTAATCGTTGACAGTATATGCGGCGATCTTAATTTTGAGGAGGGTGGAAATCCCGTTCATACAAACAGGATGATGCTCGGAACCGATCCGGTGCAGATGGACGCCTACGGCTGTCAGCTTATGGGTCTTGACCTCGAAGATGTCCCCTATGTGAGTCTTGCCGAAAAATGGGGGGCGGGTTATGCAAAGGTTGAGCCGGATAATATAATAAAGCTTAATGAACCGCAGGAGTCCCGGGATTATCCGAGCCCTTCGGGAAAGGTTAAGAGCCTGGTGCGTTCCGTCAGTGCCGACAGTGCCTGCTCGGCCTGCTACGCCTCTCTGGTGCGGGCGTTGTATATCGCGCAGAAAGAGGGTATAAGTATAAAAGACAGGATATACATCGGGCAGGGATACCGGGGTAAAAAGCCTGACGGAATCGGAATCGGGAGCTGCTGCAGCGGAGCAGTAAAATCTGTTCCGGGCTGTCCCCCCACAGCGGAAGAAATTCTTCGTCAGTTCAAAAGGTAAGCTTATGCATTTTGTATCCGCGGGAAAACTTGAACCGGGTATGATGACCACCCGGTCTATATACGACAGAAACGGAATACTCATTCTGGCGTCAAATCATGTTCTGACTGAGGATACAATCCGGGCGATACGGCGGTCGGATATGCAGGGACTTTTTATTTTTGATGAATATTCAGACCATGAGGAGCTTAATCAGATCATCGATGATG
>JAILBQ010000033.1 GCA_024680815.1 Lachnospiraceae bacterium | reverse complement strand
TGGAATCCGGACGTCCTGCCTCTACGGTAAATTCTTCTGTTTTTCCGGCATGGAGGGTCTGGTTTACATAATCCAAAAGCCTGTCAAGGCTTCGTGCACTCAGTGCCGTAGGCGTGCCGCCCCCTATATAGACCGTATTTAGTATTCTTTCGGGAAAGGCAGCCGCCGCGAACTCTATTTCCTTAAAAAGCGCCGTCAGATACGCTTCCTCCATATCCCTCATCCCGTCAATGGGATATGAGGAAAAAGAACAGTAGAAACACCTGGAGGGACAAAATGGAATACCGATATAGACGCTGTAGCCTCTTCCAAAAGGAAAGCGGGAGAGAATTCTCCTCTCCCTCATGGCTATCCTTACGGCAAGATCGGCTTTCCCGGCGGACACAAAAAAAGAACGTTGAAGAATCTCAGAGGCTTCTCCCGGATCCTTTCCCCGTTCCAGTTCACGCCAGGCCAGCCTTGTGGGGCGTACACCGGTCAGTGCTCCCCAGGGAAGGGTACGGCCTGTCTTTGCGGACAGGCACTGGTAAAGCCGCCTCTTATATTCATTCCTCAGCCCGGTTTTTGTATAATTACTCCTGTTATCTATTGAGACTTCGAGCTGCCCGGTTTCATCCCCGTCCCGGATTATCCTCACTGAAAGGGCTTTTGAAAATTCCGAGGAAGATAATTCCGTAACAACCGTTTCGCCCGGATAAAAAGCCCGGAGCAGGGCACAGGCATCGTCCCTGAAGGCTTCCTCGTTTACATATGCCGTGATCATGACCCGTCCTTGCTCCAGATAACAAGCAGGGTTCCATCGCGAACCTCGACGCTGGCCCGTCTGCCCGAAAACTCATTACTGACCCCCAAAGGCCATGCGTTATTTAACCGTTCCTGCTCAAGCTCATACTTCAATCCCCTTAAGGATACACCCTGAGCCAGGTCGCTGAGAGCAAACACCGAAACGTAACCCTCGTTTTTTTTCGGAAGCTCCAGTCTGGTATTGCGAATTACAGTCGCTATTGTTTCTTTGTCATGGAGATATCCGAATTTACCTTTCTCCGCAAGATGGGTCATAAGCTGGATATTTGCCATCGTATGAGCCATTCTTCCGCCTGTCCCGCCGTAGATATGAAAATTCCAATAACCCCGTTTCTCGCCCACTCTGACCGCGGCTGCCGTATCCGTTTCATCTTTTTCCTTCGGCAGCAAAATCAGTTCAGCCCCTTCCTGCTCCGGTCTTTCAGCAGAATCGAAATCGCCTATGATAATATCCGGCCGCAGGGAAATCCCCATGAGATGGCGATATCCCCCATCTGCCGCAATCACCAGATCTCTTTCTCCCGGCTGCTCATCCAGCCCGAAAAAATCCCCCGCTCCGACGACAACACAAAATGACACCCCCGGACTCCTTTCTATAAAAGCCGGATCCCTGCTTTCTGTGCGGCAGAAAGATCTTCCGGCTTCCATACCGAAGACTGAACCTCTCCGATATGCGCCTTTCGAAGAAAATACATACATATCCTGGACTGACCTATCCCGCCTCCGATGGTCTGGGGCAGTTCACCGTTCAAAAGCGCCTTCTGAAAGTCAAGCTTCGAGCGTTCTTCGCATTCTGCCGCCTTCAGCTGTTTAAGAAGCGTCGGCGCGTCTACTCTTATTCCCATGGAGGAAAGCTCCAGAGCACAGTCCAATACGGGATAATACACGATAATGTCACCGTTGAGATGCCAGTCGTCATAATCCGGCGCCCGCCCGTCATGCTTTTCTCCGCCCTTTAAGATATCTCCGATTTCCGAGACAAAGACGGCGCCGCTTTCCCTGACAGCTGCATATTCCCGCTCCTTAGCCGTTTTTCCCGGATACCTGTCCTCGAGCTCCTGAGAGCTTATAAAGGTTATCTCCTCCGGCAGAATCGGCTTCAGATAATCATATTTTTCAGCCAGGTACTCTTCGGTTTTCTTCAATGCTTCATAAACCCTTTTCACCATAACCGTGAGAGTCTCGAATGTTCTTTCCTCAGGAAGGATGATCCTTTCCCAGTCCCACTGATCCACGTAAACCGAATGCAGATTATCCGTCTCCTCATCCCGGCGTATTGCCGTCATATCGGCATACAGCCCTTCACCGCTCTCAAAGCCGTATTGCTTCAGTGCAAGGCGCTTCCACTTCGCCAGCGACTGCACTATCTCAACCTCCGTGCCCTCATCCTTTATATCAAAGCTTACCGGGCGCTCCACTCCATTAAGATTGTCATTAAGACCGCTTTCAGGCCGTACGAAAAGCGGTGCGGACACACGTGTCAGATTAAGCTCACGGGCCAGCGCACGCTCAAAAAAGTCCTTGACCTCCTTGATTGCCACCTGGGTCATGCGAATTCCCATAGGTGAATGATAGTTTTCAGGGATTTGAATTGAATTCATGTTTTTCTCTCCTAATATGCCAGAACCTCATATCCGTCATCTGTTACAACAAGCTGAACCTCCCACTGGGCGGAAAGCGAACCGTCCTCGGTATAAATCGTCCAGCCGTTTTCTTCGTCCTCAAATATTTCCCGTCTTCCCATATTAACCATGGGTTCAATGGTAAAACACATTCCCGGCACCATAAGCATCTCCGTTCCGGGCTTTGATACATAGCTGACCCAGGGTTCCTCATGAAATTCGATCCCTACGCCGTGGCCGCCGATTTCCTCCACCACGGAATAGCCTTTGGATTTGCAGAACTCATTTACCGCAGACCCCATATCGCCGAGAAATGTCCAGGGCTTAACCGCCCGAAGGCCGACCCTGACAGCTTCGTGAACATCCTCCACCAGCTTTTTAGCGTCCGGAGCAACCTCGCCTATCATAAACATCCGGGAGGAATCCGAAACAAAACCGTTAAAAATGGTGGAGCAATCCACGTTGACGATATCCCCCTCCATCAGAATGTCCTCCTCGGAAGGAATTCCGTGACATACCTGGTCGTTAATCGAGGTGCAAACACTTTTCGGGTAGCCTTCATAACCGAGAGTTGCCGCCGTCGCCCCGAATTCCTTTGTCTTCATTACAACCCAGTCGTCTATTTCCTGGGTGGAAATACCCGGGCCTATATGCTCGCTCACATAATCCAGTATGGCTATATTCCGTTTCGCACTTTCCCGGATACCCTCGATCTGCGCTCTGGTTTTCAGAATCTTATGAGGCGGAACCTTATGCCCCGCATCCCTGAACGAAGCCAGCTTTTCATCAAATCCCAGATGACAGGTCTTGTATTTTTTCCCGCTGCCGCACCAGCAGAGATCATTTCTGCCCAGTTTCATTTTGTCCTTTCCGTGCCGGAAAAACGACACAAGCTTCACCTTATTCCTTTCCTTACTCTGCTCTCATTGATAAGTATTAACAGCATAACCCCGAACACCGCTCCCAGACTGTCAATCACGACATCAGCACTCTTTCCACTTCTTCCCGCGACAAAAAGCTGGTGGAACTCATCCGAAGCAGCATAGAGAACAGAAAACAAAACCGAATAAAACACCACCCGCAGTTCGTTTAATTTCCTCGTCATAAGGAAGAAACCCACCGAAAGAGCCAGAGCCATGTACTCTGTTATATGGGCACATTTTCTCACCCCGCCCTCGATCTTTTCGGCATAAAACAGAATCTCCTCCTCGTCCCAATGCTTCCCGAACAGAAAGCTTTCTGTCCTGACCAGAAACCGGGAAAATCCGGTACTGCTTCCGGAGGATTCCCGGGCTTCTGCCGAAGAAAAGGCAAATATGATGCACATAATAATGACCGCCGGCAGAGCCGGCAGCCACGTCTGCAATTTCTGTTTCATGAGTCAGAACTTCTTTTTCTGGAATCGTACACAGCCTATTATACTGCTTGCGGCCAGATAGATAACCGAGGAAATCAAAATCTTCGGGATATTGAGTGTAGCATAATACTGCATCGAGTGAAACTGCGGTGTTATCAGCAGCTCCCGAACCGCCACCATAACCCCGACACGCAGATTATCCGTTGCCAGAAGCATAACAAGCCTGGGAAAAAGCACCACAACAATAAAAAACCAGAAATATGCTTGTTTCTTCTCCGGAAAGCAGAAAAGAAACATATTTCCCAGAGATACTCCCACGCAGAACATCGGCATGGCAATCAGAACGTTTTTTATAAAGTCCGCAACAACAGCTGCGTTGATCGTACCGTCATGAACCTGAAACAGAGCCGTAACCAGAAGGAACAGGACGCAGGCAAGCATGGCATATACAACCATACTGATCAGCGACGCGATAAGCTTCCCGAAATATATCTGGTAGCGTCTCAGCCCGATGGTAGCCTTGTTTCTGAGTCTCGGATCAGGATATTCGGGGCCGAAAATCATATCAGCGATAAATATACAGCAATAATAGGGGAGCCAGAAAAATCCCTTGGCAAACATGATCAGGTTGTAGGCAAAGGTGCCGTCACTCATACCGTAAAGTATATCCCTGAAGGTCGTCATGGAGATATTCGCAAGAAGACATGCTATAAGAATTCCAAGAGCGATATTCCTTGCGTATTTGCTGTGCAATGCCTTATTCAGTTCGCTCGCAACATAATATGTCATTTATCAGATGCCGTCTTCCACTGAATAGTTCGGCGCCTCCTTGGTTATATGAATATCATGGGGATGGCTTTCCCGAAGAGCCGCAGCTGAAATCCTCACAAACTTCCCTTCTCTCTGGAGAGTGGGAATATCGGGCGCTCCGCAGTAGCCCATGCCGGATCTCAGGCCGCCGATAAGCTGAAAAACCGTATCCTCAACCGAGCCTTTATAAGGAACACGGCCTTCAACACCCTCCGGTACCAGTTTTTTCGCCCCTTCCTGAAAATACCGGTCCCTGCTGCCGTTTTCCATGGCCGAAATCGAACCCATACCGCGGTATACCTTATATTTTCTGCCCTGATAGAGTTCAAAAGAACCCGGCGCCTCATCACAGCCGGCAAATATCGAACCCATCATACACACAGAACCTCCCGCTGCAATGGCTTTGGTTATATCCCCGGAAAACTTGATGCCTCCGTCGGCTATGATCGGAATTCCCTCTTTCATAGAAGCCTCGTAGCACTCCATTATTGCCGTAATCTGCGGGACTCCGATACCGGCCACCACCCGGGTGGTACAGATTGAGCCCGGGCCGATTCCGACCTTCACCGCGTCCGCCCCGGCATCGATAAGCGCCTTTACGGCTTCACCCGTGGCCACATTTCCGACTATAACCTGAAGCCCGGGATAAACCTGCTTGACTTTTTTTAATACTTCCAGAACGTTCCGGGAATGGCCATGCGCCGAATCTATGACGATACAGTCCACCTTTGCATCAACAAGAGCCGAAACCCTTTCCAGAAAATCCGCCGATACCCCTATCGCCGCCCCGCAAAGCAGCCTTCCCTGATCGTCCTTGGCAGACAGCGGATATTTAATCTGCTTTTCAATGTCTTTTATTGTGATAAGTCCTTTAAGATTTCCCTCTTCATCGACTATCGGAAGCTTTTCCTTGCGGGCACGGGCGAGGATTTTTTTTGCCTCCTCCAGTGTTATTCCCACCGGAGCGGTAATCAGCCCCTCGCTTGTCATGCTCTCCCTGATCTTTTTTGAAAAATCCTCCTCAAACTTCAGATCCCGGTTTGTTATAATACCCACCAGCTTTTTCCCCTCTGTAACGGGCACACCGGAAATCCGGAACTTGGCCATAAGATCATCCGCGTCCTTCAGGGTATGCTCCGGAGAAAGAAAAAACGGATCGGTTATGACTCCGTTTTCAGAGCGCTTTACCTTGTCCACTTCCTCGGCCTGCTGCTCTATGGACATATTTTTGTGAATGATACCGATACCGCCCTGTCTGGCCATCGCAATAGCCATGCTGTATTCCGTGACAGTATCCATCCCCGCACTCATCATCGGGATATTCAGGCGGATCTTTCGGGTCAGCCTTGTCGAGACATCGATCATATTCGGCGTCACCTCAGAATAACCCGGTACCAGCAAAACATCATCAAATGTGATTCCCTCGCCTGCAATTCTGCTCATGCTTTCTCCTTTTTTAGGTATTTTCTATATTCTTGCGCTTCTGGACGGATAACGGCTGATAATCTCGGAAGCGATCTTTTCTCCGGGCTCCAGAACTGCCCATAACCTGTTCCCCTCCCAGGGAATAATCATCACATATCTGTCCGCCCCGGGATCAAGGGAAGTATAATCCGCCGTCTGTAAGGATCCTGTGCGAAAAGGGTCCAGTCCTGAGGATTTTTCCGGAGCGAAGAACTCCATGCTGTCCAGTTTGAAATCAACCGCATTTTTTCTTGTGCTTTTTGAAAATATCCTGTCAATGGAAAGCTCTCCTGCCACAAAGAGATATTCGATCTCCACATCCAGCCGAGGAAGAATTATAACAGCGGCAACCGTTTCGGCAAGGAGCGCAATTATAAACAGAGGGTGAATAAAAAAACCGAGATATGCAAGAAGGACCGCGCCGAGAATAAGCGCATATCTGATCAGGGTTTCCCGTCCCGTCTTTTGTCTGTGTACCCTGTATTCAAGGCTTATATCATTCATAGGTGGAATTATAACACACAAGCGCCAAAAGTCCAAATGGCGTTTGCGGACTCATTTTTTTTGCATTATTCTCCGCAAAACGCTATAATGTATAGGCTATCAGGAGAATTATTTATGAAAATCCACAGAATATCCGGGCTTTTTGCCTTTATAATTATATGTGTCCTTTTCCTGCTGCTGCCGGCCGGAACGGCTTACGCTTCCTCCGGAGACTTCTCTCTCCCCTGCGCCGGGGTAGAGCGGATTCTTTCAAAGCTTTCTACCAGCTATGTCTATGAGCCGGTCGGTAACACAGGCGGAAATGCGGAAATAAAAACCACCGCACAGGATAATTCCGCGGAAACCGCGGAAGAAAGCACTGATGCTGATAATGCCCCTCAGGCGGAAGAGCCTGAAAAACAGCCTGAAGAAACGGAAAACACCGGTGATGCCCGGACGCCTGAAGAAACGGGTGAAGGCAGCGCCCCCGCCGGGGAGGCGGAAGAAGCTCCCCCTGAAGAAAGCACACCTCCTGCCCGGTCCGCAGCACCGAATAACCGTATCGTCTGTATTGACGCAGGGCATCAGGCCCATGCCAACACTTCAAAGGAGCCTATAGGACCCGGTGCCTCCGAAACAAAGCCAAAGGTCGCTGCGGGAACCCGTGGAGTCGCCTCCGGTCTTGCGGAATATGAGCTGACCCTTGCCGTGGCTTTAAAGCTCCAGAACATTCTGACTCAGAGGGGCTATACCGTAGTTATGTGCCGCACCTCCCACGATGTCAACCTCAGCAATTCCGAGCGGGCTCAGATAGCAAACAACGCCGGCGCGGGCGCCTTTATCCGTCTTCACGCCAACGGCTCAACCTCTGCTTCGGCCTCCGGGGCGGAAACTCTGGCCCCCTCCGCCTCAAATCCATACTGTGCCTCAATTGCCGCCGCAAGTCAGGCACTTTCCCGCCAGGTTCTGAACGGAATGTGCGCCAAAAGCGGAGCAAAAAACCGCGGGGTTCAGATTGCCGACAACATGAGCGGGATTAACTGGAGCCAGGTCCCGGTCACAATCGTGGAAATGGGTTTCATGACCAATCCTTCGGAGGATCTGCAGATGGCTGACGACTCATACCAGACAAAGCTGGCCGAAGGAATGGCCGACGGAATCGATGCCTATTTTGCGGGATAAGCGAAAGCTCCTTCTGACGATTCCCTTAGGGGTTGCCTCTTCTCTGGGGCTCTCCGCCCTGGTTCACCTTGTGCTCACGGCTGTCGGCTCTCCCCTTCAGGAAGTGTACCGGAATAATTTCAGCTCAATGCTCTCCCTCTATTCCTTTCCCTACGGCCTCCTTGTCTATGCCGTTCTCATGCCCTGTATTGAAGAGCTGCTCTTTCGGTATATTCTGTTTGACCGGCTCTCCTCCATGATTCCCAGGCCCACTGCCGCCATTGCCTCTTCTTTTGTTTTCGGCATTTATCATCAGAACACCGTGCAACTCATATACGCCTTTATCATGGGGCTCCTTCTGTGCTTTGTATATCACCGTTTCGGATCGATTCTTGCCTCTCTCTTCATGCACTCAGGCGCAAATGCCTGTGCCTGTATTCTGGGGAGCTTTCCGGCTTTTGACTTTTTAAACAGTACGCTCTGGCAGATCGTGCTTATGCTTCTGGGTCTCGGCTCCTCAGGCCTCATAGTTTTTCTCCTTCTGCCGAAGGAGAGCTACAAAAGAATCTCCCGCCCTAAAGACACCGAATAAATCAACTTCTCCTTAACCTTTTTCCCGGTAAGCTGTTCCAGTGCGTCAGCATAAAACGCCAGCTGCCCGGAATACCGCTTTTTAAGAATTTCTCCGTCTTCCACCCTATCCGTTTTATAATCTACTACAACAATTTCGTCATCTTCATAAAAGAACGCGTCAATAATTCCCTGAATCAGAACCTGCTGATCCTCTGGAAATGTTTCGTTCAGAATGCGGGCGCTGCGGGAGACAATGAACGGCTGCTCGCGAAAAAGTCTTCCTTCGAGGGAGGCGCGTCCCATTCTTTCTGCCAGCGGGGTATTGCAGTAAGAAGCAATATCCTCCGGCTTTACCAGCCGTCCCCCTTCCTCATCCAGCTGCCCTGAACGCACAAGCTCCGACAGATACTCCTCCGCTCCGGCGATGCTTTGAACGGAATTTATGTTAACCAATTCCAGTGCTTTATGATATGCAACTCCCCGCAAAGCTCCTGAGGAATTCCCGCTTCCCCTCCGTTTTGCCTGTTTTCCGGCCTCCGTATCGGAAGCCGGATCTTCTTCCTCATCTGTCACCATCCGGAGTCTTTCTTCTCCTTCCGGATCATAATGTTCCGTAAAAGCGGTAACCGCCGCCTTTAAAGGAATGGAGTTGATTTCCTCCCGAAGATCGCACCAGAACAGCTTACGGCGAAGAAGCTCTATTTCATCCCTTTCCTCTTCTTCCCCTGCTTCTCCAAAAAGCAGCTCCTCCCTGTTAAAGCCCTTCCGGAGACCTGCCTCTTCTTCTTTTAACCCCGAAAGAACCGATTCCATCAAGGAAATACTTCTTAACCGGATCGGCCCCCCTTCTTTTTCCGCTCCGAGAGCTCCGAGTATGATATCCAGAAAAGAGGATGCCGAGGCGGGGGACACCTCCTCCTTATCCATGGCCTTTTCCGCATCCTTAACCACCCCGCTCATGATAAGCTTCTCCTTTGCGCGGGTCATGGCAACGTAGAGCACGCGAAGCTCCTCCGCTCTGGAAAGAACTCCTTTCCGTTCGGCAATCAGGGACTTCAGTAAAGTGGGAGCGCGAAGCGAAAGAGAAGTGTCCACAGTATCTATCCCGATCCCGAGCTCACTGTCCGTCACAACGCTTGCGCAGGTATCTCTCAAATTAAAACGTTTTTCAAGAGCACAGAGGAATACCACCGGAAATTCCAGACCCTTTGAACGGTGAATACTCATTACATTCACAGCGTCCACGGCCCCTTCCTGCACCCCTTCTCCGGGATCAAACTGATATTTTTTAAGCTGTTCAATATAACGGATGAAATGAAACAGCCCCCGGTAGCTGCTCTCCTCAAACGCTGCGGCCTTTTCGGCAAGCAGTCTTAAATTCATCACTGAGACTTCCCCGCCGGCGCCGGCAACGAGCTCATAATGATAATCTTCAATAATGCTTTCAATTATCTCATGAATAGGCCGGTCCAGCGTCATATCCCTGTAGTGCTCCAGTTTTAAAAGGAATTCCGCCGCGCGTTTCCCCAAACCGGAAGATGTATCCTCTGCAGCGGCTTTCAGGGCGTCAAAGAGCCCTCCCTCCGGTTCAGCTTCACGGATAAGTGCCAGCTCAGAATCGTCAAAGCCCCCGAACAGGCTTTTCAATACCGCCATAAGAGGTATGTCCTGCCTCGGATTGTCAATAACCGTAAGGAAGCTTAACATGATCCGGATTTCCACGGTCTGGAAGTACCCGGTGTGAGTCTGAAGCCGGACAGGAATCCCCGCCTCCGAAAACGCCGTTTCAAAGGCATCCTCCCTTCCCTCGGGGGAACGCAGCAGAACGGCTATATCTCCATAGCGAAGCTCCCTCGTCTCTCCGTTTTCCTCCACCCGGAAGCTTCCCATAAGCTCTTTTATACGCAAGGCTACGGCATAAGCCTCAAATTCTGCACTTGTGAGTTCTTCGTCGGAATTATTTTCATAGATATTCAGCTCAGAAGTGTAATCCTGCTCTGAGATGTTGTATTCAGCCCCAGGATAGAGGCGCTGGGCTTCATCATAATCCACACCGCCGCATTCCCGGCTCATTGTTTTCTCAAACAGAAAATTAACCGCGTCCAGCACCTCCGGACGGCTGCGGAAATTCTTCTTAAGATCTATTCTCGCGCTTCCCTCTTCCGCACTGCTCCTCTCATACCTGTTTATAAAAATCGAAGGATCCGCCAGACGGAAGCCGTAGATACTCTGTTTTACATCACCGACGCAGAAATAACCTTTTTCCGGAGCCACGGCAGTAAGAATCGCTTCCTGCACCGGGCTTACATCCTGATATTCATCCACCATCACTTCCCTGAAAAACTCCCGGTATACCTCGTCCGCACCGGATTTTAGAACCGCCAGACCGAGATGCTCAAGATCGGAAAAGTCCACGATCCTTCGTTCCTCTTTCATGGAATGAAACTCATCCCCGAAAAGGATGACAAGACGGATAAGCTCTGAAACAAAGGGCGCGCATGAAAGAACCGCTTCATATTCCTCCTTACGGGAACGGGAACAGAATTTCTCCTGCAGGCTTTTCACGGTGTCCTTCCACCTTCCCCGGAGAGCTTTGACCCTGTCCCTGAGCCCCGTATCCACCGAAGAGTCTCTTTTTGCCGGAAGTGTACGGAACGAAAAAACCGAAAGCCTTTCGGAAAGCCCTTCGAAATCGGGACAGTCAAGACACTCCTTAAACGCCGTAAGCTCTTCCTCGATTATTTCCGCGTAAAAATACGGCCCCGGGGGCAGGTCGCACAGCTTCAGTGCTTTCCCGCATTCTCCCGCAGCCTCCTTAAGCCTCGCTTTAATACAATTAAGCAATTCGCCTTCCCAGAAAAAATGCCCGCCGTCCCCCTCATAAGCTCTCACCGTCTGTTTAAGCCAATCCTCCGGATCACTTTTTCCAAGAGAATATTCATAGAGTGATTTTATCTGTTCCGTAATATCGGAATCATCCCGCTTCCTCGAATAGTGTTCGAGAAGGTCATAGAACTCCGGCCGTTTTTCCTCATAGACCCTCTCCATAACGCGCTCCATGGCCTCTTCCCGGATAAGTGAAAGCTCGGCCTCATCCCCGATACGAAACTGCGGATCCAGACCTATCCTGTTGAAATGATCCTTAAGCACCGTCAGACAGAAGCTGTGAATCGTGGTTATACGGGCAACGCTTAAAAGAGAACGCTGCCGGATAAGAGCTTCGTCCTCCGGTGTCTCATTAAGTCTCGTCTCCAGAGCAAGTCTGATCCGCTCCTTCATCTGTGCGGCGGCCGCGTTTGTGAAAGTCACCACAAGCAGCCTGTCAATATCCACCGGTGATACGGGATCGGTGATTCGCTGAATGATACGCTCCACTAAAACCGCGGTTTTTCCGGAACCGGCCGCGGCTGAAACCAGGAGGTTTGAGTCTCTTGTACGGATAACCTTTTCCTGATCAGGAGTGTATTGCATTCCGAACCTCCTCCATCAGCTCTTCTTTCGACATTTTTTTAAGCTTCCGGACCATTTCCCTTTGTTTTTTCCCGTCAAAAAAGCAGCATTCCGCAAAAGAACAGTAAGCACAGGGATTTGCGCCTGAATAATCCGCGGGAGAGCAGTTAATTTCGCCGTCATATATCCTTCCCGTAAGGCTCTGTGCCGTTTTTACGACATATTCCGCGAGCTCCTTAAAATCCTCCTCCTTAAGGACCCGGGAATTGGCGGACAGCGAGCCGCTTTTTGTGTATGATACCGGAAGCACCCTTGAATTCCCACCCGCAGAAAGAGAATCGTCAAACAAAAGCAGGGCCTCCGGCTCGGCGTTTACCACTCCCCGAAGCTTCTGCTCACGAAGAACAGCCTCCGCGGCTTCCGAAGGGTCTGCCGCCTTCAATGAAGACGCGTTTATTACAGGATCGTCAATATGATAATAGAATATTCCCCCCGGGACCGGCTCTGTCTCCGGGCTCTTTTCTTTCACAATTTCCGCCGCCCCGATTAAGTACAGCATGAGCTGCAGATCCAGTCCGTAATACACCCGGTTTAAATCAAAATCCTTGTTTCCTGATTTGTAATCAATAACGGAAAGGTAGACTTTTCCTCCGCTTTCCGCGAGATCCAATCTGTCAATTCTCCCGAAGAGGTTTCCGATATGAAATTCTTTCTCAAAGTATTCCGGCCGGAAACCGCCCGAAGCCTGCTGATCTTTAAGGATTCTGAGGGTACGCGAAAGAATCCTTTTTATTCTTGTTATATAGTAGCGATTGCGTTCACCGTCTTTAAGCGGGGTATTTTCCTGAAGGGCAAGGAAGCTCTCGAGAGCGGTATCCAGAAGCGCTGCCCCCTCCGCCTCGCTGAGATCGGCAAAGGTTTTTCCCTGCTTCTTCATAAGTACGGAGGTCTCCGCAAGACAATCGTGCATAAGACTTCCCATATCCCGCTTTTCGAAACCGTATTCCTCCCGTTCCCGAAGATGCATGCCATACATCAGAAAATGCTCATAGGCACAGGCCGCAAAGCGCTCCAGCCTTGAGGGTGAAAGGCCGGTTTTCCGTCCGTAAAGCGCTTCTGCCACAGCCCCGGCGATGGGGTTTTTGGGAGGCTCCAGCAGATATTTTCCCGCCCTTTGAGCCAGCAAAAGCTCCTCCGCACGCCCCTCGGAACGAAAAACACGTACTATCCTCTTCAATTCGGAAAGCCTTCCTTCTTCAGGCTCTTCCGTGTTCCGGCAAAAAGCGACCAGCCTTGCGAGCGCATCCTCCGGAGAAGTAAATCTGTTCTGAACCCCGGAATAATTAATATTCTTCAGCCTGATTTCCGGAAAAAGCCGGGTCACGCTTTTTATAAACCATGAAGGTCTTAAAGGCTTTCCGCTCTCATCCGAAAGGGAATAGCTTAAAACAAGGAGACGTTCCGGCTTGGTAATACTCATATAAAAATAGAGCTGCTCGGTGGCCGCAGATTCTCTGGCGGTCGGGGCTAGGGAAAAGGCTTCGCTTAAGAAATTCCTGTCCATATCCGAAAGGATCCCCGCCTCCCCGCCTTCCTCCGGCAGAAGCCCTTCGTTTGCCCCCAGGAAAAAAAGCACCTTAACGTCGGAAAGCCGGCTTCTGGTCAGATCCGCCGCCACAAGAACATCCCTTCCGGGCGGCACCGTCCCGATCCTGATTTCATCAAAACCCGCGTTCAGTATCTCAAGGTATTCTTCAAGATCCATTATCTCCCGTGGTATCAGCTCCCGGATCACGGAAAATAGCCCGGTAAGCTTACCGTATATCTGGAAATATTCGTCCGCGTGACGGGAATCGCCCTGCTGTCTGTATTCCTCCGCGCGTTCTGTAAGCATTTCCTCCACGCCCCGTCCGCAGATAAATTCCTCAAAGACATCGGTCAGCTCCTCCGCACTGTGGCGTTTTTTGTCTGAAAGCAGGAGAAGCAGCGGCTCAAAAGCCTTCAGCACTTCCTCTCTGACGGAATTTACCGCTTCGAGCTCCTCCTCCTTAAGCCCCCTTGAATGAAAGCTCCATTGCTTTCTGTAGGCGGAAATCCCCTTCAGATTAAAAGCACGGACATAATTTTCCGCCAGATCCACGCTGTTTCTATCAAGTCCGGAAACAGTGCTGCGAAGATAATGAAAAACCGAAGGATAGCTGAAATCCTCCGAAATCACTCTTATTGCCGACCGCAGGTGCTCAATCACGGGGTTAAGCAGGATTCCGTGGGTCTCGTCCAGAAACAGAGGAATCTTATAACGCCTTGCCTGACTTTTTAAAAGTCTGCCGTAAACAGAGGAACTGCTCATGACAACGGCAATATCCTTATAAGCATATTGTCCGGTCCGGACTAACTCCCTTATTTCCGAACATACCGCGCTCACCTCGGTTATCGGATGATCAGCGCATAAAAGACGGATATTCCGTATCTTTCCGTTATATTCCGCTTTTCCCCGCCTGAAAAGATATCTCTCCAGATGGTCAAGATCGCTCATGCCGGCATATCTTCTTTTTTCCGATTCATAAAGCGTTATTGTATTAAAATCTTTTCCCTGCTTTTCAGCCATTTCCTTAAGATGCGCAATCGTCCGGATGGAGAGTTCAAAAAACCCCCCGTCCTTTCCATCGTAATTTAAGGAAAACATGCAGTCTCCGGCCAGCCCTGTAAGCTTATTCAGAAGTCTGTACTGAATTGGTGTAAAGCCGGTAAAACCGTCAAACACAAAAAACGCGCCCTTTAAAAAATCGGCCGCGTCGGCTTTTCTTAAGGCCGCGTCCAGCAGCTCCTCCCTTGTCAGATACATCTGACCCATCCTTTCCCGAAACGCTCGGTAAATAAGGGTCATGTCCTTAAGCTTCGCGCTGAGAGCTGCATGGGAGGAGGCTGAGTACTCAGCCATTTTCTCTATTGTTTCTTCGTCTATGTCATATTGGATAAATTCGGATAACAGAGATTTGATCTCGCTGATATATCCCTGCCTGGCCCGCGGGATATTAAACACGGAAAGCTTTCCCTCCAGCTCCTTCAAAACCCTTCTTAGAATAAGGTTTTTTCCGGTATCATCCAGGAGCGACACCGTCCCCCGGCCGGTGCTGTCAAAAATACGGTGGGCAAGACGGTTAAAGCTTAAAACGTCCATATTCATGATTCCGCCGGTGGGAGAAAGCTCCACCAGCTTCCTTGTGGTGACAAGAGAAAACTGCTCGGGTACAACGACAATAAAATTACGCGTGTTTTCTTTCTTCGCCAAAGTCAGAACACGGTCGAAAAGAAAGGTAGTTTTCCCGCTGCCGGAGGGACCCAGTACCACCTGAACGCTCATGAAGCTTCAGTTTCTCCGGCATTCGCCATCATTTCCGCTTCTTTCATCCAGAGCTCCGCCGAAGCGTCGGAGGGCATCCTGAGATCTCCTCTCGGGGAAAGGGCCACCGTACCCACCTTCGGGCCGTCCGGCAGACAGGAGCGCTTAAACTGCTGGGAAAAGAAGCGACGGTAAAACACTTTCATCCATCGTTTGATAACACCCGGTTCGTATTCGCCGGCGAAAGCCCCTTCGGCAAGACGGAAAATCTTTCCCGGCCGGAAACCGTAGCGCAGGGCATAATAGAGGAAGAAATCATGAAGCTCATAAGGCCCCACCAGCTCTTCTGTTTTCTGCGAAATTCCTCCCTCCGAGGGAGGAAGGAGCTCGGGGCTGACCGGGGTATCCAGAATATCCCTGAGAACCCCGGACAAAGCCTGATCCTCTGATGTGTCGGCAATAAAACCTACCAGATGACGCACCAGCGTCTTCGGAACTCCTGCATTTACCCCATACATCGACATATGATCCCCGTTATAGGTCGCCCATCCGAGAGCGAGTTCGGAAAGATCCCCGGTTCCCACCACCAGCGCGCCCCGCATATTAGCCAGATCCATCAGAACCTGTGTCCTCTCCCTGGCCTGGGCGTTTTCGTAGGTAACATCGTGACAGTCCTCGGCCTGTCCTATATCCGCAAAATGCTCCCTTACAGAACGGCTGATATTTATTTCCTTCAGAGTCGCCCCGCAGGAACGGGCAAGACTGACGGCATTATTGTATGTCCGGTCGGTGGTGCCGAAGCAGGGCATGGTAACCGCAATTATTCCATCCCTTTCCAGGCCCAGATCATCAAATGCCTTAAGCGTTACCAGAAAAGCAAGGGTGGAATCCAGTCCGCCGGAAAGACCAATCACAGCCTCTTTTGCACCGATGTGCGAAATTCTCTTCTTTAATCCCTCAGCCTGAATTGAAAGGATTTCTCCGCACCTCTCTTCTCTTAAAGAAGCGTTTCCGGGCACGAAAGGCATACGCCCCACAGGATGCTCCGGCCGGGTATCGGCCTCTTCGAAGCTTATGAAGCACCGCCCGTAAAAATCAGGATTAAATCCATGTACCGTATTCATTCTGCGGCGTTCGGAACGTATTATCTCCAGATCCAGATCCGCATAAATAATCGAGGTCTGAAAAAGCGGGGCCTCCGAAAGAATCTGCCCGTTCAGACAGATGATGCTGCCCCCGGCAAAAACAAGGTCTCCCGTTGATTCGCCTTTTCCGGCGCAGGCGGCAACATATGCCGCCGTAAGTCTCCCGGAAGCCATCTGGAAGAGCCTCCGGCGATACTCTCTTTTGCCCACGAGTGCATTACTGGCGGAAAGATTGACAATAACGCTTGCGCCGTTCTCAGCGTGACTTTCCGCCGGTGTTACCATTCCCCAGGCATCCTCGCATATTTCCACTCCGATGCTTAAGCCCTCCGGGAGGGCGCCTTCCCCCGTTTCAAAAAGAATCCGGCTCCCAAACGGAACCTCCATACCCTCGTATTCAATGAAAAAGCATTCTTCTGATCCCGGAGCAAAATGTCTAGCTTCATAAAACTCGGAATAATTCGGAAGATTAAGCTTCGGAACAAGTCCCAGAAGCTCTCCTGACTGAAGCACCGCAGCCGTGTTAAAAAGCTTTCCGCGGTATTCAAAGGGAAGCCCCAGAATAATCAGCGCATCAATCGAAGCGGTTTCCTTTCGTATTCTCTCAAGTGCCTCAAGACACCCTTTCAAAAGAGTCTCCTGAAGAAAAAGGTCTCCGCAGGTATAACCGGAAAGGGAAAGCTCGGGAAACGCAATGAGCTTTGCCCCTCTTTCTGCGGCCTCCCGTGAAGCCCGGATGATTTCACCGGCATTAAAAAAAGGATCCGCCACTTTAACCTCCGGTGTCACTGCAGCAGCCTTTAACCACCCGTCCTTCATTCATCCGCTCCTTTCTTTCCGAGGATTTCCCCAAGCGCCTTTATAAGAATCACCATCTCCTCGTCTGTTCCGATACTGATACGCAGGTAATTGCGAATCCGCTCCCTGTTAAAATGCCTTACGAAAATATCCCTTTCCCGGAGCTTTTCAAAGATTTCCTCAGCGTCTTTTTCGGGGTGGGTCACAAATACAAAATTACTGCCCGACTCCCGAAATCTGAACCCGAGGGAACGCAGCTCCTCTGACACCCGGCTTCTCGTTTTTATAATACGGCCGAGAATCTCCTGAAAATATTCCTCATCCTCCATGGCCGCCGCCGCGCCCACAAGAGACGGAAGATTCATAGTGTAGGAATTGACCGAAAACTTCACGTCGTTAAGATACCCGATAAGCTTTTTCGAGCCGAAGGCATATCCGACCCTTAAGCCTGCGAGTGCCCGGGACTTTGACATCGTCCGGACCACCGCGAGATTTTCATATTTCCCGATAAGCCGGACGGCACTCTCGCCACCGAAGTCTATATAGGCCTCGTCCACTATAATCACTGACTCATCGTGCTTTTTGACAAACTCCTCTATCTCTGAAAGGGGATGCACGACCCCTGTGGGCGCGTTGGGATTGCAGATAACGATACCGCCGTTTTCATGCGGATAGTCCCCGAGTCTTATGGAAAAATCCTCCGCCAAGGGAATCTCCTTACAGGGAATGCCGTATACCGCAGCCCAGACATCGTAAAAGGAATATGTGATATCCGGAAAAAGAACCGGAAGCTTTCCGGCAAAAAACGCCAAAAAGCACATGGAAAGCACGTCATCCGAGCCCACGCCCACAAAGGTGTTTTCCGGCCCGATGCCGTAATAATCCGCAATTCTCTCTCTGAGCTTAAGGCAAAGGGGATCCGGATAGAGTCTCAGCGATTCATAATCCGCTTCCTTCAATGCCCGGATAACCTTCTCCGAGGGCGGATAAGGGCATTCGTTGGTATTCAGCTTGATTACCCTTCTCCCGGGCTGTTCTCCCGGTGTATAGGGCACAACCCTTCGTATATTATCCTCCCACATCCTCCTACACCCCGGAGCCTTTCAGGCCGTAGTGCTCTGCTACCCGCTTAAAGCCCGGCAGGGAGCGGAGGATTGTTTCGTGCGAAACACAATATGCCAGACGCACATATCCCGGGCAGTCAAAGGAAGAGCCGGGTACCAGAAGAATCCGCTCCTTTTTGCACTCACTCACAAACTCCTTTTCGTCCGGAACCGGACTTTTTACAAAAAGATAAAATGCACCCTCGGGCAGAACACAGTCAAACCCGTAGTTCTTTAGAGCCTCGTAAACCGTATCCCTGTTTTTCCCATAGAAAGAAATATCCGCTTTTTCCTCCAGACACTCCGCAACCACTTTCTGAAACAGGGAAGGCGCATTAACCGACCCCAGAACCCTGTTTGCGATTGTAGCCGCAGCGAAAAGCTCCTCTGCGTCGGCAGCTTCGTCGGGCACAATAAGATAGCCTATGCGCTCCCCCGGCAGAGACATGCTTTTGGAAAACGAATAACACACCATGGTATTGGGGTAATATTTCGTAATAAAAGGCACTTTCGTATCGGTATACACCAGTTCACGGTATGGCTCATCGGAAATAATGAAAATTTCGGTATTAAGCTCCCGCATTTTACGTGTAAGAATCTCCGCGATGCTCTTTATCGTCTCCTCCCTGTAAATCACCCCGGTCGGGTTGTTGGGATTATTGATAATTACCGCCTTTGTTTTTGCGCTGATTTTCGCCTCAAAATCCGAAAGCCTGGGCTGGAAAGAGCCAGGATCGGGCTCCACTGTTACTAAAACGCCGTCGTAATTATTCACATAGTTCCTGTATTCCACAAAAAACGGCGCAAAGGTTATTACCTCGTCCCCCGGATTCAAAATAGCTTTCAGGGCACAGTTAATGGCCGAAGCGGCTCCCACCGACATCATAATATTACCGGAATGGAAGGCTGTCCCGAAACGGCGGTTTAAGTTTTCGGCAATTTTACTTCTCACCTCAGGAAAGCCGGCATTATTCATATATCCGTGCAGGGAGCAGGCATCCTCTTCCTCAAGAAGTTTTACAGCCTTCTCACGTACCCTGTCCGGAGGGGGTACATTCGGATTTCCCAAAGAGAAATCATAAACATTCTCAGGCCCGAATTCCTCGGAAAGCCTCTGTCCCTCCTCAAACATCTGGCGGATAACGGAATTGTTCCGAACCAGTCCTTTCATTTTTTCTGAAATCATGCTCTCCTCCTTTACCGTTACTGCAGCTTCGCGAAAGGCGGCCAGTACCGGAACAGCGCCTTTCCGACTATCTTGTCCCTGGAAAGATATGTATTGTCCCAATATCTGGAATCCGCAGAATTATTCCGGTTGTCTCCCATCATAAAGTAATGATCCTCCGGCACCTGATACGGGCCGAAATTTCCCTCGGTTTCTACCGTAAGATAGGGTTCGTCCAGAGCTTCACCGTTAATAAAAACATTTCCGCCGGAAATCTCCACCGTATCTCCCGGCATTCCGATAACCCTCTTTATATACAATATTTTTTCATTATCCGGATAACGGAATATCACAATATCACCCCGGCTGGGCCCGACACTTAAATACGACAGTCTTGAACCTATAATCCTGTTATGGGCCATAATTGTGGGTTCCATGGACTGCGTCGGCACCGTGGCGTTCACAATCAGAAAATGGTTAATAAGAAGAGAGATCAGAATGGCAAATACGATGACGCCGATCCACTCAAGTATCTCCCTGACAGCTCCTTTGGACATAATTCCTTCTTTCAAACAGGTATTTTTCTGATTTCATATGATACAACGGACAGAAGAAAAATTCAAACTTTTGCGATGGTTTGACAGAGTATAAGGGGTAGGGTAGAATAGCCTCATGCTTTTTAATTCCGTACAGTTCGTCCTGTTTTTTCCTGTTGTGACGGCTGGTTTCTTTATTTTTCCGAAAAAGTTTAAAAATATCTGGCTTCTCCTGGCCGGATATTATTTCTATGTGTGTGCCTCTCCCGCATTTCTTCCGGTGCTTATTGGCGCAACCCTTGTAACCTGGGCGGTCTGTCTCGTAATGCACGGCAGGAAAGGGAAGGGTAGAACAGCCATCCTCTGCCTGGGAATCACCGCCAATATCGGAGCCCTTTTTTTCTTCAAATACTTTGCCTTTGCCTGTTCAATTATCGGCGTTTCTCCCCCCTTCCGGCTCCTTCTTCCGGTGGGTATTTCCTTCTATCTCTTCCAGGCCACGGGATATCTTATCGATGTTTACCGGGGAAGCCTCGCTCCTGAAAAAAGACTGCTTCGGCTTGCCCTCTTTCTTTCCTTCTTTCCCTGTCTCCTTTCAGGCCCCATAACAAGGGCAGGGGAAATGCTGCCTCAGTTTGAAGAGGAGCACCGTTTCGATTATGAGCGCATCAGGTACGGACTTCTGCGCATGCTTTTCGGATATTTTATGAAGCTGGTCATCGTTGCGAGGCTTGACCTTGTCACAACGCGGATCTTCGATCACTACGGGGATGTTAACGGTTATGGCCTCGCCCTGGGTATGGTGCTGTACGCTTTTCAGATCTACTGCGACTTTGCCGGATATTCGGAGCTTGCTCTGGGAGCCGCGAAGGTAATGGGCTTTTCTCTTCCGGAAAACTTCCGCCAGCCCTTCTTTGCCGAAAAGAGCTCAGAGCTGTGGCGCAGATGGCATATGACACTTATGAAATGGTTCACGGACTATCTGTATATCCCTCTGGGCGGTTCCAGAAAGGGCAGGGCACGCAAATATATTAATATTCTTATTGTATTTGCCATATCCGGTCTCTGGCACGGCGCCTCCTGGACCTTTGTCATCTGGGGACTTCTTTCCGGACTCTTCATGGTTCTGGGAGAGCTTTCCGCTCCCCTTCGCTCCAGTCTTTTATCCTCCATTCCGGTTCATAACAGATTTACCGGTGTACTTCACCGTTTTTTCAGGACTTTGATCACTTTCTCCCTTTTTGTTTTTGCTCTTGTTTTTTTCCGTGCACCTTCTCTTAAAGCTGCGGGCGAAATCCTTGGAAAAATTTTCTTCGGGTTCAGGCTTTCAGACGTTTTTGCCCTGTCTCCTTTTTCTCTCGGGCTTGGCAAAGTCAACCTCTTCCTTCTTCTTTTCGCCCTCCTTATTCTTTTCGCCGCGGATCTCATAAATGAACTCCGGGGCGATAAGATAAGCTGGCTTATGGAAAAAAAAGCCCCCATTCGCTGGGGATTTTATTATACCGCCGTTGTCATGATACTGTTCAGCACCCAGATAGGTGCTGCAAGCTTTATTTATTTCCGGTTCTGACCTGATGAAAAAAGATTTTCTGAAGCTTTTACGAAACTTTATCCTGCTTTCGATTCCTCTCCTGGGGGCTGTTTTCTATGCCGCCATTTTCCCCATGCGCTACCACTCACCGGAATATCCGATGTGGGCGGAGGAAAAAAGCTTTGTCCGGACAGATTCAAACGATTATTCGGTCCTCATTATCGGAGATTCCAGAGCCAAATCCTCCGTTCTGCCGGAACTCCTGGGAAATGATGTCTACAACATGGCCATAGGCGGAACTACAGCCATTGAAATGTACTATGCCTTTCAGAACTACCTGAAAGCAAACGACCCGCCGTCTTACGCCATCCTGATATTCGCTCCCTATCATTTCTGCGATATAGATAATTATTCACAGACACTCTATTATCACTATCTCTCTTTTTGGGAGGAGGCCGGACTTACCTTGAACGCTTTTAAGTCCGCAAAAGAAGATGCCATACTGCATAAAGGGTGGTTCACCGACAGTCTTTCCTTCAGACTCCGTCTCCCGAATAAATATATGGCGGAAATTCTGGATGCCCCCTCAGGCGGAAACACAGACGAAAACACGGCCGTTTTTCAGAAAATCAGGCAGGAAAAAGGGTTTCGCTCCTTTGGCACTGACGAGGAAAACAACCTGGAGAACTATGAGGTTCATCACGAAACCTTTGATTCCTCAGAGCTTGTGGTGAAATACTTTGAACGGCTCCTTAATTCTCTTGAGGAAGCGGGCACGGAAGTGATAATCGAGCAGGCTCCCGTAAATCCCTTTTCTCACGAGCACATAACCTCTGATTTTTATGAAGGCTTTGAGGCCTGGCTTTCCGAAACAGAAAACAGGCACCCTTCATGCACGGTAGTGCACGATGTGCCTGTCTATCCCAAAAATGCCTTCGGCGATAACAACCATCTCAACCGCCGGGGCGCCGAACGCTATACCGGCGAACTGCTTGAAAAATATCCGGAGATCTTTAAGGGCAGCCTTACTTCCGGCCTTCCTCAATAAGCCGGCGGGCAGAAACGATAACCAGCCCCGCTCCCGCAAGAGTAAAAAGCCCTGCCGCGATAATCACAACAGCCCGGTGCCAGCCTTCTGCCGTTCCGATATCCTTAATCAGATTCCAGGACAGATACACCAGATAGGCTCCGCAGGCTATACGGATGCCGTAAACAAACCTGCTTCTCCCCTGTGTCTTTTCCCGGTCTGCATCTTGCCCGGCATCTTCTCCCGGCCCGCTTTCTGTTTCTCCGGTCTCCTCTTCTGCAGCTATCTGCGTATCCTTTTCAATAACAGACGTTTCTTTACTGTTCTCTTCCATGCCGAACCTTTCAGAAGCCCCTGTCAGAGCACCTTTGACAAAAAATCCTGCAGCCGAGGTGCCTGGGGGTTATCAAATAATCCTTCGGGGGTATTTTCCTCAATAATTTTGCCCTCATCCATGAATAACACCTTTGTGCCCACCTCTCTGGCGAATCCCATCTCATGTGTCACTACAACCATCGTCATGCCATCCTCCGCCAGACGCTTCATTACATCCAAAACTTCCCCGACCATTTCAGGATCCAGAGCGCTTGTCGGCTCATCGAACAGCATGACCTCCGGCTTCATACAAAGGGAGCGGACGATTGCAATCCTCTGTTTTTGCCCTCCGGAAAGCGAGGAGGGATATACATCAGCCTTGTCCAGAAGGTTCACCCGCTTTAAAAGCGCTCTCGCCCGTTCAGCGGCCTCCTCTTTTGAGAGCAGTCCGAGCTTCACCGGAGCCAGTGTCAGATTATCCATAATATTCAGGTTGACAAAGAGATTGAAATTCTGAAAGACCATACCCATGCGCGTTCTGATCCGGTCAATCTCCACCCCCGAAGCGGTTATTTCCTCTCCGTCGAAAAAAATCTGTCCCGCGGTGGGCCTCTCCAGAAGATTGAGGCATCGCAGAAACGTACTCTTCCCCGAGCCGGAGGGCCCGATAATGACTATTTTTTCCCCGGCGGAAATCTCATAGTCTATTCCCTTAAGCACATGGACCGGCGGACGGTGCTTCCCGTTGTCAAAATCCTTTACAAGTCCCTTAACGCTGATCACTTTCTCTGAGCCTCCTTTCCAGGACGCCAAGCAGAAGCGTAAGAATCTTAATTACGACAAAATAAATGACAGCGGTACCGATTAAAGGCATAAATGCCTCATAAGTTCTCGAAGCAATCTGGTTTGCAGCCCTTGTCAGGTCCGTAAGACTCACATAACCGACTATAGCGGTTTCCTTCAGCAGAGTGATAAATTCATTCCCCAGAGGCGGCACCATATTTTTCAAAGCCTGAGGCAATATTATATAGCGCATCGTCATGGCTTTTGAAAGTCCGAGAGAACGCCCCGCTTCCATCTGCCCCACATCCACCGCCAAAATTCCGCCCCTGACGATTTCGGAAACGTATGCCGCGGAATTCAGCCCGAAAGAAATTGATGCCACGGCAACACCGTTGTTCCAGGTGGCAAATACTATGAACCACATAATAAGAAGCTGCAATACACTGGGAGTGCCGCGGATCACGTCGACATATGCCGTCGCAAGAATATTCCAAAGGGTTTTCTTCCCGTCTTCCCGGAATGAAAGCTTCATGATGCCCAGGACGGTACCGAAAATAACACCGAGGATCGCCGCCAGAACAGCTATTCCAAGCGTTACCCCCAATCCTTTGAAATAAAGAATCCAGCGGCCTTCCGTCAGAAAGGCCGCCGCAAATTTTTGTTCCAGTTCTCCCATATCTTCTTAGTTACCGATATATTCCTCAACCAGCTTGTCAAAGGTTCCCTCTGACTTTATCTCCTGGAGAGCTTTGTTTACGGCATCCACCAGCTCTTTATCCCCCTTCGGCATGGCGATGGCATATGACTCTTCCTCAAAGCCGAACTGGGAGCCGTCCACGGCAACGAGCTCTTCCGCATGTTTGGAAACAAAAGTTTCAGCGGGATTCTTATCAATGATCACGCAATCGACCTTCCCGTTCAGAAGATCATTTACGGCATCCACGCCTTTGTTGTATCTGCTGACTTTGGTCGAGGAGTCCGCCTCCTCAATGTCAGAAGCGTCAAAATCGCCGGTGGTGCCAAGCTGCACACCTATGGCCTTACCGCTCAGATCTTCATAGGTTGCGATTTCGGAATCCGCCGGCAGTATCACATATTGCACGGCAGTATAATAAGGATCGGAAAAGTCTACCGTATTCTGCCTCTCTTCCGTAACTGTCATTCCGGCAATCGCAAGATCAATCTTCGTACCGATGGAGGATACAAGGGAATCGAATTCCATATTCTGAATATCCACCTCTTTGCCCATCTTTTCCCCAATAGCCTTAATCAGAGCCATATCAAACCCGTCAGGCTTTCCATTATCGTCAATGTATTCAAACGGCGGAAACTCCGCGTTTGTCCCGACAACCAGTTTTTTGTTCTCGCTGCTGCCTGCGGGGGCAAAGCCGGTTGTGGTGCCGGTACAGCCGGAGACCATCAAAAGTACAAGCAAACAGGTTAAAACTACGGCAATTACTCTTTGTTTCATGATGTTCCTTTCCGTGTCTTCTCTGAGACACCCTCATTCATATGTGTTGAGATTTTCCAACCCAAGATTTTTCAGTTCCTTAAATACACGGCCAATGGGCAGCCCCACCACATTGCTGTAATCACCCCTGATATGGCGGATATATCGGGAAAACAGACCCTGAATGGCATATGCTCCGGCTTTGTCCATCGGCTCTCCTGTAACGACATATTTTTTTATCTGCTCATCCGAAACGGGATAAACACTTACAGCCGTCGTCTCATAAAAACTTCGGCTTTTAACTCCATCCGGGGCGCATACACAGATTGTCACACCCGTAATGACCTTGTGTGTTCCCCCCTGGATTTTCTTCAGCATCTCAAACGCTTCGTTTTCATCCTTGGGTTTTCCGAGGATTTTATCCTGTACGGCGACAACTGTATCGGCGCCCAGAACCACCGTCTCCTCTCCCTCATCACAGTAGATTCTTTCCGCCACGGCCTCTGCCTTTATACGGGAAATTTCCTCAGCATATTCTGCAGGATCGTCGGCCGAAGAAACCTCTTCGACATCCGCCGATCTGACCACAAACGGAATATCAGCGCATTCCAGAAGTTCCGCCCGTCTCGGTGAAGCGCTTGCCAGGATAAGCGGATGTTCCCTGGTGATAATCGTTTTCTTTCCCATGGTATCTTTCCTTTTCACCCCGCCTGCAAACAGTCAATCACATGATCATACAATTACGGACGATGTTTTAATAGTATAGCACAATAAAGTCTGCGGGAAAAGCCCCGCAGACTCCGTTGTCCAACCGATATTATTATTAATACTATTTCATCCCCTGGAAGCCAATCCCGCAAGCTCCGACGCCGCAAGAGGACTTTCCAGCGAACTGTAGCTGTAGATGATATATCCGCTGTAGCCGTTTGCACGTGCCTGGTCAACCTGTGTCGCAAGGTTTGTGTTTGAAAGCCCCCAGCCCGGATCGGAGGCAATGGGTGAGCCCGCTCTGTACGCCGCGAGACCTACATAAAGCGGGATTCCTGCCTTATCAAGAGCTTTCCAGGCTGCAAGCCTTGTGGAATACATGGCAACATTACCTGCGGCTCCATAATGATCTGTCCAGTAAATCTGCGGGCATAAATAGTCCACATATCCCGGGTTGGAAAGCCAGGTATCAATGTCAGCTCCCATGGCACGGTTATTATCTATATTACCCTGAGGAGAAATACCGAATACTTTTCCGGAAGCCTCACACACGCCGTGTACGGAGGAAACCATCTGATTCATAACCGCCGCACCGAGAGGAGGGAAATAATCATCAAAATGAATTCCGTCCACCGGATAATTCGCAATAATTTCCTGCACTCCGGCAACAACATTCTCATTTGTGGCCAGCGCCGGATTCCCTGCAATGACACCGTTCCTGTAACCGTAGGGATTTATCCAGGCATGGAACTGCAGCCCTTTTCCATGCGCTATCGAAACCATATCCGCAAGGGGATCAAAGCCCGGATTTCCGTTAAGCATCACCGTGCTCCAGGGATATATCCCTGAAGGATAAATGGCATCATTGTGTGAGCGGACATGCACAACCAGGGCATTGCAACCCTGAGCCGCCGCCTTGTCACACATAGCGCCGAAGATCGAGTCAAAATTTTCCTGAGGCTGTCCCTTTAAACGAGCCTGAATATCCAGATAGGAAATCCAGACCCCCTTAAACCCGGACGGAGCCGGAGCGGCAAAAGCCTGAACCGGTGCAAAGCTCCCCGCAAAAACCAGGGCCGAAAGCATCAGGGCGGCCAGTTTCTTAAAAAAACTCATTTGTTTTCTCCTTTCGCATATGTTCCCGCATATCCGCTTTTTCCGGATATGTCTTCAATTGTCAGCTTTTTCCCGTCCATGGTAAATTTAAGCCCGAGGCTGTCATCCGAATACTCCGCCACTCTTCCTTCCGCTGCGGCCACTCCGACAAATTCCTTTCCGCCGGAGAGGGTAAACTCGAACATATTTTCCGATGACGGTTCCAATATACACTTGAGCTTCCCGTTTGTAAAGCTCCCCTCCCAATTCACCGGAACATCTTTTTCGGCATCAAAATATACAAACCCGGAATAGTCGGAAACTGTATTTTTTAAAATGTCGTAGACGGACACCTCCCCGGAAAAACCTGACACAGCAAGCATCTGATCGATTTCTTCCCCGTTTTCGTCCAGTACCGTGTAAGTATAGTAGATCTTTCCGTCAATCTCCGCTTCATCGTTGAATACGGCCTCGCATTTTATTCCTTCGAGTTTTTCTTCAACGAGTACGGTTGCCTCCTCTTCCGTCAGCATCGGGAGTTCTTCCTCGTCCTCTTCCGTTTCTCCGCCGTCACCGGCTTCTTCCGGTGCTGCCGCGCTATCCTCCTGTTCATCTTCTCCGGCTTCGCCGTCGATTATTTCTTCTTCGGCATCCTGCTGTCCGTCTTTTTTATTCCCTCCGCAGGAGAACCGCACCACCGCAAAGGCAATCACCAGAGCGATGATCACTCCGACTGTAATTTTTTTCTTCATGGCTTTTCTCCTGTTAACGGCACTGCATTATTTTTTCCAGTAGTTCACGATGGCTTTGGCTTCTGCCTTGGCTGCATCCTTCATACGTCCGGAATCTGTAAGACGGGCTCTGTCGGTATCGTTCGTAATAAATCCGTGCTCGACGATAAGTCCGGGTATTCCCTTGGCCGCAGAGGTTCTTATGACCGAATAGTAGTCTCCGTTGTCTCCCTGCCGGACCTTCGCTCCGCGGTTTCCGATTCCCAGCTCACCGGAGACCGCCTTGGAAATATTCGCTGCCAGCGTAGGTCTTCCATAGCTTGTGATGGAATAGTAGACCTCAGTTCCGCTGGCGGAAGAGCTTCCGCTGTTCATATGAATACTTATAAACAGGTTGCATCCCTTGCTCTTTGCGTAATCAGTCCGGTCCGTCAGTCCGACATAGGTATCCGAAGTTCTTGTGTAATATACCTTTGCGCCGTAGTCCTCAAGGTATCCTCCTATCTTCTTCGCATATTCAAGATTGAGGTCCTTCTCCTTCACACCGCCGGCTGTAGCCCCGGCGTCCGATCCTCCGTGTCCCGGATCAATACATACCACAAGGTCTTTTCCGTCCGAAGGTTCTTCGGATTTTTTGGAATCCCCCTTATTTACGATAACCTTTGTGCTGCAGTAAATGGATCTGTCGTTTTTGGAATAAGCATAGAGGTAAATTCCGTGCTTTGAGGAATACTCCTTGATTCCGGTAAGCTTTCCTGAGGAATTAACCTTGACATACTTCTTAATCTGACTGTCGGTATAATCATCACTGTGCAGCTCGTATTCCACCTCTTTATTGGTAACAAACTTGGAAGGATTTAATTTCAGGGATGTAGCCGTGCTTTCCCCGGTTTTAACCTTATATTTTGAGCTGGAGAACTTCATCGAGGTAATATTCATATATTTCACCTCTTTTCCCACGCCCTTGACATAGCCGCCATCCCCGGCATTAGTCCTGTCTGACTTATAAACCGGATAAACGGTATAAATCGCCATGGTATCGAAGGGGATCTGATTCTGAGTGCTGTCCTTATACTCAGTCTTGGTCTTCCCGTCCTTTAAGCCCACCAGTACCGTTGTGTTGATAAGCTTGTCGTACTTTTTCGTCGAGGTACTGTAACTGTAAAGCGATCGCTCCACCATATAGCCGGAAATCTTGGTTCCTTTATTCTTGCTGTTGTTTTCCCAGGTAAGCTTCGCGTTGGCGCTTATACCGCTGTAATATACGGCCTTCAGATTCTTGACCGCGTAAGGACGGCCGAATTCATCGACCACATCACTCGTTACACCCCTGGTTCCATAACCGTAGCCGTCATAAGATTTGTTGTTTTTTGAGGAAAGGTAAGGTGTAACCCGGAAATAATAAGTAATGCCCGGATCCACATCTATACTCACCTTCCGCTTATTGTAAATCGAAGAATAATTCTTCTTGTCAACGTATTTGTAGCTCCCCTCTCCGGTCTTGAAGTTCGGATCGGTACTGTATTCCACGTAATACCCTGTCGCTCCTCCGACCTTTGAGAATGTAAAGTAAATTTTCTTAAGCGAAGTCACCCCGGATTTCACAGTGGGGGCACCGGGCATAACCGTTCCCGTAGCGAACACCACCTTCTCCGGATTGATATCCAGTGACTTCCTTTCGTTCGTCCTGATGGGATCCACATAAAATGCATAGGTATAGCCGTTTTTGAGCCCCGTCACACTCAGCTGTACCGAAGTTCCCGAATTATTTTTGACACTGACCTTCTTTTTCTTGACTCCGTTCCCTTTGAACTTCTTTCTGAGAGCAGCAGCATCCGGTGAAGATCCGTTGTCTATCCGGACATAATAGACCATGTATGCCTTTGCGCCCTCTACCGTATTTACCGAAACCACAGAGGATTTGGTAGTTTTGGGAATATAGCGTATGGCCGTAACATCCGTCAGATGCGGCGTAATGTTAAGCGGTTTGCTCAGAGCACTGCCTATCTTGTTGTCCACAACCTGAAGCTTGTAGTAATAGGTCGCTTCCGGCGCCACATTTGTGAAATGGTATGTATATGTTCCGGAAGCATAGGTAAGGGTACCTTTACTCAAAAGAGAAGCTATCTGCTTAGCCTTGATCGTGACCACCTTTTTGTAGCTCTTTCCGCGATTAGTGGATCTGTAAATCACATAGGAGTCGTTCTTGTCACTTTCCGAAACCGCGGAATTTTCACTGAAGCTCAGGTCTACACTCATATAATCGGGTGACGAAATCGACGTAAGCAGCGGTGCCGCAGCCTGAAGCTTCGCGCCCACAACCGACGAATAGCCCGTCGCGGGAACAGTTATCTGTTTCCCGTCATCATAAAGCAGGACTTCGTTTGCCTTAACACGGTAATTCATTTTAAGCTTCCTGTTTTCGTTACCGCTTAAGCTCCTGTCCGTAAAGATCAGACTGTCCTGGCTGTCCTTCACAATAACCGATTTCAGTGAATCCGCTGATACAACCTGGGTTTTGATATTCTTTTTATTTGTATAGGAATCAATCGTGTAGGAGGTTGCGCCCACATTGATAAATTCAAATTCAAAGCCCTCGTAATCTCCGAAGGAGCTTGCCGCGATTGCCGTGGGTGTACACATGATATACGCGAATTCGCCGGCGCCCTCCTTCCGCGATGAATCATAGCCGTAGGCCGCCACTCTGTAAATAAATCCCGCGTTATCCGCATTTGTTGTAGCATCTGTGAAAGATTTGGACGTAACGGGCTCCCCGGTAAGCTTCTTCCAGACACCGTTCCTGTCATATCTGTAAACAAGATATCCGGTTTTAACCCCCTTGCTGGAACCCCCGGAGGTATAGCTGGTAACACCCTTCCATCTCAGCTTTACGGAAAAATTGGAATTAATCGTGGCCTTCAGGCTCTTCGGCGAAGCCAGCGAGTTTCTGCTTAACGGCTCCTCCGCCGGAGACTCGGCCGCCGCTGCGGTAATCTTAAAGACAAATTCCTTATACTCTCTTCCGTTCGTAGCGTCGTTGGAACTTATTTTTGCCGCCGTGCCGTTGGAACTGAGAGCGTTCACTGATATCAGATATTCCCCGGGTTCCCGGAACTTCGGCACATTCTGACCTGAAACGGTATTTCCGCTTGCCGTATAGCTGTAATAAATTTTGTAGCCGTACTTTTCAACTGCATCTGCAGGATAGAATCTGACATTTCGGACCTCCGGAACCGCCCGTTCCGATCCGTCGCAGGAAACCGTCAGAAGCTCCTCAGCCGGTGCATCAAAGCTCACCGATACGTAAAATACATTTCCCGAAAGTGTCTCTGCTTCGTTCGCGCTCAGGATTTCCGCGGCATTTTCCGAAGGAACAGACGTCTCTGAAACCGTTTCCTGAAGAACCTCTTCTCCCGAAACAGTTTCCGGAACTTCTTCTCCCGAAACACTACCCGGTGCTTCCCCTCCTGATACGGTTACCGGTGCTTCCCCGTCTGAAACGGTTTTCGGCGCTTCCCCGTCTGAAACGGTTTGCGGTGCTTCCCCGTCTGAAACGGTTTGCGACCCTTCAGCCCCTTCTCCCGGCTCCCCGGTCTGGGGTAAATTTACTTCGGAAGGCACCTCGTTTTCCAACGCTTCATCAGGGCTGACTGTCTCCTCGAAGACTTCGCCGTTCTCCGCCGGTGCAGGATCGACCGGTTCGCCGAATGCCGTTCCCGCTCCCCCGAAGCATAAGCTGATTGCTAACAGAATAGATAATAACTTCCTGATTCGCTTTCCCTTTCCCATTTCCTTCTCCCGAATCGTCTTCTTGAATTATTTGTAAACCATTTATTTCAATAGATTATGTAACCTATCCCGGCAATAATATCATACATTTTGTGTTTTGTAAACCAAAAATTACTACATTTCGTTGGAAACGCTCACGGAGACGTGACGTCGGGATATGTATTTACCGGCAGATCGAAGTTCACCGCCTGCGCCTTCAGTATATCCAGAAGGTCTCCCACATTATCATGGGTTACATAATATCCAAAACCCTGAGAAAGCAGCCGGCCGTCCTCCCGGTCGTGATAAATCCGGTCAATCACCATATCGGCAACCTCCGGCGTGAAATGGCTGGTTTCATAATACAGGGCATTATTAAGAGTAATATCGTTAAAACCGCTGAAGTTGTAATAATCGGTTACTTCTGAAAGTTCTTCCAGAAACACCAAATATCCGTTCGCGATATCCTTTGCGTAGGTATAGCCGTTAATCGGATTCGTGAAAAACCTTAAGTTTATGCCATATTCCCCGCACAGCGCCTTGAGTTCACGGATTTCATCAAGTACCTTTTCTCTGGGCTCATAATAATCACACCAGGTGGCGTCCAGGTCCTCATAATTGAATTCGGAAATGATCTCCAGATTTTCGGTGCCGGTGCGCAATAATCTCTCCCCGTATCCCGGATCCACATCATCATGTTCGAACACCACCTCTGCTGACTGGGCGATAGTAATAAGATCAAAATACTTTAAATAAAATTCCCCCTGCTCTTTTAAAGACCGTCCCCAGGGATAAGGGCTTCGGAACAGCTGGGTTTTATGCATCGAAGGTTCCACAAAATAGGAAATATCGTCCAGACCGATGGTCACATTTTTCGGAATTATACCGCGGGAAATCATCACCTTCAGATTATCCAGGTGTTCCGCGGGAAGCCCTTCCGAATAAGCCATATCATAATATGTCCCGTCATCCATTTTCTCCACGTCAAAAAAGCCCATTCGGGAAGAACCGAAGAGGAACGAATCAAAACGATCCGGATTTTTCAGCACATTCTTCATCTTCACATAAGCTTTATTCGGCTCCACCCCGTTATTCCGAATATGCTCCCAGTGAAAGATATTATAGGGATCAAAGAGCATCGCGGGCGGCACGAATATAAGCCCCAGGATCAGAAAAAATAACAGACATTTTTTCAGAAACAGCTTCATTCGATATTTCCTCTAATCAGAAATTAAAATAGATAAAAGTCTGCCTTCCGCCTGCGTTATGCAGCCGGACGACGATAATAAGCACGGTAAAGGCCGTATAGACAGCCCAGCGGATCGGAAGCTTCAGAGTCCCCAGTTTCTTTAAAAGATCCCTCTTCAGCGAGAAAAAATCGTAAACCATAATGGCAACAAGTGCTGTCAGAAGCTTGACAATTCCGAAGGGAGTTAAGGTCATGTCAACCATCATTTTCTTCCATGCGTTGGCAAAATGAAGCACAACTCCGTTGTGGAGATGGGTCACCACATACAGAGCATCAGGAAGAGAATTGGCCCTGAAAAAAATCCAGGCTATCGAAACCAGCACCAGGGTCAGGAGCCACTTCGCAACACCGATGAGGTTCCACTTTTCTTCTTTTTTATCTCTTTGTTTTTCCGGTCCCCTGATCCGTCCGATGGCGTTTTCCGTAATCTGAAAGATACCGTGGAGACCGCCCCAGAAGATGAATGTCCAGCTTGCCCCGTGCCAGAGTCCGCTAACAAGAAAGGTAATCAGGAGGTTAAGATTTGTTCTCCATACCGCGACACGGCTTCCTCCGAGAGGAATATAGACATAATCCCGAAACCAGGTGGAAAGGGAAATATGCCACCGGGACCAGAATTCCCTTATTGATCTGGAGCAATAAGGAGAGCGGAAATTAGTCATAAGCTCTATATTAAAAAGCCTTGCAGTGCCTAGCGCAATCTCGGAATATCCGGAAAAATCGCAGTAAATCTGAAATGTATACATTATCGCGGCAGCAATAAAGGTGAGTCCGAAATAAGAATATACATCCTGAAAAATGATGTCCACATATCTTCCGAGAGCATCGGCCACTATCAGCTTTTTAAAGAATCCCAGAAGCATGAGTCTGAGCCCGTAGGAGGCGCCTTCGGTATCCAGAGCTTTATGACTTTTCAGCTGAGGGAGCAGGGAATCAGCGCGTCCGATGGGACCGCTCAGAACCTGTGGGAAGAAAGAAACGAAGAGCGCGTATATCGCCGGATTTTTTTCCGGCGGAATCTTTCCCTTAGCCACATCGATAAGATATCCGACTGCCTGAAAAGTATAAAAGGAAATACCGGCAGGCAGAAAAAGCGCCAGCGTCAATGGCTGGACTTTCATTCCCGTAAAATTCAGGGCGTCGGCTATGGCTTCCGAAAAAAAGTTGAAATACTTGAAAAAGAGGAGAAAGCTTAAGGACAGACACAGGGCAGCCGCCAGGATACCCTTCTTAAGCTTTGGGGATTCCGCTCCGGAAATCAGAAAGGAAGCTCCCCAGGTAAGAGCCGTAACGCAAATAAGAATCAGCGTAAAGGCGCCGCTCAAATTAAAATAAAAATAATAGCTTAACGCAAGAAGGACGTACGCCCGAATCTTTACAGGCGACGCCCAATATATACAAAACGCTGCAGGAAGAAATATCAGAAAATCCAGTGAATTAAAAAGCATTACACACTATGTTCCGGAAAATGTTATTGCCAGCGAAAGCTCTACCCTGTCCTTCTGGATGCCGACCTTAATATCATCGGCGAGATTTGCCACAATGGATTTTTCCAGCTCATCGACCGCCACTTTTGCCAGCTCTTCTTCTTCGTTTTTTATATTGTCCCTGTAGCGCTGCAGAGACCAGGAAAAAACCGCCTGGGACATGGCATCCGCCGCGTTTCCACCCATCGAACCATACATCAGCGTACCGGTGCCGTAATCTGTCTGCAGAGAGTTCACCAATTCATAGTCTGAAATCCCTGTTTCCACAATTTCCCGTATTTTTCCCATCACACCCCGAACAGCCATATTACGTCCGTTGGTGGACAACGCTATGAGCTTCCGCCGCTGCGCCCTGTTCATGTCAGCCCTCGCCTCCAGAAAAACATTCGCGCTTTTTCTGTCGCCCTGAATCCAGAACATGGCATTAAATTCCTCCGTAATGGAACGGACCATACCCATGGTTTCCTCCGAAAGAAGTCTCAAATGCATTGCATCCTTTCGGGCCAGCCCCTCCGTGCGACTGAAAAGCCCACTCTGGGCCAAAGCCTTTTCTACGCCGGTTCCGCTACTGCTGACAAATGTTTTGTCGGTCTGCATATTATTCCTTTCTGCCGAAACTTTCCGTCAAATTCATTCTTCCTTATTATCATCCGGCTTGTTTATAATATTAAACTCACACTTTCCGGCACTGACCATCTCCAGAGCATCATCAGAAAGTATATCGCCGACCTTATACTTCTTCTCAACGGCGGAAATATGCCTCTGCAATCCCGGATTCCTTTCAAACCGCTGAAAATCGAAAAGATTTCTTAACCGTTCTACCATTACGATCCCTGCTTTCTGCTGCATGCAGCCTGTGGTTATGAATCACAGAATATGAAATCCGCCTTTGCCTTTTCCTGCCCCCATGGATCTGCCCAGTTTCTGAAGTGCACTGTTGTGCCGAAGCTTTGTCTGCCCGTATGACAGATGCATTTTCAGGGCTATCTCCTGAAGTGTCAGTTCGTGATAATAATGAAGCACCACCACATCCCGCTCTTCCTCTGTCAGGTTATCGATGGCATCCGCCAATTCCTGAAGAGTCTCCTGCCGGTATAGCTCCTCTCCCAGATCCGTTTCTACGGGAAGCTCCTCCGGAACCTCTTCGTAGGTCTTCCTGGTACGGTAATAATCTATTACCGTATTCCGTGTCATCGCGTAAATCCAGGTGGATACCGCCCCTTTGTCAGCGTCATATTCACCGAAATGCTTCTGAACCTTTAAAAACACATCGGAACAAATATCCTCAGCGTCCTCATTATTGCTGACCCTCGCGCGGATGTACGATCTGACCTTATCCCGATAGACAAGATAGATTTCTTCTGTATTCATGTTTTTTCCTGTTCTGCATGTTGATACGAACCAACACCTCTCTATGGCAGCAATTCTTTAAAACTTCTGTCCGGGACTTTAATTTTCGGCCTCATTCGTATCAAGCCGCTGCCGCCTGACCAGTTCACTGAAAAAGCCTTTTCTTGCGATCAGCTCCTCGTACGTGCCGTCTTCAATTATTTTCCCGCCCTCCAGAACAATGATCCTGTCACAGTGCCGTATTGTGGAAAGCCGGTGGGCAATCACTATTCTGGTGCATTTAAGGCTGTCCAGAGAATCAGAAACCTTTTTCTGTGTCAGATTATCCAAAGCGCTGGTAGCTTCATCAAACATCAGTATCCGGGGCTTCGGGGCAATAGCACGGGCAATCATAATACGTTGCCGCTGTCCCCCGGAAATCCCTCCCTGACCTTCACTGATAAGAGTATACATTCCCATCGGCATATCGTGAATGTCATTCGCAATTCCGGCATTTTCGGCGGCTTCCCATGCGTCAGTTACCGAAAGCCATGGGGCGGAGATCACAATATTGGAATATATATCCCCTGAAAAAAGCTTTCCGTTCTGCATCACCGTTCCGATCTTACGTCGCAATGACTTAAGATCAAGAGAGGCGATATCTTTGTTATCAAAATACACCGAACCTTTCTGCGGAGTCTCAAAGCCCAGCAGAATCCTCATCAGGGTTGACTTTCCGCAGCCGGTTTTTCCGACCACGGCCACATACTGCCCCGGCTTGATTTTAAGAGAAAAGTCATCCAAAATAAGAGGCATGTTTTCGTTATAACGGAAGGATACGTGATTTACCTCTATCCCGCCGTGAAGCTCCGTAACCACATGCTTCTCCTCGGAAATCTCAGGCTCGGCGTCCAGAATCGGCTTTGCCATTTCCAGCACCGGCTTTATCTGCGCAATTGTAAATACAATGCCCGCAAGAGAAGTAAATGCTCCGCTGACCATACCGTAAGCCGCGTTGAAAGCATAGTATTCAGAAAGGGAAACCCCGTTTATCACCGCCGTGTAATAAATAACTATTGTTCCGATCAGCCCTATAGCCGTTGTGATTACAGAACTGATCTTTAAAAGCATTGGCGGATTGTAGGAATAACTGCTCGCTTCCGCATAAAGACGGCCCCATCTCGAAAATCCCCGGTATTCAGCCCCGGCAAGCCTGATCTTCTGGATTCCCGTTATCATCGCATAGCTCATGCCGCTCAGCTTCGAGTTAGTCTCCATGGACTTTTTTGAGATCTTCATCTGGGTAAAGGTAGTGACAGTAGAAATCACGACTGTTGTCAGTGTCACTATTACCGACGGAATCAAAAGTGAGGGCGCATACAAAGAGACCTGGGTCAGATACATCAGCGAAAACAGCGAGGTTAATCCGGTCGACAATACAGTATTGATCAGCATCTGACAAAGCGAGCTTACATAACCTGTCCGGCTGGATATTTCTCCTGCACTGTACGCCTTGAAAAACGAGGCCGGCAGGGACAGCACCCGCATCATGGTGGCTGCCTCCACGCAGAAGTCCAGTGACAGGGTTATCCTTTCAAAAAGAAAGGATCTCAGCATCCCGAATATCATTGCGCTCAGGGAAGAGCACAGCAGGAAAAACGTAGTTGCGAACAGGATTCTTAAATTTCCGGATTCTATTACATCCGAAAACAGATACTTGTTGAGCCAGGGGGTGATCATCCCCACAAGGGTTATGACAAAGGCCATTACTGCAACAAGAACCACGTCCGCCGGTCTGACATTCTCTAAAATATATCGAAAGAGTCCGCCGATTCCGATCTTTTTTAACGGAAAAGGCTTATAAAATGCAATTGCCTCTTTGTTAAGCAGGCGGGAGCTTTCCCGGTTGACGTTTTCTGTTCTGCCGGTTTTACTGTTGTAAAACGTGTAGCCGTTGTATTTTTTCGGTATCAATGCCACAACGCTGTTGTCTTCCTTTAAGCTGCCCAGCATGGCGCCGCCGGCGTCCCTGAACCAGTCCTCGTCCAGGTTTACGCTTCTGCGCATGATTCCGTACGGGCGGAGGAGATATTCCAGCTGTTCGTTAAGATCCTCTATGGAGTCCGGAACCTCGCGGGCCTTCACATGGTAATAATCCAGGATCTCGCCTATTGCATCGAGAGCCCGCTGCCTGCTGCTCCCCGCAAGACCGGAGAGCGCCCTGCCCGTGACAGAACCCGCGATTTTGACAAACGACTCCTCAAAGGTTTCGTAGTCAGACCGTTTTCTTTTTTTAATCTGTTCGTCAAACCAACCCATCGTCGTCGCCTGCTTCGCTCCCGTTCGGATCGGCTAAAGCCGATCCTCGCACTCGCTCCGCCACTCCTCCTCTCCGACGAAAGCCTTTCTGGGCTTTCGACGGGTATATCCTCATTCCGAAGTAACCAGTTCCGTGTATTTTCCGCCGCGTTTTATAAGTTCATCATGGGTTCCGCGCTCTACAACATCCCCGTGATCCATCACAAGAATCTCATCGCAGTCCCTTATGGTCGAAAGCCTGTGGGCAATAACAATACAGGTTATTCCCCGGTCCCGGATGGCTTTCACTACCTCAAATTCCGTCTGTGCGTCCAGCGCGCTCGTGGCTTCATCCAGAATAATAAGCGTCGGATCCTGCGCCAGCACCCTGGCTATTTCCATGCGTTGTCTCTGACCGCCGGAAAAATCCTTTCCGCCCTCCATAACCTTATATTGATACCCTCCGTCTCTCTGCATAATGTCATCATGGAGGTTCGCGTCTCTGGAAGCCAGTATAACTTCAAAATCCTCAATGGATGAATCCCACATACGGATATTATTGGAAATCGTGTCCTCAAACAGTATTATATCCTGGTCCACAACCGCCACCGAGCCGGTAAAAATACTGCGGTCTATCTCTGAAATGCTTTTCCCGTCAAAGAGAATCTCGCCCTCCCAGGGTGAATACAGACCGGAAATAAGCTTGGAAAGCGTGGATTTTCCGCAGCCTGAAGCTCCTACAAAGGCAACGCTGCTTCCTTTCTTCAGCTCCAGATTAAAGTCCTTGATAAGAGGAGGGGCCAGTTTTGAATAACCGAAAGTCACATTGCGCATGGAAAGCTGACCAGACAGCTTATCATACTCAACATCCTCCCTGACCTCGGTATTATCTCCCTCAATGGCAACCGGGTATTCCATAACGTCCTCGATGCGTTCCATATTCGTACGCATCTCCTGAATCATCTGGCTGGCGGAAATCAACATTCCGGCCGGAGCAAGGAAAGAGGAAAGAAAAGTCTGAAAAGCCATTACCATACCAAGAGTAAAATGCCCTCTCATGCACAGATAGACTCCGCAGAACAGAATGACCATGTCCGTAACAGCGGATATCGAGGAAGGGATCAGGCCCAGATACTGATTGATTTTCGAATATCGGATATTCTGCGTATTGACGCTGGCCTGATATCCTGACCACTTTTCAAAAAAGCCGTTCTCCGCTCCGCTGGACTTAATGGTCTCGATCATCTCTATTCCCGAAACCGTCATTCCGGAAAGCTTTCCCTGATCCCGCATAAGTACTCTGGTCACATTAACCCGCTTTGCAGAAACAATCCTGGAGACAAAGAAGTCAGCTATCACGGAAATAAGCCCTATCGCGGTTAAAACAGGGCTGTAGCGGATCATGACTACAAAATAAAACACCATCATGCAGGTATTCAGGAAGAGCGGTGCCAGGGTGCCCACCAGAGTGTCCGCTATGGATTCATTGGTAGCCTGTCTCGCCTGAATGTCACCGGCCATCCTCTGGGAAAAAAACTCCATCGGAAGTCTGAGCACCTTCCACATATACGTACTGCCGGAAACCACGGCCATCTTTCCGTTAATTTTAAGGGAATATATTGCGCTTACCCAGGAAACCGATATCTGAATGGCCGCCAGAGCACCCATTATGATAATAAAGGGCATAAGCCATCCCGGATTATTACCCGGCAGTATAAAATCCATAAATACTCTGGACAAACCGGTATTGACGATGTCAATAAGAGACGAGATAACAGATGTAAGAACCACAAAAGCAATGGCGGCGCCTGTCCCGACAAGGCGTTTTTTCGCAAAGGATAATACGCTCTTCGGTTTGCCTCCCGGCTCAAATTCTTCAGTGGGTTCAAACTGCAGACATATCCCGGTAAACCCTTCATCAAAGGCTTCCATCGAAATATTGTAGCTTCCCCTTGCCGGATCATTGAGATAAACCCTGTTATTTTTGAATCCGTCCACAACCAGAAAATGGTCGAATTCCCAGTGGATGATGCAGGGAAAAGTGGCAAACTCCCTGAGCTGCTCGGGCTCAAGACGGTATCCCGCCGCGCTGAGGCCATAGTTCCTGGCCGCCATAAGTATGTTCTTGGCATTGGAACCGTCTCTGGATACCCCGCAGTCCGTCCTGGCCTGCTCGAGGGTAACCCATTTCCCGTAATAGGCCAAAATCATGGCAAGCGAAGCGGCGCCGCATTCAAGTGCCTCCATCTGCATGATGACCGGCACCTTCGCAACGCCGCTTGAAATCGGTTTTTTCAGCTTCTTTTTACTTTTACTGTTTTCTTCCAACTTTTCTCCGAACAGAGCCTCTCATCAGATAGGATCGCCGTAAATCCACCTGTGACTGTCGTCCCTCTCGCAAATATAGCCGTTATGCAGCCTCTCGGTGTCCTGGAACCAGAATTTCTGTTCTCTTAAATTTCCTCCGCAGGTCGGACAGCCGTGCTTTGCCTTCCTGTCGCTGGGGAAATGATCCAGATTCCACTTCATCTCGATGGCGCCCTCAGGGCAGCTGCCGTGGGTAGGGCCGTCGTGTTTGCCGCCGCTTACATCTTCAAGCTGATTTTCATTGAGTTTGTTTAATTCGTTGACCATAATCATATCCTCCTTTTTCAACCGCTGCTTCAGCAGCATTTTATCTAGTTGAATGTTTATACGAAGACGCTCATTTTATGGCAGTACCATTTTTCTGTTCACGGCAACTTCGCTCCCCGTTCAGTTGGTAACAAACTCCATGGGGTGAACCGTCTCCACGGTATCAGAGGAGGTATGCACATCCAGCGTACCGAAAGAAGCCCAGACCAATGCCCCAATCAAAAGTAGCGTAATAGCCACCAGCAGAATCCAGAGCGCCGGTGTGGACACACGGATATAGTCATTAAGCTGTTCAGGGGAGGAAATACGCTGCAGATTTTTTTCCCGAAAAATAGTATTATCCTTCAACTTCTTTCTCCTTAAATTACCTCATCGACAATACCTGAATCCGATTCATGCTATATATTGTATCATACCTTTCTTTTGACGACAAGAGAGTGTTATGTTATCATAATAAACCATGAGCGAATCAGATAACAAAACCTGCAATATCTGTCACAGAAACGAAGAGACTGCCGGAAAAATGTTTTCCATACCGGGCGGTCTTAATATCTGCGGCGACTGTCTTCACGAAATGCTGGACAAAATGGGGCCCTCCGATCTCAACCAGGCCTGGAACCTTTACTCCCACGCCTCAGGAATGCCCCCCGTTTCTCCCGGAACACCGGCAGATCCCAAGGATACGCTTGAAGACATTCCCATAAACGATACTGCTTCCCGGGATGAGACCGCCGCCGAAAAAAGCACTGAGGCTCCGCAGGAACCTTCCGAAAAAGATTCTCCTCCGCCGAGGCAGGGTGTTTTCGGGTTTCCGATCTTTAATTTCGGAGACTTCAGTGGTTTTATGCCCGGCAGGCAGAAGGTAAAAAAATCCTCCAGGGAGGATATGAAAAAGGAATTTGATTTCAAAAAAATTCCCCTTCCGCATAAAATCAAGGAACAGCTGGATGAATATGTCATAGGCCAGGAGCAGGCAAAAAAAATCGTATCCGTCGCTGTTTATAACCATTATAAGCGGGTGGCTGAAAGTCTTCAGGAAGACCCGGAGGACATCGAAATCGAAAAGTCCAACATTCTGATGCTGGGCCCCACCGGCTGCGGTAAAACCTATCTCGTAAAAACCCTGGCCCGGATTCTGGATGTGCCGCTGGCTATAACCGACGCTACAACTCTGACGGAGGCCGGCTATATCGGCGACGACATCGAATCCGTGGTTTCCAAGCTTTTAGCCGCCGCAGACAACGATGTTGAAAGAGCCGAATACGGCATAATCTTTATAGATGAAATTGATAAGATTGCCAAGAAGAAAAACACCAACAGCAGGGACGTAAGCGGAGAAAGCGTCCAGCAGGGCATGCTGAAGCTTCTGGAGGGAGCGAGAATCGAGGTCCCCGTAGGCGCAAACAGCAAAAACGCCATGGTGCCTCTTGAAGTCGTAGACACTACCAATATCCTTTTTATCTGCGGTGGTGCCTTCCCTGAGCTGGACGAGATAATAAAGCAGAGGCTTGCCAAAACCTCCTCCATCGGCTTCGGCGCCGAGCTAAAGGATAAATGGGACAGAGAACGCAATATTTTAAGCCGCGCCACGGTGGAAGACATTAAAAAATTCGGGATGATCCCCGAATTCGTCGGCCGTCTCCCCATTATCTGCGCCCTGGACGGTCTTTCCGAGGATATGCTGGTTTCTATACTGTCCGAACCTAAAAACGCCATACTCAAGCAATACAAAAAGCTTCTCAGCATGGACGAGGTAGAGCTTAAATTTACCGACGGTGCTCTTCATGCCATCGCAAAAAAGGCTTTGGAGAAGGAAACCGGCGCCAGAGCTCTCCGGGCCATCATTGAGGAATTCATGCTTGATATCATGTATGAGGTTCCCCGGGACGACAGCATCGGAAGCGTCACAATCACCGAGGAATATATTAACGGAACCGGGGGACCGGTAATCGATCTTCGCGGAGTCGCTGAGTTTGAAGCTTCTCTCAGACCGCGTCTGACGATGGAAGGAAGCGGAAATGCGTAAGGAGCTCTGTCTCTGCGCCGGAACCGCCCTGGCCGATCTGGCGCTCAAGGCAGCTTTCAGAAAATTCAAACCCCGCCAGGTAGTATTTAATCACGGCTTCGCGGCAAACAGGCTGGAAGGACACCCTGAAGCCGTAGCAGGCGTCTCCGCCGGAATGACCGGGTTTCTTACGGCAATCTGGCTGGACTCAATTCGCAGCAAGGACAGTTCTCCCCTGAAAAGGATCGGTCTTTCCCTCTGTCTGGGAGGCGCTGTAAGCAATACGGTGGAGCGCATCATATCCCGCCGGGTCACGGATTATCTGCCCCTCGGAAAATACGTCTATAATCTGGGAGATTTCGCCATTTATACCGGTTCAATACTGGAGGCAGCCGCTGAGCTCTTCCAGCATAAGTAAACTTAAAACACGGCAGGAAGCTTTTGCTCCTGCCGTGTTTTGGGAAGAGAGAGAACCGGGAAACAAAGTATTACCAGAAGTCACGGAAGAAATCTCCGAAGTTCCCATAATAATCCTGAATATTCTCCTGCTGGTTGTTGTCTGAGGAATTTTCGTCCCCATCCTGCTTCCCGGAATCACCTTTATCGGAAGCAGCTGCGTACTCACTTAAGGTAACCTCCACAGTCTTTTCACTGTAGCCGCTCTCTTTTTCATTCTGAGTGTATAAGGTCATCTCCGCCTTCGCACCGACCGGATAATACTGCAGCAGCTCCTGGAGCTCTTCCATTGTCTGAACCGACTGCCCGTCAAAACCGGTTATTATATCGCCCTTCTTCAGCCCGGCTTTGTCCGCCGCCAGCCCTTTTTCAACCTTGGCTACATATACGCCCTGGGGCACATTGTACTGCTCCGCCACTTCTGCTGAAACATCGGCGCCCGAAATCCCGAGATAACCGTGATTTTCAAGAATATCCTTCGTGTCCTTATTCATCAGCCGTTCAATAACAGGCCTGGCAGTGGAAATCGGAATCGCATATCCCATGCCTTCGATGCTTCCGCCAGCAAGCTTGGCCTCGTTAACCCCGATAACATTTCCGTTAATATCCAAAAGCGCTCCACCCGAATTTCCGGGATTGATGGCCGCGTCAGTCTGAATAAGCTTGTGTGAACCGTTGCTTAAGGAAACCTCCCGGTTGACGGCACTGACAACACCCGTAGTCACGGACTGTCCGTATCCCAGCGCATTGCCGATTGCAATTGTGGCCTGTCCAACCTTAAGCTTATCGGAATCTCCCAGGGTCGCAATCTTTATTTCCTTAAGAGTATCATCCTCGAGCTCGCCCAAATCCACCGCTATCACGGCCAGATCGTTGGACTCATCCTTACCCTTAAGCCTCGCCTCCGCGGAGGTTTCGTCAATGAACTGCACATAAAGGCTTTCCGCTGAAGACACCACATGGGCATTAGTGACAATTAACAGCTCCGTATCACTCTTTCCGATAATAATACCCGAGCCCGAAGCCTCGCTGGAGCTTTTGTACCGCTGGCCGAACCAGTCCTGCTGGATCATTGTATAATTGTTCGTTATGGCAACCACGGCCGGCATCACCTCATCCACAACTCCCGATACGTCCATGGCCATGGTACCCGATGTTGTCTTCCCGGTATCGGTGGCAGTCACCGTTGTAAGGATCTGATCAGACTTCTGCGCAGTGGTTTTCTCCTTTGCTCCGGCCGGAAGTGTGTTTTCCTGTTCTCCGGTCGTCTGCACCTCCTGTATTGCCTGCTGAGGTGCGTCAGCCGTCTGTTTTTCTCCCGAAAAGAGATGCACCACATAGAGTCCTGCCCCGGCGAACACTCCGAAAATCAGTCCCATTGCGAGACAAACCAGAGCTTTTTTCATAAAGCCGCCCTTTTTCTTTTGTTTATCTCCCGGAACACCCCCATCCATCCTTCCGTATTGCATTCCCGGATACGGGGTATAGCGGTTAGCATTGTTGTTGCCCGTGCTCCCGGCGTTCATGTTTGACTGACCGGTGTTTCCGCCATATGACATGTTCTGATTCGTTCTTCCGGTTTCATAGCTGTAGGTTGCATAGCTGGTATATTCCGCATTCGGCCCCTTCCTGCTCACGTCGCTTTCAGGGTTCACTGCTCCGTTTTCACCGGCGCCGTTCTGATTAATGACTTCGCTTTCCGCTTCTCTTATACTCTGTTCATCATGATAATTATAATCGTTGTAGCCATCCGTCATTTTCTTTACCTCTTTTCTTCCTGAGAACCTTTTCTGTTTCCGGCCTCATAATGAAAAAATGCCCTGCCGAAAAGTCTTTTTCACTTTCGACAAGGCATAGTCTAATACCTGTTTGTGTTTAATCTGTGTATTACTTATGTAAAAAAATTGAACCTTTCTTTCAGGTTCCGGGCCTTATTCCACGGTCACGGATTTTGCGAGATTTCTGGGATGATCCACGTCAAAGCCCTTGCCCAGGGACACATAATAACCGAAAAGCTGAAGCGGAATAATCGCCAGGGAATTGGTAAAATACGGATTGGTCTCCGGGATATAAATCACATAATCCGCCACCTTCTCGATTTCCGAATTACCCACATTGGTTACCGCCAGAACAAAGGCACCTCTTGAGCGCACCTCCACTATATTGGATATAATCTTCTGATAAAGCTCCTTCTGGGTAGCGACAGCCGCCACAAGAGTCCCCTGCTCTATCAGAGAAATCGTCCCGTGTTTTAACTCTCCCGCCGCGTAAGCCTCGGAATGAATGTAGGAAATTTCCTTCAGCTTCAGCGACCCTTCCAGAGAAATGGCGTAATCGATACCTCTTCCGATGAAAAACACGTCTCTCGCCGCTACATACCGGTTGGCGAAGCGCTGGATTTTTTCCCGGCTTCCAAGCATAAGTTCTATCTGATCCGGAAGCTTTTTTAATTCCTCCAGCAGCTCACCGGCTTCTGCGTCGCTGATGACCCCCCGGGCAGAGGCAAACTTTATGGAAAGGAGATACAGCGCAATGAGCTGCGCACTGTAGGCCTTTGTCGTAGCCACCGATATCTCCGGCCCTGCCCAGGTATACATGACCCGGTCTGCCTCTCTTGCGATTGAGCTTCCCACAACATTGACAATTGCAAGGACTGTGCAGCCCTTTGATTTTGCCACGCGGAGTGCTTCCAGGGTATCCGCCGTCTCTCCCGACTGACTTATAACTATCACGAGATCCGAGGGATCAAGAATGGGATTGCGGTAGCGGAACTCTGAAGCAATATCCACGTCCACCGGAAGCCTGGCCATCCCTTCAAATACATAACGGGAAGTCATCCCGGCGTGATACGCCGAACCGCAGGCCACAATATGGAGACAGCGCACTGCCTTTATCTCCTCATCCGACATTCCCAGTTCCTCGATTTCCACCCGGCTGTCCCTTATGCGGGGATTCAGGGTCTCCCTCACGGTACGGGGCTCCTCGTAGATCTCCTTGAGCATAAAGAATTCATAACCGCCCTTTTCCGCCGCGGAGGAATCCCATTTGATTTCGGTCGGAGTCTTTTCTGTTTCGACGCCGTCCACGTCATAAAAGCTTATTTCTCTTTCCGTGAGCTTCGCGATTTCCTCCTCGCCTATGTAGTAGACGCTTCGGGAATATTTAAGCAAAGCAGGAACATCCGAAGCGATAAAGGCACCGTCATCGCTTACGGCGCAGATTAAGGGACTTGACTTTCTTGCGGCGTATAATTCACCCGGTCTGTCCGCGAAAAGGATTCCGAGGGAATATGATCCCTCTATCCTGTGCAGCGTTTTCTGTATAGCTTCCAGCGGATCACCCTTATAGTAATAATCTATCAGCTGGGGAACCACCTCGGTGTCTGTCTCGCTCTTAAATTCATAGCCGCGGCTTTGAAGCATTTTTCTTAAAGGGAGATAGTTTTCGATGATCCCGTTATGCACCACGGTTATTGTCCCGGATACATTAGTATGGGGATGGGCATTGACATCCGTCGGCTGCCCGTGGGTCGCCCATCGGGTATGACCGATTCCTGCAGTCCCCTTCATGGTTTCCCCGTTATGTGTCATTTCCACCAGAATATCCAGCCGTCCTACAGCTTTTACGACCCGGATGGTGTTTCCGTCTGCAATGGCCATTCCGGCGGAATCATATCCCCGGTATTCCAGTCTGGAAAGCCCGTCCAGAATAATCGGTGCCGCCTGTTTTTTCCCTATGAACCCAACAATTCCGCACATACCTGATACTCCTTGTAAACCTTATTATCTTTTTTCATACTCCTTTAAAGCGCCTTTTTCGGACTCCGCATCCCAAAGTCTCAGCCAGTAATTCGGGCTGGCGGTAAACCTGAGTATTTTTTCTCTTTTCAGCTTCCTGTAATTAAGACCCCTGCGGTAGCCCAGGTACCTGGCGGCGCATTTCACGAGATAGCCGGGAATTTCCAGTAGCTTTCCCCGGGAAAAAAGATAAACCACACAACCCCGTACAAGCTTCTTTCCCTCGCCCACGCTGGAAACCCCTGAAAAAATCTCGGGGTGATCCGCCTGGGACACCCCGAGATCAAAGTTTCGTTTAAACTGTTTTTTTGCCGAATAATCGTGTGAATGCCGGACCCTTGCTTTGGCCGCGTAATATATCTTCTTTCCCGCCCTTACCTGCCCCGCGGCATAAATCATATCCTCGTTAAAAATCGTACTGTCCACAAATCCGCCGGCTGCGTCAAAGTCGCTTCTCCGGTAGCAGGCGCAGACATTTGAGCAGAAGAAAGTCTTAATTCCAAGCTCCGCAAGATCCTCCTGCCCCTTGGAACGCTCTTCATCCGGATAATTAAAAATCCGGTTGTATCTCTCCGAAGCGCTGCAGTCCTCCCTCGGAAGCTGACGGGCATAGGAAACCGAAACCGTCTGATCTTCAAAAGGCTTTAAAAGCTCCTCCAGGAGATGTCCGTCGGCGGGTCCCGCGTCCTGTGTCATAAAAACAAGAAACGGCGCCTCAGAATGGGAAGCCGCCTGATTCCGCGTTTTTCCGTGGTTAAACTCCATTTCGGAAACGTGGTGTATTTCCAGACCGGGATACCGCCCGGCATAGTCCGTTCCTGACAGAAGCCGGGACAGATACGGCTCACCCGTATTCATCAGTATGATTTTCCCGGGCTTTACGGTCTGTTTTTTAAGCATATCCAGATGGTCAAACAGCTCTTTATCCGGTTTATAGGTAAGGATGATGATATCCGCCACCCGCTCTGTCATAGCCCGTTTTTGACCCGGTCTGAATGAACCTTGCTGCTGATATCAAGCACCGTCTGGGAAGGAGTATATTCGGAATCCCCGAAAAGGAAGGCATGGAATTCCACCACATTATTCGCAAAATCATCAGCCACCACCGAGCTTCCCGCCTTGCCCATGTTTCCCGTAACCCGTTCAAAGGGGAAGCCGCTCTGTTCGGCTATATTCATACCCGCTGCCCTGGCGGCGTATTCCACCAGCTCAGCCTTTGTGAAGCTGGTCTTTACCTTCGGCAGAATGTCGTCAATAATATCATTAAGAGTGGAAACGTCAGAAGCCTTTGCCTTGTCTGCAATCTGGGTAAGTACCATCCGCTGGCGTTCCGCCCTTTTGAAATCGTCGCCCTTTGTATATCGTATCCGGCAGTAGGATGTGGCCTGAAGGCCGTTCAGGGTCTGCATTCCCGGCGATGTGACGTTCACAATCTGACTCTGCGGAATACCGATGGCCTCCGCCGTTCCTATCTGATAGTCGTTAAGGAAATGAATTTCCTCCTGCATAATATCTATCTCCACACCGCCGAGATCATCGATCGTATCCACCAGGGCCCGGAAATTCACAGTTATATAGTCCGTGATGTCCATATCCAGATTGGAGTTAAGCATCTGTATCGCCTGTTCGGGTCCGCCCTGATGGTAAGCGGAATTTGCCTTGTTGTAAATATCGTTTCCGATATTGAGATATGTATCCCTGAAAACGGAGCAAAGCTTTATATCCCCGGTTTCGTTGTCCAGTGAAGCCACGATTATCGTATCCGTTCTGGCTCCCTTGTCCAGATTGCCGTCCTCCCGGGAATCCACTCCAAAAAGGGCGATATTCTTGTATCCGCTCATCTTCCAGGAGTTATCCTCGCTTTCAACCTGCTCGGCCACCTCTTCATTGACTGCCGCGTTGATTACGCTCTCCTTGTTCCCCGTATCGGCCTTGTCCAGCTTCAGTACCACAAGCAGCACACCAAGCGCAATTAAAAGCACCAGTATTTCTATTACAAACAGTACGACCCGGCGGCGCTTTTTCGCACGCCTTCTTGAAGATCTTCCCTCCATAACCAAACCTCAGCCTTTCACAATCTTAAAACCACTATGTATTAATGTAACTCAAACCACAATATGTTGTCAATACATAGGTGGAAGGCACAAGGTTTGGTTTTTTTAAGCTTCGGGTTCTAGTAGGCGTTGGAATTTACAAATCCCTTAAACAGGGTAAGAAACATGATCTTTATGTCAAAAGCCATGGTCCAGTTTTCGATGTAGAAAAGATCATACTCGACACGTTTCTCTATGGAGGTGTCCCCTCTGAGACCGTTCACCTGCGCCCAGCCCGTAAGGCCCGGACGCACCTGATGCTTTATCATATAGCGGGGAATTTCTTCCCTGTACTTCTCCACAAACTGGGGGCGCTCAGGCCTGGGCCCCACGATGCTCATATTCCCTTTAAGAATATTGAAAAGCTGCGGAAGCTCATCCATACTGGTACGCCTGAGGAGCTTACCCACCTTTGTCACCCTCGGGTCATTCGGTACTGTCCAGGCATCTTTCTCGGATTCCTCGTCCTGCATGACCATAGTACGGAATTTATACATTCTGAAATTTTTATTATGTAAACCAACCCGGGTCTGCTTGAAAATAACCGGACCCGGGGATGAAATTTTCACGGCAACTGCCGAGACAAGCATCACCGGAGAAAAGATTACTATAAGGAAGAAGGAGCCCAGAATATCCACAATCCGCTTTGCCACGATGTTAAGAGAATTGGTAAGGGGAACATGACGGATATTTATTACCGGAAGGCCTTCCACATCCTCCATATAGGGCCTTGAGGGAATAACCCTGTTATAGTCGGGAATGAACTGGGTATGTACGCCCGACTTTTCGCAGAGTCCGACGATTCTCTCCAGCTTCCCGTATTCGTTAAGGCTTAAGGTGATTGCTATTTCGTCCAGCTTGTTTTCCGGAAGAATATATTCCAGATTTCCGATTCTGCCCAGCACCTTTACTCCTCGGTACTCAACCCCCGCCTCGATATTATCGTCCAGAATGCCGCGGATGACATAGCCCCACTGGGGATTCCGGAGTATCCTGTCCACATAGCTTTCCGCGGACTTTGAATAACCCACCAGAAGCACATACTTGATATTGAAGCCTTTTTTACGTATGAGCCTGAGAACATAACGCACAACGTTTCTTTCCAGTGTTGTCAGGAAAATATTCAGCATGAAGAAAATAAAGATCATCAGCCGGGAAAAATGGGGCTGCTTCATAACATAGAGCACAACTATGAAAACAATCATCCCCACCGTATTCGCTTTTATGATGTTGTACAGTTCCCTTTTCCTGCCGGAAGCCCGTTTGGAATTGTACAGATCGAATTCATAGTACAGGAAAAGATAGCCCACCACCAGAAACGGCAGCGGCAGGAAATAAAGATCATAGGTCAGGTGATACACCGCCGTATTGGCAAGGGGTGTCATAAAACGGATCACAATGGCCAGCGAATAGGAAGCGGCAATGACCATTGCGTCCAGAAGAACATGTATTCTGTTAAAGAGACGCTGATTGTCCCGGATCATACAATAAACTCCAAAATCCTTCTGAAAGTATTGATATAAAGCTCCAGCTGTATCCGCGCGTAGTTTTTGAAATTACTCGAAGAATACGGATACTTTTTGCTTTCACGGCAAAGCAGATATCCCCGTTTGATTCCGGACAGATACTCCCTGCCGTAGCCTGCGAAAATGAAAAACAAAGCCTTCACACCGAACCCCGCAAGAAGGAAGGGGAAATTAAGGATAATCTGAAGGGTCGGCATGTTTTTCATTATAATATACATATTGTTCCTGGCGGAAATACGCACCTTGAAGCTGTTGTACCTGGAGCCTGTCACCCCGCTTCCCAGATGGTATACAACCGCAGAGGGTTCATATACGTTACGGTATCCCATGATTCTGGCCCGGTATCCGATATCCACATCCTCAAGATATGCAAAATGGAATTCATCAAACCAGCCTATCTCATCAAGGATTTTTCTGCGGTAAATAGCCGCACCGCCGCAGGCGGCAAAGACATCCCTGACCCTGGAGCGGCTGCCGCTCTTTTTTCCCTTTCCGCTGGCGTAGGCCCAGCCCAGAGCACAGTAAAAATCCCCGGCGCCGTCAATTCTGTCGGGCTTCTTCATCATCAGCATCTTTGCGGCCACGCTGAAAACGGATTCGTCCGCCTGTATGGCCCGGTACAGATTTCCCACAAAGGCCTCATCTGCCACGGTATCGTTATTGAGCAGCAGAACATAGGGACTGTCAGAACGCTTCAGCCCCTCATTCACCGCCCTGGAAAAACCGAAATTCTCGGAGAGCCTGACAAGCTGCGCCTCAGGATAGTCCCGCTCCACCGTTTCGGCGCTGCCGTCAGCGGAACAGTTGTCCACCACAATAATGTCGAATCCCCTGAAATCCTGTTTCTTAAGGGAATCAAGACAGGCAGCTATACAGGCAACACCTTTGTAATTCGGAATAATAACCGTAACTTCGTTCATGTCTTTTTAAATACTATTTCGGGATCTACAAGCACAAGGTAGCCCTTTGCGCGGATTTCCTCAAACATCCGCCAGGAATTTTTCTGGTAGCAATCCGCCAGCTCCGCGCGCACAAGGCAGGCCCTGTTTGAAACCGCCTCAATATCCTGCTGCATATCCGCCCTGTGCATGTAGCCGGAAAAACAGCGGTTCATTCCGCAGTATTTTCCCCGGATTTTTCCGTTCATATCCCCTGTATATCCGTTGGAGACAATCCGGCCCGTCCGGTCGATGATCCTTGCACCCACCGCGCCGATATCCTCTCTCGCAAGATAGGAAGCCATCCTCTTCTCATAGTGCTCCGTAAGAGGAATCAGGCGGGAATCGAGGAAAAGCACATATCCCTCAGGCACATCCTTCGGAGCATATTCGATCCTGTAAAAGCCGAGGTGACCCGTGTGCTTCACCTCCCCTTTAATTGACCGGCGTTCAAGATAGCTCTCCAGCACCCGCTTCCCGCTTTCATAGGCATAGCGTTTGCTGGAAGGATTACCCGCAGTGGAAGAAGGATGAACCCTCCAGTGATAAAGTACCCTGGGAACATGCCTGATTTTTGTTTGTCCAATCTCCTCCGTACAGCGTAAAATAAAATCATAGTCCTGAGCGCCGTCAAATTCGCTTCGAAAGCCCCCCACCCGGCGTGCGAGTGAGGTTCTGACCGCTGTCAGATGACAGATATAGTTATTGGAGAGCAGAAGATCCTTATTATATCCGGGTTTCCTGTTAGGGCAGAAAAAGCGGTCCCTTGCCCCGTCATATTTGTCCTCATCGGTATAAACAAGCTCAGCTCCGTCCCGTACTGCCTTTTCGATTTCCTCCACCGCATTGTGCTCAATAAAATCGTCATGATCAACAAAGAGTACGTACTCTCCCGAAGCCTTCGACAGCGCAATGTTGGTATTTCCCGAAATACCGAGATTCTCGCTGAGCCTCAGGTACCGGATCCGAGGATCCCTGAACGCTTCCACCGTCTCACAAACGGTATTGCTAACGCTTCCGTCAACTATAATAAGCTCAATATTGCCCCAGGTCTGATGCAGAACAGACACTATCATTCTGCTCAAATAATCCGGATTGGTCTCATACGCCGGAACAATAACGCTGTATTTTCTGGCTCCGGTTATAAGGGCACTGCGTTTTACAGCATCTCTCTGAGTGCTTTGTTTCGTCCTGCCGGAAAACCTTGCGCTTCGGGTTCTGTGAACGAGCTCGTTATAAATCATATCCGACCTTCGTGCCGAAATCTCCTCCGCCCCCCGTGCCAGGGAGCGTTTAAGCCCGTTTCGCCTGTAAAACCCCAGATATTTCTCTATATAGCCGAAAACCCTTCTCATTCTCCGGCCTCCCGGGAACACCTGTCACGCGCGCACAGTTCTTCAAGCTCTTCCGTGGTGCGTGTTAAAAACTCCTCCGGCCGTACGGTCCGGTCATCCACATAAAACCCGTGTTCCCCCGCCCAGGGCTTTCCGTAGATAATCTCATCATAGGGAATCTCCCACTTATCCAGCCAGGCTAAAAGCACCTTCGCGGTATTGGCATTGATAAGCCCTATATTGTTCTGGTACGAACGCATGTTGCGGGAGGTGAGTATCACTATTCTTGCGCCCTGAGCCTTGTATTCCCGTATCTTTTCCACCATTTCCCCGTACGGCACGAGATCCTCGTAGCGCTCATCCTCCCGTTTCAGCGGGCAGAGCGTACCGTCAACGTCAAATATAAAGCTGTAATCCCGGTATTTCATCCGTTCTCCTTTAGTTCCTTCAGAATCGAAGCCGCGTTCAGAATAAAGGCCAGTACCTTCTGGGGCCTGTCTATATGCAGCGGCAGCATGGAGAGAAAGAGCGAACACTCAAACAGGCGCACAAGCTCAAAACGAAACCCTGCCTCCTGTGCATATTTCCTGAAAAGATGCGCATATTCACCTGTATCCATATCCGGTTTAAGAGCCATGTTCAGCTTCGAATCCACCACAATCTGATACTGGGCGCTGTTTATAAGATCATAACCGCCGCAGGCGGAATGGGAAAGCTTGGCCACGTCGTAATAGGGATCCGTCCAGATATCCTCCTCCTTAAGACCGCCCCTCGGGTCAATAAATCTTATAAAGTCCGCATCCGGCTGATAAAGAATGTTGGAAAAACAAAGATCTCCGTGCCCTATAACCAGAATATTTTTTTCCGGTTTCCCGGCTCTTAACGTTTCATAAAGCTCCTCATATTCGTTTTCTATCGCCTGAAGAGAGGCATACGGACTCATGGCCGCAACTGCCGCTTCTATAGCCTTCGCCTCCGGTATCGACAGAAATACTTTAATACGTTCTTTTACCTTGTCGATATAAAGCCGTTTTCTTAAAGCTTCGGCCTCTTCCCCGGTACTTATCTTTGCAGAACGCCCGGAAATAAACCGGAACAGCAAAGAAAGGATCCGTTCAAATTCATCCTTTCCGATGGCTCCGTGCACAAAACGAACAGCCAGATCCGTCATGTGCATTCTTTCCATGGTATATGAAGCTCCCTTATCATCCTCCGAATAATCATAGGGCATAACAAACCAGGGCTTCATCGAGTCCGGCAGAAGCCGGTAAAATTCATACTCCGCACGGATCTTTTCCCGGTTTTCCGAGCGTTTTGTAACGGTGAATTCGTCACCGTCAAGCCGGTTAAAGAAACGGGCCTCAAAACCGCTGGTTAAAAAGCTTAAAAAACTCTGTATATCCGTAAGGTCGAAAAACGCGTCAGAGCGGATTCCGGGATATTTCCCGAACCTCTCCTTAAGGCCCTCCGGCCCGGGCTCCTCTTCCAGAGCGCGTTTCCATTCCTTTTTATTCCGAAACACAGCCCCGCAGGGACAGCTCCCGCCGGAGCTCCTTGCCGCACAAAGCTGATATGTCTCCTCCGCATAAGCAGCCTTTTGGAGAATCACCCGGTACTCTCTCTCGTCCGCAACGGCAGCCGAGGAAAAAAGGTGAATAACCGCGGCCCCGTCCGTAAGAGACGAAAACACTTTTTCCGTATCTCTTTCAAACAGAATGAAGCCTGCTTCTCCGGATTGAACCTTAAGCCTCTCCCTTAGTGTACGACGTCTTAAGATCACGTTTCCAAAGGATTTGGAGCCAATGATCTGCCGGATCTGCGCCGGAGGTTCAGGTCTGTCATCAAAAACCACAAAGACCTGCTTCATCCCCGGCCCTCCTTAAGTCTGATCTCTCCCTGCCCCACGAAACGCCTTCGAAGCCATAACGCCGCAAATACCAGTGTCAGGAAAACAAAAACCGCCGTAACAACTATGTTGTACGGACGTGAAATCCGGCTGTTTCCCGAAAGAAAAATAGAGTTTATATAGTCGTTGAAATCCCTGATTGTAAAGGAAATACCGGTACTTCCCGCAAAAAACTTAAGCGCCAGAATTTCAAAAACCCAGCCTGAAAGACTGGCAATGGTAATCAGTGCACTTCGTCCGATAAGGAGAGTTCGGACATAACCGTACCATTCATGAAGAACGTCCAGCCACTTAAGCAGTCTGAGGGACCGTTCCGAACGTTTGTTGATTATAAGATATCTGTTCAGCCAGGCATAGGAAGGCGCAAAAGCCAGGTAGGAAAGAAAGATAAGGAAAAGGCCCAGAAACAAAACGGCCGGCACCGGATTCACTCCCCCGGTAAAAAAAAGTTCAAAGGGCAGAATTATGCAAAGAAGCGCGGCGGTATCAAAAAACCTGTCTGTCAGAATGCTTAAAATGCCTATCTCCGGCGAGCCGGTCACATGGTAGACCGCCCCGATCCTGTACAGCTCTCCGATCTTAAAGGGAATCACCAGATTGGCAAGAGTTGTCCTTACATATAGAAAGACAAAGGAAAAGAAAGAAATATCCTGCTCCATCAGAACAAGATAAAGCCGTGCCATTTTAAAAAGATGGGCCAATATGAGAAATATGACAAAAAAGACAATCAGATATCCGTTCATCTTCAGTTTACCGGCTCCGCGCCGTATTCCTCCACCGGTTCTTCTCTATAGTCTCCTTCAAGACTGGCGGGATTATGCCAGAAATCAAACAGCATTTTCAGAACATTAAGAGCCTGACGTCCCATCTTCACATTGGAAACCTGATCCGTCTCCGTCCAGGAAATGGGATAAAAGCGTGCCTTCTGATCATAGTAGGAAAGAGCCATTACCATACAGTAATTAAAGGTCAGACCGTCCGGGAATTTTTCATAAAAACGATCCCTGAGCATACTGACCGAATACATGTTTAACCCGCTCCCGAGATCAAATATCCGGCGGCCTGTAACAAACGCGAAAAGAAAATCATAAACAACGTTTCCCGCGGTCCGGATGAGCGAATAGCCCCTGAGTCTGGAGCCCCGCATAAATCTTGCTCCCAGTACACAGTCATAACGCCGGTATATACCTCGTCTGAGCATAGGCAGAAAGTCCCGTATATTTCCCTGTGCATCCCCGTGAAGCACCACCACATAATCAAAGCCGTTTTCCGCTGCATAGGAAAAAGCCACCTTGTGCGACCCGCCCAAACCGTAGTTTGAGTGATTACGAAGTACTCTTAACGGTAAAGACGCATGTTCTGCCGCAAAAGTTACGGCCGCCTCCTCCGTTCCGTCGGTACTCCGGTTATTCACAACGATAACCTCTTTAAAATATTTCAGAACATCCTCGGAAAGAGAGGAAAGAACACGTACAATCTGTTTTTCGCAGTTATAAGCCGGAATAAAGAGAAGAATCCTGTCTTTCATGTTTTTCCTTTCTGACGGGTAGAATCCTTTTTCTCAATGAATATTTTTCGCGTGATAAAATTGTATACCATCACGATCCCAGTCGCGAACATTTTCCCGATCCATTCCTTATAACGCCACAGGATTCCCTGCTGCAGAACTGCGGCATGATCGTATACCGCCAGCACTCCGAGGATCAGAACCTCATTCAGGGCAAGACCTATTATGCTCAGGATCGCGAATATCAGAAATTCCTTTCTTCGATCCATGGCTTCATCATGGACAAAGACAAATTTCATGCTTGTCACATAATTAAAGATCAGCGAAATTACAAAACCGAAAAACGCGGCTATGGCCACCACGATCTTTTTGGGTTCCTCGCCTCCGCTGAAAATGAGGATAATCAGCGTATAAACGCCAAAATCTATAAGAAACGAAAGGCCTCCTACCACGCCGAATTTCAATATCTGTTCTATCAGCGACCGGTTTTTCGGCTCCGTGTCACCTCTTTTGCTCATCAGTGCACTTCCCTTCGTCCCCGGTCGACTTTTGCACTTGTGAGGATTTTTGCGACCCCTCTCTGTCGATTCTCCGGTTAAGAACCCGGAAATCCCGAAGGGCGTTTTGCCCGATCCTGAAAATCCTCTTCATATTAATGGAATTAATTCCTCCCTGTCGCGGCCGGAACGTAATCGGAACATATTTAATTTTCCTGCCATGCCGGGTATAAAGAACCGTCAGCAGAACATTGGTGAGAAAATAATCCCTGGGAACCAGTCTGATTTCCTCAGAAAGACTATGCGCCTCCATCAGCCGGAAAGGAGTATTGGCATCCGTTACGACAACGTGGAAGCATAGAGCTATGACCGCTTTTAAGACCTTTGTGACGAAAATCCGTGACAATCCGTCCTGTCTTTTTTTTCGATACCCGGCCACAAGGTCATAATGGCGCCTCATCCTCCAGAAATCCGGAAATTCCTCGGCGCGGGTCTGCCCGTCGGAATCGGTCTGAAAAATATAGTCCGCTCCCTTTTTCAGAGCATACCGATACCCCAGCAGAATTGTTGGCCCGTGTCCCGAATTCTTCTTATGCTTCGCGATAAGCTGAGGTTTTCCGTAAGCCTCGGTACACATAACACCATAGGTATTATCCTGGCTGCCGTCATCGATCACAACAAGGCGGCTTTCCGGCCCGGTCATAACCACCATGGGATACCATTCGCGAATCACCTCCCGGATGGTTTCCTCTTCATTATAGGCAGGAATAATCATATAGAGCTTATCCATTCCCGGCCTCCGCCTTCCCTGAATTTCTCAAAAGTGCATTTATTGTGTAATATATAAGAAAACCGTAGTACAAAACAGCGGAAAAAATCATAATTCCCGGGCTTTCCGAAAACAGCCTCAGACCGAAAAACAGCACCGCCAGCAGTATAAAATACAGCATAGAAGGCGTCACCCCAAACACTTTTCCCGGTTTTCCCATCTTCACGCTTCTCGACTTTTCTTCAAGCTCCGCAATCCCGGAGTAGGCCGCTGTCATCACAAAAAAATCGTAGCTGCGGTGATAGGTCATCACAAGAGAACACAGAAGAAGCAGCGTAAATAAAAGCCTTTCCGCCCCATCTTTCCGGGTCATCCGCACGGATAAAATAAGCAATATAAGGAGGAGCAGAAACGTCAGTGCCACTGAAAGGGCTCCGCCGCCTATGATCGAGCCGATATCCAGGCTCCCCTCCCCGCTTAATGCCATCGAAACCCTTAAAGGTTCAATAAGCAGATAGAAAAACGGTCTGCCCGTCAACCTCATGGCAGCGAAAGTGGCGGTTAAATGTATTACCGCCGTAATGGCAAGCTCCTTAAAACGCCTGCGGAAAACAAAATACAAAGCCAGGGGCAGTGTCAGTGTGTATTTAAACATGGAGAATGCAAGCAGCACTCCGGCGCCCCACTGCTTCCCTCTCTCCGAACACCATACGGCAGCAAGAAAAAAGCAGAAGGAAAAAAGAGTATGCTGCCCCACTCCAAGCTGATTTCTCCAGGGTGTGCCGGCAATCATCAGCAGAGAAAGAAAGCTGAACATCTCCCGGGAAATACCGTTTAAAAAGGTTTTCCGCAGAAAGAAAAGAATCAGCGCCGTAAATACAAGGTTACACAGCAGCCACAGGCTCACCGAAAGCCTGAACGGCATAAGAGCCAGAGGAAAAAGCTCCATAAGGAGACTCGGAAACTGGTTTGCCTCCATTTTCTGCGGCGCGTCTATTGAGGAAAAGTACCCGTAAAACGAATCCAGCTTTTCATCCGCTCCCACATCCGGTCTGAAAGGCGGCGTCTGACTGATTTCGTAGGGATCCATCCCCAGGAGAAGGGCTCTCGCGGCGTCATATTGAAAATCCTGGCTGAATCTCAGGGCGTTTCGAATCCCCGCTCCAACGGAAAGGAGGCAAAGCAGAAGCAACGCTCCTGCCAATACCTCCTTCAGCAGTTTACGCTCCCCCTCTCCCCCCGGGAAAATCATGACAGAGCGACCACTTCCTCCTTCAGGGCTTCCAGTTTCTTTTCCGCGTCCTCGAGACTCGTTCCCTTTACCCCCATGTAGAATTTAATCTTAGGCTCCGTTCCGGAAGGCCGGACACAGCACCAGGAATTGTTCTCCAGATCAAAGTACAGCACGTTGGATTTCGGAAGTCCAGTCTCTCCCTTTGCCCCGGTTTCGATATTCAGAGTAGTTCCCGCAGCATAATCCCTGAATTCCTTAACCTTGAGCTCTCCGAAGCTCTTCGGAGGATTGTTGCGGATTTTTTCCATGATACCCTTAATCTGCTCCGCCCCGTCTATCCCTTTCAGGGTCAGGGTATGTATTCCCTCCTTGTAGTATCCGTATTTATCATAAATCCTCAGCATTTCATCCCAAAGGGTTCTGCCCTGCTTTCTTGCCCAGGCCGCCGCCTCGGAAAGGCACATGACGGCACAGACAGCATCCTTGTCCCTGGCGTGTGTACCCACCAGGCAGCCATAGGACTCTTCCAGACCGAACAGATATTCATTTGAACCCGTCTCCTCAAACAGCTTGATCTGCTCACCGATATATTTAAAGCCGGTCAGCACCTCGATAAGCTTCACGCCGTAATCCTCGGTTATGGGATCGGCCAGATTGGTGGTAACTATGGTCTTGATCAGAGCACCGTTATCAGGCAGCTTTCCCAGAGCCTTCCTCTCCCGAAGCTGATACTCCCCGATCAGCATGCCGGACATGTTTCCGGTAAACCCTATATATTCCCCGCTCTTTGTGTCATAGGCATATATCCCCAGTCTGTCCGCGTCAGGATCGGTTGCCATGACAATATCGGCCTTCTTTTCCTTTGCCAGCTTTAATGCGAGGGCAAAGGCCTTCGGATCCTCGGGATTCGGGTATTCCAGTGTTGTAAACTCGGGATCCGGCTCCTCCTGCTCGGGAACCACGTATACCTTCTTAAAGCCCAGTTCCTTTAAAATCCTCTGAACCGGCACATTCCCTGTTCCGTGGAACGGAGTATATACAATCGTAAGCTCCTCCGCCATCTCGGAAATGACTTCGGGATGAAGTATAAGCTTCTTCAGCTCTTCCATGTATTTGTCATCTATTTCCTTTCCGATGACCTCATAAAGCCCCTTCGAGATGGCTTCCTCCTTATCCATGGTTTTGGCGTCGCTGTAACGTGAAACAGCATTAACCTCGGAAATGATATCAATATCCCTCGGGGAAGTAACCTGGGCCCCGTCCTCCCAGTATACCTTGTAGCCGTTGTATTCCGGAGGATTATGGCTGGCGGTGACCACGATGCCCGCCGTACATTTAAGCGTCCGGAGAGCAAAGGAAAGCTCCGGAGTGGGGCGGAGAGCATCAAAAACATAGGCCTTGATTCCGTTTGCCGCCAGACAGGTAGCCGCCACATCGGCAAATTCAGGTGACATGAAACGGCAGTCATAGGCAATGGCCACCCCCTTATCCTGGGTTCCTTCCTTCAATATATAATTGGCCAGACCCTGGGTAGCCCTGCGGACAGTATATACATTCATCCGGTTGCTTCCCGCCGCTATGATACCCCGAAGCCCACCGGTGCCGAACTCGAGATCCTTATAGAAGCGCTCCCTGATTTCGTCTTCGTTGTCGCCTATTAAACGCAGCTCCTCCTTTGTCTTTTCATCAAAATAAGGATCCGTGAGCCAGTATTCATATGCTTCTCTGTAAGCGTCCATAATAATCCTCCGTTAAATCTCCTCTATGCCAGCCTCATAGCCGAAAACATTAACATTTCTATTATACCCTACGAAAAAAAATGCCGCAAGGTTCTTGACTCTCAGTCCTTCACCATGGCCATGCTGCCGTTTGCAGCGTTTCCCAGGGTATAATTACTGTAGTCCAGCGAAAAATTGGGGTTAAAATACGGATCCCCCGCTTCCAGCACCGTCCTCCACTTTTCGCGGAAACGCTCTGCCTCTCTGTCATATCTCTCCGAGCGCTCTTTATCCTCACCGTTAACGTCGCTTCCCCGGGAGCGCGACTCATAATGGAAAAGCTCCGCGAAGGGAGTGAATACATTAAGCTTCCCCAGTTCTCTCAGCTTCAGGCAGAAGTCCACGTCGTTTAAGGCCACGGCAAAGGATTCATCAAAGCCTCCCGCCTCCTCGAAATCCTTTTTTGAAACCATCAGGCAGGCTCCGGTCACGGCGGAAACATCCTGGGCATACATGAGTCTTCCCATATATCCGAGATTGTCTTTGGAAAGGCCGTAGTGGGAATGCCCCGCCGTCCGGTGGGCTCCCATCCCCAGAACTATGCCGGCGTGCTGAATCGTATAGTCTTCATAGTAGAGCTTTGCGCCCACCGCCCCCACATCCTCCCGCTGCACGAACATAAGAAGCTCTTCCATCCAGCTGCGGGTAATCACCTCGGTATCGTTGTTTAAGAGCAGCAAAACCTCTCCCGAGGCCTTTGCTGCACCGAAATTAATGAGCTTTGAAAAGTTGAAGCCCCCGCCGTTTTCATCCGGAACATAACGCAGAAGGCGCACTACCGGAATTTCCTCCAGCTCTTTATAATATTCCTCCGTCTCTTTTTCCCTGCTGTTGTTTTCGATAACCAGAATTTCATAGTTCTCATAGGAGGAACGTGTAAGCACCGAATCAATGCAGCGTCTCAAATCCGGGCAGTGATCGGATGAGGGAATGATAATGCTGATTTTCGGCTTTCCCGTCAGAGCGTAGCGAATCCGGAAAATAGTGGCAAAGGCCTTCGTGCTCTCGATTTCAAAGTCCCTGAAGCCCTTTGAGGAAAGGTACGAGGCCACCGCCCCCTTAGCAGCCTTTATGGCATAGGTTTTGGCATTTATATCAGCCGCCGTTGAAAGAGCATGTGAGCGCCAGTAATACAGAATATGCGGCACATGCCTTATACATCCGGCTCCTGCGGTAAGCCGGAGTATCATATCGTGGTCCTGCGCTCCGTCAAATTCCGGTCTGAAAAGGCCTGCCTCCTCTGAAAGGCTCTTTTTGAAAACCGAAAAATGGCAGATATAATTATTCGCGCACAGGTTATCGATGGCAAATTCGGGTTTGAAATGCAGGGTAATCATTTTATTGATGTCCCCGTCCTTGAACGTGGCCTCGTCGCAATAAAGAAAATCCGCGTCCGTTTCTTCAATTTCCTTCATATAGTAATAAAGCACCGAGGGATGCAGTACGTCGTCATGATCACAAAGCCCGTAATAATCCCCCTCCGCCATGGCAAAACACTCATTGGTGTTTCCGGATATTCCCTGGTTTTTGATTTTCCGATAGGCTATCCGGCTTTTTCCTCCGTGCTCCGCGGCATCTTTTTCCATATATTCTTTAACTATACTTCCGACTTCCGGATGCTCCTCGTCCGACCCGTCGGCAAGACAGAGCTGCCAGCCTTCGTAGGTCTGCGCCGTAACGCTTTCAATCATCTCCCGGAGAAATTTTTCCGGTGTATTGAATAACGGCACAAGAATGCTCACGACATGGTGGTCTTTAAACACTGCCGCCCTCTGCCGCTCCCGTTCCGCCTCATCCGGGAAGCTTAAGGTTCCGTGATATTTACAGGCCGCGCGCTCAATACGTTTGGATTTCAGCTTCGCGTAAACTCCCTTAATACTGCCGTAGCGCTTTATTCGGATTACACCGTTTTTCAGACGGGCCCAGAGGTTTCTGACCGGCTTGATCAGCTTAAAAAGAATGCTGTTTTTTACCTGATCCACCTTCCTCTTAAGCTCGGCATTTTCCTCCTCGGCTCTCACCAAATCGCGGAGAAGCTCCTCATTCTTTTTCTGCTCTTTTTCATAAAGAGCCTTATAGTATTGCTCTAAATTCCGTTCCTGCGAATCTGACATATATTCTCCCTGATCTCTCCCCGTATTTTTCCGAAAAGTCCGGGTTTTACCAATGCTATCGAAACCTTATACTCTGCCTCTTCCCCCAGGGCTTTCCGGGAAACCCTGGAAACAAAGCCGCAAAGCTCTGTGTCCCGTTCCTTCGGAAATACCTTTTTTAAATCTTCCCTGAGCACCCTGGACACCGGAAGCCGGCTTTCTTCTCCCGTACCCGTATCTCTGAGCAGTATAAGCACATCATAAAGGTATCCCGGATTTCCGGAAATAAAAGCCCAGCCCCGAAGCTCAAAGAAATCCTCATTTCCGCAGGCATCCTCAAAATGATATTCCGCTGAATCCAGGGAATAAAGAAATTTCCTTCCCCCGTCCTTCAGCCTGTAATCCTTCCGAGAAAAGGGAACGGGAGCCTCTTCGCATTTCAAGGACTCCTCCGGCAGAGGGAATTTCACTCTGTAGTCCAGACCGGTATCTGTAAGGAGAGGTGAATAAAAAGGGTCGCCGTTCTTAAGGGCCCCAGCATGGAGCCTGGTAAAAAGCTTTCTTTCTTCCAGGAGCCTTTTGAAGCCTTCCAGGTCTTTCTGGTCATCTCCCCGGCTCAGGCTTTCATGATGATAAAGATACAGGCTGTTAAGACAGACCGAAAAAAATCCCGCCTCATACAGCTTCATACAAAGGTCGGTATCCGTATAGGCAACCCTGAATCTTTCGTCAAAGCCCCCTGCCTTTTGAAACTTTTCCCTCTCAACCATAAGACAGGCTCCGGTGACCGCAAGAAAATTTCCGTCCCTTCTGTTTACTCCATGATAATAGCTTACAGTATCGGAATAACCGGAAAGCTTATGCGAAGGACCGGTTCTCAACAATGAAATACCTGCGTGTTGAATGTGCTCTCCATCGGGGTAAAGAAGCTTAATCCCGACAGCACCCACGTGCAAACCTTCCGAAACAGAGGCCATTTTTCGTAAAAAAGCCATTTTTGGGGGGATTTCCACATCATCGTTTAAAAACAGGAGATATTTATTATTTTCTTCCGCTGCCCCCAGATTACACTGCTTCGAGTAGTGGAACTCTCCCGGTCTGAATAAATATCGAAAGTTATATTTTCCTGCAAGGCCTTCGTATTCCTTCCGCCGATCCTCCCTGCTGCCGTTATCCACCACAGTTACAGTAAGGGAACAGCCTTCCTCCTCTTCCGTCCTTCTAAGCCCGCAAACGCAGGTTTCAAGCAGCTCCGGATGATCCTTCGAAAGAATAACAACATCTATTATATCATGTGTTTCTTTTTGCGATTTTACTTCCGTCGCCGGAGTTTTTTCACCGCCGCAGCTTTCGCCGGCACCTCCTAAAAGCTCGCCGCTCCCCTCCGGATAACTGTAATCGTTTTCAGATAACGTATGGTATAATACTTCAGGGATATGCAGAATCCCCTCCGAACTTAAAGCGCAGGCCCTCAAAAACGCCGAACTTTTGTTCGCGTTCTTCTTCTCCGACTCCACACGTTTCACAAGGCCCCTTTCCACCAGGGTAAGCCCTCCGAAATAGCAGAAAGCATCCAGGGTGTCCGGCGCGAAATCAGGCTTAAAATAAGGGTTCCTGCGATTTTTTATCTGTTTCCTTTCCGGAATTACAGCTCTGATTTCTTCCGTATTTCCGTCAAAATCACATTGATCCTCATCAAAATAAATAATCTCAGGTTCTTTATTTTCGTGTTCTGCTCTCCACTGCACCCGGTATGCATTTACGCGTTGAAAAAAATCCGGATCCAGAAGCCCTTCACCGAGCCGGAAAAAGCAATACAGGCTTTCAATTTCTGTTCGGGCTTCATTTTTAATATCGCCCGATATTTTATTTAACTCCCGTTCGGCCCTTAATGCCTCCTCCCGCTCTTTTGTCCACGCGCGGTAAGGATTCCGGATCCGTTCGAGAGTCTCTTTATACTGGCGTATATCCATCGTCGTGACCAAAAAGCCTTTGAATTGTACTGCTCCTCCTCTTCTTCCAATCAAGGAGTGCCTCTCCCAGAGCCTCCCGGAACCTCTCCTCCACGGCCCCCACCGTACAGATTAATTTCAGTTCCTGCCCTTCCCGCACCTCTTCCAGGAGAAGCTGGGGATCGGCAGTATCGAAATATACAATCCTGTCCTTCAGCACTAAACCGTTGACTTTTCCCCCTCTGTCCTGTCCGTCCGAACTAAGGGATATTATCTTAAGGACACAGGGCCTTTCAGCCGGATCAATCCTTAAGCTCCGGCAGCCGGCGGGAACAGTGAGCTTAAGAGTAAGCTCATCCTCCTCTGAAAGGGCGGCATTTACGAAAAATGCCGTATCCTCGCCGAAGCCCTCCCCGAAATCCGGGTAAACCTTCATTCTTTCAGGTCTGTAGATCAGATTCCCGAGTCGCATACCCCTGTTTAACCCAACCCGGTTCTTACCGAAAATGGAATCCAAACGAACAAGAGAAAATCTTCCGGAGGATACCCATTGCTGAAATGCTTTTTCTATCTCCCCGAAGGCCTTTACGGATTCAGACCCGATACCGCAAAGAGCGTAAATATCCTCCGCCGGAGCCTTTTCGCCGAGGGAAGCCAGACAGTACCGGAGGGACCGGTAAATCATATAATCAACCGGCACGGGAAAATCAAAGCACCATTCATAGTCAATAATACCAAGTTCTTCTCCCTCCCCGGAAATAATCAGATTCGGAAAGATGAGATCGACATTTGAAAAAGGAAGGGACAGGAGTCCTTCCGGCAGATCAGGTTCGCCGAAAATTTGTTTAAAACCATCCGTTATTTTAAATTTTTCAGTTGCCAACCCTCTGATGATTGCAGTGTAGTGCAGTATTTCGTCTTTGAATTCATCGTTGCCTGCTTTAACGCTGCTCAGCGCTGCATTTTCCAGCGCTTCCTCCAGTGTTTGCCCGCGTAGATATTCAAATTCCAGGCCGATAAACTCCCTGCCACCCGCTCCGGCACCCTCTATCACCCTGCACCGGTTGGGTCTTAAAGCAGTTCCGGCAAAGACCTCTTCCTGCTTTTTAAAGGCCAGGGCCATTTTTTTCAGATGTTCCCCCGCCCGGTGATCCGCCGGATATTTATATACACGTCTCTTTTCTGCTTCCTCGGTTATATCCGTCCTGATGCAGAGTCCGGGTGCGCGCTCGTTGGAATGTCTGGAAAAAATCACCCTTTCCTCCCCGTTTTCCCATTCACCCTTCCGTCTGAGGAGCAAAAGAAAGGAATTGGACAGAAGCGGAAACATTCCGGTCCGCACCGCCTCGTTCATTGCAGCGGCCTCATCGAAGGCACAGAACCTGTCCGCATCGAAATTGAGTCCTGTCGACGTAAAATCCCCCGGCTTCGGAAGATAACTGTCTGAATAAACAGTAACAGGAAACTTATAATCCGGCCACGGGTACATAAAAAAAGGAGTAAACCCCGTTTTCTCCGCCAAAGCCGAAAGCGCCTGCCTGGAATAAGTTCTTACCCCTGAAGCCTTCGGATACCCCTCAATTCCATCATACAGCCTGCCCGTGTGGTCCTCTGCCGCGCCGGAAAAATACTTAATTCCGTACTGGTTTTCTATGGCCACCACCAGGGTTCCGCCCTCCGCAAGATGTCCCTTAAGCTTCGTCAGAAGCTCCCGCTCCGGTTCCGGTCCCTGTATATAAGTCCCCGCATATTCCAATACACCAATGAGCAGAATATAATCGTAGGTCTCCTTAAGCCGGGGCTCCACATCCTGAAAATTTCCAACACGAATCGTCACGTTCTCCATGTCGTTTCTAAACGCGTTAATAAGACTCCGCTTCCGGCTCAGCTCGATGCAGGTAACCTGTCCCGCCTTCTCCGCAAGAGTTCCCGTAATGGCCCCGCACCCGCTCCCAACCTCCAGTACGCGATGGTTTTTCTTTATAGGAAGAAAATCCACTATATTTCCCCTGAGGTCGGAAAGATGATATAAAAAGCTCCAGCTTCCGCTTTCGGCAATCAGACGGTTATATTCCTCCTTTGGATACTTTCGTACCGCCTCAAGGAGTCGGTCCTCCGCCTCGCCTTCGGAATAAAGGTCTTCCCCTGAATAGGCACTTGTATCGAAGGTAATATGCTTTAAGCTTTCTTCTTCATTCATGGCTCTTCTCTATCGTTACTTCGGAATTCATATCATAGTATCCGACCTTGTCACTGGAGGAAATAACGGCAATATTAAAAATATCGTACATCCTGTGATACACCGTGAATTCTCCCGCCTCAAACCCCGTACAGCCCAGGGAGATAAGATACTCCCCTCCCTGGAGGTTCATCTGCTGGGTAAATTCCACGGTCAGGATATCTCCGGCTTCCGGAGTACCTGTATTCAGTTTCTCAACCATCGTATTCGTACCCGTTATCTCCACTCCCAGCCTGTTTTTGAAGGACAGGGCCACAATCGGTTCCGTCACCTTTTCATAAAAGGCCACTTTAACCTTAACGGTAAAGCTGTCTCCCTTTATAATTGTATTTGTGATCTCCCCGCTGTTGTCTATGCAGCAGAAATCCACAAACTCCGCTTTTCCGTTTCCGTAGAGGTCCGCCGAGGGATTCAGGGTCATTCTGTTCTTCCAGAACCTTCCTCCTTTATCTGTCCCCGAAGTGCTTTCGTCTGCCGTGTCCTCTTCAAGGCCGTGTGCTTTATCCAGCTCATGTACCAGCACCTTTTTATACATGTCAATCATGGTTTTCGCCGAGCCTTCACCCAGTTTCCGCCCGTGATCCAGAAGCATGACCCTGTCACAGTATTTATTTATACTTGAAAGGTCGTGGCTTACAAAAATAATTGTTTTACCCTGATCCTTGAATTCTTCGAATTTATGATAGCATTTATTCTGAAAAAAGACGTCTCCCACCGAAAGTGCTTCGTCCACAATAAGGATTTCGGGCTCAATATTGATAGCCAGGGCAAATGCCAGACGCACAAACATTCCGCTGGAATAGGTCTTGACCTTCTGGTGCACAAATTCGCCTATATCCGCAAAGCTTAAAATCGCCTCCATCCTCTCGTCTATTTCCTCTTTGGAAAAGCCGATCATGGTGCCGTTCAGGTAAATATTCTCAATACCGGTAAATTCCATATTAAACCCGGCTCCCAGCTCCAGGAGCGCGGAAATCCTGCCGTTTATCTCAACTTCTCCGGCAGTTGAGCTTAAAACCCCCGTTATTATTTTTAAAAGGGTCGATTTTCCGGAGCCGTTGGTACCGATTATACCCACAGTTTCGCCCCTCTCAACTGAAAGCGACACATCCTTAAGAGCATAATGCTCCTTATAGAGCCGCTTCTTTGAAAACCCCATGGCCTCAAAAAGGCGATCCCGCTTATGCTCATAGAGCTTATACATTTTATCCAGGTGGGACACCCGGATCACTGTATCCGGCATAAATTATATCCTCTATAAAATGTCCGCAAAATGACTCTTAAGTCTTTTAAACACTGTCGTACCCAGGAGAAACATACACACCGTAAAAATCCAGAAATAAGCCGTGGCATACAAATGCTCCCAGAACCACACCCGATCTAAAAGCGCCATTCGGAAACCGTCCACTGCATAATATACGGGATTCAATTTGAAGAGCATCTGCATCGGACGTGAAAGAGCTTCCAGATGCCACATGATGGGCGTAACCCAGACCCCGACCTGCAGAAGGATCCCGATAATCTGTCCCAGATCTCTGAAAAACACCACAATGGAGCAGGTCACATAGCTCATTCCAAGCACCAGCAGAAACACACACAGGGAAAAATACGGAAGCTGAAGCCAGTACAGGGTGGGATAAAAACCGTTGAGAATCAGAAGAACACAGGCCACCGCCGTCAGAAAGATATGGATAAACAGAGCGGAGAGCACCTTGATGATCGGAAGAATACTGATTTTAAACACAACCTTTTTAACCAGAAAATCATAAGCCAGAAGAGCGCTGGTTCCCTGCCCCAGGGCTTCTGAAAAGAAAAACCAGGGCACAATTCCGCAGATAAGCCAGAGCACAAATGGATAAGAGGTTTTACCGGTAAGATCCGACCTTCCTCCCACGGTAAAAACAAACCAGTAGACCAGTACCGTTACAACCGGCTGAACAAAGGCCCAGGTTATTCCCAGATAATTTCCGGCATATTTGGATTTGAAATCATTTACTGAAAGCCGCCAGATCAGCTCCCGGTTTTCAAAGAGTTCCAGGGGCAGAGCCGCTATTTTCTCCATTTTCAATGCTGCTTCCCTGCGAGATACTCGGAAAAAGACGGCCAGCTCCTGTCTCTTTCCACAATGTTAAGCTCCTCCGGCCCTATTTCCCCGGGCCAGATGATATTCAGCTCCGGGTCGTTATAGCAAAGACCGCCGTCATCTCCCGGATGATACAGTTCGGAACATTTGTAAAAAAATTCGGCCTCCTCGGAGAGCACAAGAAAACCGTGGGCAAACCCCTTCGGAATATAAAACATCTTTTTGTTTTCGGCGCTTAAACGTACGCCAAACCATTTTCCCAGGGTTTCCGAGTCTTCTCTGAGATCCACGGCCACATCGAAAACTTCGCCTTTTATGACCCGCACCAGCTTTCCCTGAGGATATTTCACCTGAAAATGCATTCCCCGGAGCACTCCCCGTACGGAGGAAGACTGGTTATCCTGAACAAAGGTCTCCGTAATCCCCGCCTCTCTGAAATCCTGAATATTATAGGTCTCCATAAAATATCCCCGGCTGTCGCCGTGAACGGCAGGGGTTATGACCTTCAGTCCTTCAATCCCGCAGTCTTCTACACTAATCTGTCCCAAAACGGTTCTTCCTCCTTAAAGACTATAATTCACATCCAGATCCACGTTGCCCTTTATTCCGTCAACCGTTCCCCTCGAGGTATACTGCCAGCAGTCGCACTCAAGTCCCGGAGAGGACGAGCGGTAACGGGCCAGCCAGATTTTCCATCCTTCGAGAGACTCTCTGTCAATATAACTTTCAAACCATCTTTTGTTTGCGTAAACCCCGGCGCTGTAACCGGCATTCTGAAGGGTCCGGCAAAAGGCGTTTATATTTTCCGTCCGGCTTTTTACATCCAGTCCGTCTGCCCTTCCTCCGGCAGCTTCCACATCCAGAAAAACCGGCAATTCAAGATCCGCCGCAGAAACCAGGGTCGTAACCGCGCTGGCCTCCTCCACAGCCTCCGTCACATTTACGGCCTGGGTAAAGAAATACACCCCCACCTTAACTCCGGCTGCTTTCGCACCTTCCAGATTTTTTCTGAAATAAGGATCCACCACCAGTACCCCGGAAGTAGAGCCCCTGTAGCCTATACGGATTATCGCGAACTCTATTCCTGCTTTTTTAACTGTGTTCCAGTCAATATCCTTATTATATTTGGAAACATCTATGCCGATACTTCCTCCGGAAAGATCCGGCCTTCCCCCGGCAGTACTTTCCGTCTCTTCTTCCCGCTCTTCCTCAGCCTCGGACTGCTCCGCCGTATCCTCCGCCGCAGCATTAATCTCCGCTTCGGTATAAATCTCCGGTGTTATATCCGCTAAAGGCTGATAGGAAATCTGCTCACGAACGCTCACAGGAACTCTGGCAATGTATTTTCCGTCCTTTTTAACCGGAGTTCGCTCATCAAAAAGCGATACCGTATATTCGCCGCTTATAAGCTCGGAGGCATAAATCACTCCGTCCCGGTCAAAATCGCCGTACTCCGCATCTCCCTCCGGCCCCTCCAGCAGAGCGGTAAAAGCATGCCCTTTCTCAAGCTCCCCTTCGTCGTTTAAAATCAGCATCTTTATATCATGATCTACGGAGGAGAGCAGCAGGCTGTATTCCCCGGCCCTTTTCCCGGCATTATCCGATTCCCTGGCAAAGGCCTCCCATGGGTCCGGAGGATCCAGGGGATCCGTCTGTAACGTATCCTCCGGCAGCACCTTAGTTTCCTCTGTAAAGGAAGTCCGTCCGGAAGAAAAACCCAGGGAACGGGAAATAAGATAATATCCGCCGAGAGCGACAATCCCCAGGCAAAGAACGAGAATGAAAAACCGGAAACGCCTATAATCCATTGGCCACGTCCACCAGGTACTGGCCGTAAGCCGTCTTCAAAAGCGGTTCCGAGAGCTTTAAAAGCTGCTCCCTGTTAATAAAGCCCTTTTTATAAGCAATTTCCTCAATGCAGGAAATATAAAGCCCCTGGCGCTTCTGGAAAGCCGCCACAAAATCCGCTGCATCCAGAAGAGAATCATGACTCCCCGTATCCAGCCAGGCAAAGCCACGGCCCAGTGTTTCAACGAACAGATCCCCCCGTTCAAGGTAAGCGTTGTTGACGCTGGTAATTTCCAGCTCTCCACGGGCAGACGGCCGGACATTCTTCGCAATCTCCACCACGTCGTTATCATAGAAATAAAGCCCGGGCACCGCGTAGTTTGATTTCGGATGCTCCGGCTTTTCCTCGATGGATATGGCCCTTCCTTCTTTGTCAAATTCCACCACGCCGTATTCCTTCGGATTTTTCACGTAATATCCGAAAATAGTCGCGCCGCTCTCCCGCTCTGCCGCGTCCTTAAGCACTCTTGAAAAGCTCTGACCGTAAAAAATATTGTCTCCCAGCACCATGGCTACCCGGTCGGAACCGATAAAATCCTCGCCTATTATAAACGCCTCCGCCAGGCCGTTGGGACTGGGCTGCTCGGCATAGGACATGCTTAAACCCAGCTCCGAGCCGTCCCCGAAGAGTTCCTTAAAGCCCCCCAGATCTCTGGGGGTTGAAATAATGAGAATATCCCGGATTCCCGAAAGCATCAGTGTGGAAAGAGGATAATAAATCATCGGCTTGTCATAAACCGGCATCATTTGTTTGGATACAGCCTTTGTCAGAGGATAAAGCCTTGTGCCGGAGCCTCCGGCAAGAATAATTCCTTTCATGATTCCTTTTTCGCTCCGTACATTTTCTCGTAATATTTCTGATATTCTCCGCTGGTCACATTCTTCAGCCACTCTTCATTATTGAGATACCAGCGTATGGTTTTCCTGATACCCTCTTCAAAGGTTGTTTCCGGCTCCCATCCGAGCTCCGAACGAATCTTATCCGGAGCTATGGCATAGCGCCGGTCATGTCCTTTCCTGTCCGTGACATAGGTGATGAGCGAATCGCTGACGTTTTCCCTTCGCGGATCGTTTTCGTCAAGGAGCTCCCGCAGGGTATCGAGGATGATATGTACTATCTCCACATTCTCCCGCTCGTTGTGTCCGCCGATATTGTATTTTTCTCCGATCCGTCCGCCGTTTATAACCGCGTCAATTCCCTTTGCGTGATCCTCCACGTAGAGCCAGTCACGCACGTTTTTTCCGTCTCCGTATACAGGAAGGCTCTTCCCGTTCAGGGCATTGTTTATCATAAGCGGAATAAGCTTTTCGGGGAACTGATACGGTCCGTAGTTGTTTGAGCAGTTTGTGATGATCCCCGGAAACTGATAGGTATCCACATAGGATTTAACAAGAAAATCGGAAGAAGCCTTGCTTGCCGAATACGGACTGTGGGGATCATAGGGCGTAGTCTCATAAAAATAATCATCGCTTCCGCTCAGGGATCCATAGACCTCGTCGGTGGAGACATGGAGAAAACGCTTCCCTTCGGGATATTTCCCGTCCTCCTTTTCCCAGGCAGCCCTTGCCGCGTTCAGCATGACCGCCGTCCCCAGAACATTCGTCCGGACAAAAATCTCGGGATGGTCTATACTCCGGTCCACATGACTTTCAGCGGCGAAATTCACCACGCAGTCCACATCATTTTCCCTGAATATCTCTGAAACGGCCTCTGTATCACAGATATCGACCTTATAAAATCTGTAGTTTTCCCGGTTTTCCACAGCGCGGAGATTTTCCGGGTTGCCGGCATAGGTCAGAGCATCGGCATTAAGAATACGGATATCGTCTCCGTACTTTTCAAACAGAAAATGAATGAAATTCGAGCCGATAAATCCGGCTCCTCCGGTCACAAGATAGGTTTTCATCAGCCCCTCCGTTTCAAGTCCATAGTTATATATATTGTATCACAAATCCGGGTCACATACAAACCCTCGTCAAAACAGGAAAAATAGGGTATACTGTATACGTGTTTTTAAACGCGGGTTAGTTGACATAATTCCGCCCTTCCTACTTAAGGAGGTCCCCATGACCATAAGCCTTTGCATGATAGTCAAAAACGAAGAAGACATTCTATCCCGCTGCCTGGACAGCCTTAAGGGTCTGATGGACGAAATAATCATAGTCGATACCGGCTCAACGGACCGGACAAAGGAGATCGCCGCGAAATATACAGACCTGATATATGATTACAAATGGGATGATGATTTCTCCGCGGCCCGTAATTTTGCCTTCTCCCTGGCCACAATGGACTATATTTACAGCGCGGATGCCGACGAGGTGCTGGATGAGGAAAACCGCAGGAAGTTTGAGATTCTGAAACAGGCTCTTCTGCCGGAGGTGGACATCGTGCAGATGCTCTATACCAACCAGCTTTCCTTCAATACCACCTACAATTTCGACGAAGAGCTCCGTCCCAAGCTGTTTAAGCGCCTGAGAACCTTTCTCTGGGAGGATCCCCTCCACGAAACAGTGCGTCTGACGCCCATAGTATACGACAGCGACGTCCGCATCACACATCTTCCCACGGGCAGCCACCAGGACAGGGATTTTTCGATTTTCCATAAGCTGATTGAAAAAAACGGCAACCTCTCCTCGAGGCTTAAGCGCATGTATGCCCGGGAACTTTTCGTTTCCGGTTCCGATGAGGATTTCATCAAAGCGCTTCCGCATTTTTCCCGTTTTATAAATGAAGACAACGATACGGAACTCATTCTTATGTCTGCGTCGGTTCTTTCAAAAGCCTGCCGCTTAAAGGACGACACGGAGGGACTGCTGCGTGCCTCCTCCCGGGGGCTGGCTTCCGGGAACGTGCCCTCGGAGCTGGTGTTTGAGCTTGGGGAATACTACCGCGGAAAACGGGATTATAAAGAGGCCGTGATGTGGTATTACAACGCGGCCTTTGAAACGGAGAGCCTTTTAAACGGCAGGTATCACGATGCCTATCCGTTTATCGGGCTCCATATCTGTTATGTTATTATGGGCGACAGAGAGAATGCCGCCCGCTTTGCCGCTCTGGCAAAAGAGCGTTCTTAAGATGCCTTAACTGTTATTCTCTTTCTCTACCAGTCCTTCGCCGCCGTAAAGAGAGCGAAGCTTCGGCTTCTCGATCTTTCCGGTGGCATTCCGGGGGACGTCTGCAAAGATTATCTTTCTCGGCCTCTTATACTTCGGAAGCGCCTTGCAGAAATTATTTATATCCTCTTCGGTACACTCATACCCCTTCTTAAGCTCAATCACCGCTGCGGAAATTTCTCCCAGCCGCTTATCCGGCAGGCCGATGACGGCCACATCATCCACCGGCTCAAATTCATGCAGAAAATCTTCTATCTGAACGGGATATATGTTTTCGCCGCCTGAAATAATAACATCCTTCTTCCGGTCCACAAGATAATAGAAGCCTTCCTCATCCTGCCTGGCCATGTCTCCGGTATAGAGCCAGCCTTCACTGTCCTTTACTTCCTCGGTAGCAGCCTTGTCATTGTAGTAACATTCCATGACACCGGGTCCCTTTACCGCAAGCTCTCCCACCTCGCCGCGCTCTACGACTTTTCTCTCAGGATCCACAATCTTACATTCCCAGCCATAGCCCGGAACCCCGATGGCTCCTACATGATCGATATTTTCCACGCCCAGATGGACGCAGCCCGGCCCGATAGATTCCGACAGGCCGTAATTCGTGTCATAAGCGTGCTCCGGAAAATACTCCCGCCAGTGGCGTACAAGGGAGCGGGGCACAGGCTGCGCGCCTATATGCATAAGCCTCCACTGTGAAAGCTCGTAATTCGAGATTTTCAGTTCCCCCGTATCCAGCGCATCCAGTATATCCTGAGCCCAGGGCACAAGGAGCCAGACAATTGTACATTTTTCTCTCGAAACCGCGTCCAGAACCTCATCCGGCTTTGTTCCCTTTAAAAGCACTGCCCGGCTTCCCGAAATCAGACTTCCGAACCAGTGCATCTTGGCGCCCGTGTGATAAAGCGGAGGAATGCACAGGAACACATCCTCTCTGCTCTGGGAATGGTGCTTCTGCTCCACAGCGGCAGAATGCATAAGGGATCTGTGTTTATGCAGAATGGCCTTCGGAAATCCCGTGGTTCCCGAAGAATAATAAATAGCGCCGTAATCATCATCGGATATGGGAATATCCGGATTTCTTGAATCACAGTTCATGGTCAGAGCGTAATAGCTCTCTGCAAAGGTGGGGCAGTTATCCCCCACAAAGAAGAGAAGCCGCTTTACGGAAAGCTTCTCCGCGATCTCTTCAACACGGCCGATAAATTCCGGACCGAAGACCAGAATATCCACATCCGCTTTGTTCACGCAGTAGTCGATCTCCTCCGAGGTATAGCGGAAATTTAAAGGTACGGCTACGGCCCCGGTCTTTAAAATACCGAAATAAATTGGCAGCCACTCCAGACAGTTCATCAGAAGAATCGCCACCTTATCGTTCTTTTTTATTCCCCGCTCCATAAGGAGGTGGGCGAAGCGGTTGGCTTTTTCGTTAAAAACCCTCCAGGTTATCTCCCTCCTGTAAGGTCCGGCGGGCTCCGGCTGCATCAGATCATATTCCTTCCAGGTCATCCGCCTGTCTTCCTTCATGCCGGGGTTGAGTTCCACCAATGCCACGTCGTCAGTGTATTCTTTCGCGTTTCTTTCGAGATATTTTGTAATAGGCATCTGCCCTTCCTCCAATCATTTATATCGCTTTAAAGCCATAAAGCGTCCGTTTCAAATAATACCCTCAGGGACTCAAAAAGTCAATCGCCGTTCCTCCGGTTTCCTTCGCGAGAGAAATAATAAGCTTAAGTGCCAGACAGGCCCCGTCCTCCAGATAATAATTTTCGCTTAAGACCCCGCGGCCGCTCGAATCCATTGCCAGAGGAGAAACCTTTCCTTCCCCGTTTAAACGTCTGCATTCCTTTATTATATCCCCGGTTTTAGCCGAAAAATGCCCCATTCCCAGCTCGTTTTCCATAAACTCAGAAAGCCTGTTGCCCGCCGGAAGATCCGTCACCACCGTGCTCCACGGATAATCCGGTGCCAGCACCTCCGCAACGGCCCCGATAAGAGAACTCCCTTTAAGCTCCACCCCGTTTCCGGAAACGGCGGAAAGCCTCTCCATTCCCGCATCAAAAGAAAGCCCGAAATCCGCCCCCGATAAAAGAACTGCGTTTTTCAAAGCCTCCATTGCTTCTTTGCTTCCGGGATCAGGAATGTGACCGGGAAAGTGCCCGTCCGGTTCCAAAAAAAGACTCCCTTTAATATCCGCGCCCATCGGGCTTAAGATCTTCTCCGCAAAAAAACCGCCGGAACCGCTTCCGGCGTCCACAACGATATGCCGGCCGGAAAGAGGTTCTTCTCCCCCGCCCAGGGCCTCCCGAAGTTTATCGGAAAGGTATTTTGAATAAATTCCGACAAGATAACATTTCCCGGCGTTTTGCGTCGAACCGCCTGTCCCCGCAGACGCTCCTTCAGTTATATTCTGCTCGGGGAGCTCCGAAGCATGCTCCAGAATCCGGCGTATATCCTCTTCCTCCGCGCATCCGGCCATGGTATAAAATTTAAAACCGTTTACGGTAAAGACCTCTTTTCCCCCTGTAACCATAACAGCTCCGTCAGCTGACGTCTCGGGAAAAAGGGTGGACATGAACATCGCAGGTGCAGGGGCGAGCCCGCAATCCACTACCCGTACCCCCATGGAAAGCATGGCCTTCTTTGCCGCTTCCGTCAACTCATCCGAGGAGAGCCTGGAGTCGTGACCGATGGCAACCTTAAGCTCCGAGGCCGGCTTAAGCGTCTTTTGCTCGAGGAAAAGCACAAAGCCGCCTGCAATCCTGTTGGCGGCCTCCTCCGTGAGAGTCACGTTTTTCTCTTTCTCATTTCTCAGAGCAATTCCGCTCACACCATTACCGTTCTGCAGACGCAGCAGCTCTTCCCCGGTTAACATAACTCTTTTTCCTTCTCAGCCGTACTTTTCGCTTTGTATTCCTCCTGATCCCTTTCCAAACGGAAGGAGAAGAGCATGCCGATCAGGATAAAGACCATGAGAATCAGCGACAGCCCTGAGCCCAGGTGCGTATTCATAGTGTTCAGGAATTCCTGCTCTATGATGTTGCCGATAAGCATAACCTTGCCGCCTCCCAGCATATCCGAGATAGCAAAGGTGGTAAGGGCCGGCACAAAAACCATGGTAATTCCGCTTATTATCCCCGGGCGGTTTAAGGGCACCAGAATCTTAAAGATAACGGTTAAAGTCCCTGCTCCCAGATCTCTGGCCGCCTCCAGCACATCCTCTTCAACATCCATCACGGAATTGTAAATCGGCAGCAGCATAAAGGGGAGGAAATCGTAGACCATGCCTATAACAATAGCCGCACCGGAATTTGCCAGATTCTGCGGGGGGAGAGAAAGCATCGAAAAAAGGCGGTTTAAGATCCCGTTTTTCGATAAGATCAGCTGCCAGGACATGATCCGCAAAACAAAGTTCATCCACATGGGAATAATTACAATAGTGGTCAGCATCCACTTCCGGCTGATTTTCAGAGACCGCATGCATAATGACAGCGGATAGGCAATAAGGAGGCAGAGCACGGTACAGACAAAAGAAAGCCTTACGGACATCCAGAGCGATTTTAAATGCACCTTCTGAAACACGGCGGCAAGGTACTTAAGCGTAAAGGCTCCTTCCGCGTCCGTGAAAGCATACCAGAAAAGGATAAGAACCGGAATCAAAGTGAACGCGATGATCCAGAAAATATAAGGAAACGCGAGAAGCGTCCTTTTTTGCGACGCCCTATTCAACCTTCAGCTCCTTCCACAGCTCTCCGTAATACTCGGTGGTTTCCTGGCTTAAAGGGGCATAAACCTCGGAATTGACAATACTGTCCTCCGGCGGGAAGACGTATTCGTCCTCTCTTATATCCTCCGGCAGGCTCTCATAAAGCGCCCTGTTCGGCGTCGGATAATACACCACCTCGAAATTTAAAAGCGCTATATCCTCTCTGCAGATAAAATCCAGAAACTTTAGGGCTCCCTCCGGGTTTTTTCCCTTGTTTAATATGCACCAGGAATCCACCCAGAGATTCGTGCCCTCCTTCGGCACAGCGTATTCCAGGTCGGGATCATATTCGTTGGCCAGATAGGCCTCTCCCGAATAGCATACGGCAACAGCCGCGTTTCCCGCAACCATCTCCTCCCGGATTTCGTCTACCAGATAGGCCTCCACATCTTTTTTCTGATTAAGCAGCAGCCTCTGGGCCTCATCGATTTCCTCTTTATTTTCGGTATTCAGAGAATAACCCAGATATTTAAGAGCACACATATAGGCGTCCCTCATGCTGTTGGTCATGAAAATATCCCCGGAATAGTCTCCATTGAAAATCACATCCCAGGAATCCGGTACCTCTTTAACCTTCGCGCTGTTGTAGAGAAGTCCCACCGTCCCCCAGAAATAAGGCAGAGAATACCGGTTTCCGGGATCGAAGGTCTCTGAAAGCCGGTAATAGCGCTCATCGATGTTGTCCGCGTACTCCATCGCGTCAAAATCGATCTCCCTTGTTTCTCCCTCTGCGATAAGTCTTTCTATCATATAGTCCGAAGTGCACATGAGGTCATAATCTATGGCTCCGCCTTTGTATTTGGCGTACATCTCCTCCGGGGTTGCGGCCTCGTCATAATACACCTTTATGCCGGTTTCCTCCTCAAAGGTTTCGAAAATATCCCGTTCCATATATTCGCCGTAATTTAAAACAATGATGGAATCCTTGCTTCCGCCCGGCGCGATTTCAACTCCATCCGAACCGGATTCGGCAACCCAGCAGACGATAAACGTCCCCATGAGGATGAGTATAACAAGGCCTGAAAGGATGAGAGCTCCTCCTGACTTAAATTCGTTTCCAGACCGCATCGTTGTCTCTCCTCTTCGCTCCTCCGGGAATCAGATTTCCGGCAATAAGAATAAGCAGCACCACAAAAAAGATCATGCTGGAAAGCGCGTACATTTCCGGCTTAAGCCCGCGCTTCAGCTGCCCGTAGATCAGGGTGGACAGAGTATCTATCCCGGCTCCCCTTGTGAAATACGTCACCACAAAATCATCCATTGAAAGGGTGACGGCCATGAAAAAACCGCCCATAAGACTGGGCATAATATCCGGCAGCAAAACCCGGAAAAAGGCTGTGCCGGCATCGGCTCCCAGGTCCCTGGCCGCCTCGTAGACGCTTCGGTTGCAGTTTTTTATCGCCGGTAAAACCGACAGAAAAACATAGGGAATATTAAAGGTGATATGGGCGATAAGAATACTGGCGTATCCCAGCTTCATAAACCGCCCCATGGTTAACATAAGTATTATTCCGGTCACGATATCGGCGTTAAGCACCGGGATATTTCCGAGGTTTATAACCACCACCGCATGATTTTTACGCATGGCATCCACTCCGAGAGCCGCCATAAGCGCAATCAGACTTGCTATCCCCGCCGAGATAAGGGCGATGGACAGAGTATTCTTAAGTGCCGTAAGCAGTGTCGCATCGGAAAAAAGCTGGGCATACCATTTCAGGGTAAAACCTCCCCAGGAGCTCCGCACTCTCGAATCGTTAAAGGAAAGCACAATCAGTATAAGAATCGGTGTATATAAAAACACAAACGCCAGGGCGAGATAAAAGCGCATACAGAATCTTTTCATTCCTCGTGTACCGCCCTTTCATCGTCGGACTGGGGCTTGGGCATAAGGCGTATATTAAAGGGATCAATCTGAAGTCCGGCCTTCGATCCTGCCTCCCTGCATACAGTAGAGCAGACAAAAAAGGCGTATCCACGGCAACGCACCTTCATCTGGTAGTGCACTCCCTTGAAAATCACCTCTTCCACCAGACCGTCGATAGTGCCCTCTCCCGGATTTGTCAGCACGATATCCTCCGGACGTATAACCACATCCACCTTTGTCCCGGCCTCGAACCCCTCGTCGGTACAGGGAAAACTCGTCCCCAGCATCTCCACCGCGCTCTTGCTTATAACCTTGCCGTCCAGCATATTTACATCCCCGATGAAATCAGCCACAAAGGCGTTTTCCGGCTCGTTGTAGATATCTTCGGGAGTGCCTATCTGCTGGATGTAGCCCTGGTTCATAATGACGATGGTATCTGACATCGTAAGGGCCTCTTCCTGATCGTGGGTCACGTATACAAAGGTTATGCCCAGCTCGTTTTTAAGGCGCATAAGCTCAAGCTGCATTGACTGCCGGAGCTTTAAATCCAGCGCCCCCAGCGGCTCGTCCAGGAGGAGAATCTTTGGCTCGTTGACAATTGCTCTCGCTATGGCAATCCTCTGCTGCTGCCCGCCGGAAAGAGTTTCCGGGCAGCGATCCTCAAAGCCGGTAAGTCCAACCAGCTCCAGAGCATATTTAATCTTTTCTTCTATGTATGCTTTGGGTTTCTTTCTGATTTTGAGGCCAAAAGCGATATTTTCCGCTATGGTCATATGGGTAAAAAGAGAATACTTCTGAAACACCGTGTTTATCTCCCGCTTTTCCGGCGGCAGGGAATTTATGTTCTTTCCTTCAAAAAAAACTTCTCCCGTATCCGGTGTTTCAAAGCCCGCAATGATACGAAGGGTCGTGGTCTTTCCGCAGCCCGAGGGGCCGAGCAGCGTCACGAATTCGTTCTTGCGGATATAGAGGCTGAAGTCATCTAAGACCATGTGAGAGCCGAAGCTCTTGGTGATATGCTTTAAGTCAATAAGAATATCATTTTGGATGAGGGTCTTCTCCAAGGCGCATAAAACCTCCCGAAATAATAAAAATAGTCTGAATTCAAAGCTCAACATGAATTATTATACCAAATAAACTACGCTTTGTCAGCTATTTATGGTATATTTATTCCATGATTACGGATATGATTAAACGGAATACAATAATATACGATATGGACGGAACTACTCTGAACACGCTGGACGATCTGACTGCATCAATGAATCATGTGATGGGAAAGTACGGCTTTCCGCTGCATTCTGCGGAGGAGTACAGGCGCGTATTCGGCAGCGGCATCAGATACGCCCTGGAGCAGTCCGTCCCCAGGACAACCCCTCCGGATACCATAGACGAAATGATTCCGGCGTTTAAGGAACACTACAATGTTCATTGTCTGGATAAAACAAGACCCTACGACGGAATTATCCCGTTAATGAAACAGTTACAAAGTCTCGGGTTTAAGCAGGCGATTGTCTCAAACAAAATAGATTCCGCCGTAAAGGAGCTGAACGAAAAGTTCTTTTCGGAAGTCATAAATGTCGCAATAGGAGAAAGACCGGAGATCAGGAGAAAGCCTGCGCCGGATACCGTATTTGAAGCCCTGAGGGAGCTGGGAAGCCTGCCCGGAGAAGCCGTATATATAGGAGATTCGGAAGTTGATCTTGCAACCGCCAGAAACGCAGGGCTGCCCTGTATATCCGTTTTATGGGGATTCAGGGACAGAGACTGCCTTATGGAGACCGGAGCTGATATATTTGCCGCTTCACCCGAAGATATACTGTCTCTTCTCCGTCATTGATCCCCCGCAGGCACTCCTGCTCAGGGCAAAACCCGCTACGGGCTGCCTGTTATTATTCCCCACTCCTTAAAAATAGCGTAGAGATAACTGGCGCCAAACACCTTTAAACGCTTGGGGCCTTTGACAAATCCCTCCTGACGCTGCACCTCCCGGGCATTCCCGTAAGCCATGTCCACAGTTGATCGGGTTATGGTCTTGCTCTGTTCCTTTCTGCTGATAAGAAGCTCTTCGGTCGGCTTCCCTGTCCTTGAAGAAATCTTGATCGTATAGGAGAATTCCACCCCGGGTGCGACCGTATTGCCCCAGCGCCTTCCCGCCGTGGTAAAAATATGACCCTGATACAGTTTCAGAGCTTCCCATAAGAGTTCGCTCCAGTCCTGATCCCGGACTTTAAGCTCCGATATTACACTGCCCCTGTCCACGATTTACTTCCCTCTCAGGTCTCAATCCTTAATATGCTCCTGTGGATCTGTTATACAATTATTTCCTGTGATTTTCAAGCGTTTTGCACACCGGTTAGACTTGAAAAAAGAAGTCATATGTATTATAATAACTCGAATCAGCAACCACTTTGAATATTGCAAGGAGGAATCAATTATGGCTCACGTAATTTCTGACGAATGCATCAGCTGCGGCTCCTGTGCTTCACAGTGCCCTGTCGGCGCAATTCATGAGGGAGATGGCAAATTTGAGGTTGATACGGATGCCTGCATCGATTGCGGTGCCTGCGAATCCGGCTGCCCGGTCAGCGCCATCAAGTCTGAATAAACCGTAAGAAAAGAACAGCCCGGGGCGAAACCGCTCCGGGCTGTTTTGTCTGTTTTACAGTTTTCTGAAAAGCAGCTTTCTGGGCTTTCCGCCATATTTTATCACATCAGCCTTTACTTCAAATCCGTTTTTATAAAAGCTCTTAAGTGAAGCTGTGTTATCAGGATGCACGGTGGCAAATGCAAATTCCGCACCCCGCTTCGCTGCCTCCTTAAGCCCTGCGGAAATAAGCATCCCGCCCATGCCCTGCCCCTGAGCCACAAGTGAAACAACCAGCGATTCCATGTGAACACATTTATTAAGCTCCCCGGCGGAAAAGTCCAGATCTCTCCCCAGATTGTCCTGCGCCTCTCCAGGAAAGCGTAAAATAAGGAAAGCAGACAACTCCGCCTCTTCGGGATCCGGGCTTTCGATAAGAAGAGTAAAGCCCTCTTCGGAAATATGCCTTTCGATAAATCCCAGGTCATCCGCCACAAAAAGAGGATTATTCCGCTGCTCTCCCATCAGCGCGTCAATCCTCGGGGCATCCTCAGGAGACGCAATATTTATTAGCTGCAGCATTTCAGCCCCCTCTGGGACTTCCCCAGAAGAATAACGCCACAGTGCCGGGGCCGGTATGCGTTCCGATGGTTGTTCCTATGGAAAAGATTTTTACCTTCCCGTCAAGCTTCGGGAAGCGCTCTTCCACAAGCTTTGCCACAGCTTCGGCGTCCTTTAAACAGGCGGAATTGGATATAAAGCATTTTCCGTCATATTCCCGCCCTTTATCCGCGGTCTGCTCCATCTTCCGTACTATGGCGTCCGTAACCCGTTTTTTGCCGCGGATTTTTTCCAGAACCCGTAAGGTTCCGTCGGGAGCCACATCCATAAGCGGACAGATTCCCAGCATCCCTCCGAAAACTCCCGCTGCCTTCGAGATACGCCCTCCTTTAATGAAAAATGACAGGTCCGAGGAGAAGAAGTAGTGCCGGAGCCTCTGCCGGTTATCCAGCGCCCATTGGTAGAGCTCTTCAAGGCTCATTCCCCCCGCCTTAAGAGACGAAAGAGTGGCCATAAATAGCCCCAGCCCGGAGCTGGCACACAGGGAATCCACAATATAAACGGTGCGGCCCGGAAACTCCTCCATAAGCTCTTCTGCCGCAACCCTGGCGGAATTCAGGGTACCGGAAATTCCGGAGGACAGGGTGACATGAAGAATATCCTGTCCCTCCTGTAAAAATTTTCTGAAATACTCTTCATATTCTGCGGAATTAATCTGGGATGAAACACAGTCGGATCCGGAGGTGAGCCTTTGATAAAACTCGGCGTAAGTCATGGTCTGTTCCAGATCATCGGTATAGGTCACCCCGTCCAGGGTATAGTGAAAGCCGATGAAGGAAAGGCCGCTCTCCCGCATATATTCAAGATCCAGATCAGCCGTAGAGCAACAACTTAATACATACATACCGGTATTATACCTCTCTTTTCCGGTTGCATCAATTCCCTATACGCTCTATAATGGTTTTAACATGATCAAAAGAAAGTTTATAAGCACCCGGGTTCTGAAAAGCGGTATGGTCATCGACCAGGCAATCGTGGATCGCACCGGGCGGGCCCTTATTGAAAAAGGCGCTTTTCTGGATGATTTTCATATTGAATATCTTCAGAGCAAAGGAATAGGCGGGGTCTATGTCAGAGAGGGCGAGGCTGATCCTGAAGAACTGGAGCTGTCCATACCCCAGTTCACAAGGGATCTTATTGAAAAAAGCCGGGTTGAGGATCGGGCCAGAGTTCAGCTTAACGAAGATGTTAAGGCCAGGGTAGGAGAAGGCATCCAGTATCTCTTCAGCAACACCGAGTCCGATGGCTTTCTGGAGGCTACAACCAACGTTTCCTCCGAGCTCATGAAGGTTATTGAAGACAATGACGCTGTCGCGGTTGACATAAGTATGCTTAAGGTCAGCGATGAATATACCTTTAAGCACAGTGTCGATGTGGCCACGATGGCAATGATTATCGGAAAAAATTTCGGTCTGAACCGGAACGAGATTCGGGAAATCGGCATTGCCGGCCTTCTTCACGATGTGGGTAAATCCAAAATTCCCAATGAGGTGCTTAATAAACCCGGAAGGCTTGACGAGGAAGAATTTTCCGTCATGAAAAAACATTCCCTTTTCGGTTATCAGATACTTAAGGAAAAGAACGATTTTTCCGATGGAATAAAGTGTGGGGTGCTTCAGCATCATGAAAAAATTAACGGAAAGGGTTACCCTCTCGGCGTAGATGGGAAGAAAATCCATAAATACGCCAAAATTATTTCCGTAGCGGATGTTTATGACGCTCTGGTGACCGAACGCCCCTATAAAAGCGGTTTCTCCAGACAGGAAGCCATCGAAATGATAATGGCAATGACCGCTGATCTGGACATTGACGCGATGAAAAGCTTTTTAGGCAGCATAATCCTTTATCCCGTGGACAGCATCGTGCATCTTTCATCGGGAGAACCGGCCAAGGTAGTGGAAAACGATCCCAGATTTGTGCTCCGCCCGAAGGTGGTCGGCTTAAAAAGCGGAAAGCTCTATGATCTCGGCAACGACGTGGACTGCGCCAGCCTCATAATTATGGAATAACTCATAATTATGGAATAACTCATAATTATGGAATAAAAGGAAGGACATTTATGAAAATAGAACGGGTTAACGACCATCAGATTCGCTGCACTCTTACCAAAAGTGATCTGGAGGTTCGTAATTTAAAGCTCAGTGAACTGGCCTACGGAACGGAAAAAGCGAAAAATCTCTTTCGCGATATGATGAACGAGGCTTCCAGACGCTTCGGCTTTGAAGCCGAGGATATTCCTCTGATGATCGAGGCTATTCCTCTGTCAGGGGACACCATTGTGCTTATCATCACAAAGGTTGAAGATCCGGAGGAGCTGGACACCAGGTTTTCCAGGTTCGCTCCCGGAGTCCTTTCGTCTCCGGAAGATTTCCAGGAAGCCGGAAGGCTTTCCGGTACTTCAAAGGATGGGGAAACGGACACCAGACTTTATGCTTTCCGGGAGCTGGACGACTGTATAAGCGCCGCCCACTCCGTGCCGAAGCCCGACGCGGTCATGAGCTCCCTCTATAAGGATAACGGCCTTTACTATCTGATAATTCGCTGCCGGGACGACGCGGAAACCTTCCACCAGATTGCCAACATGCTCACGGAATATTCCACACCGGAGCTTTTAACAGCCTCCCGGGCCGTGTTCTTAAAAGAAAAGGCAGAAACCATGATCGCCTCCGAGGCTTTGGAGGGTCTGAGGCTGATTTAACCTTTGGCTTATAAGCCCATGGCAGTTCTGAAAGGATTATTCATGAGACGTGACAAAATAAACTACTATCTGGATCTGGCGGAGGTTGTGCTGGCCAGATCTACGTGTATAAGGCGCCGCTACGGCGCCGTTATCGTAAAAAACGACACCGTTATCTCCACCGGCTATAACGGAGCTCCCCGGGGCAGGGCAAACTGTACGGATCTCGGGGTATGTCTCAGAGAGTCTCTGGGCGTTGCCAGAGGAGAACGTTACGAGCTGTGCAGAAGCGTCCACGCGGAGGCCAACGCCATAATTGCCGCTTCAAGAGAAGAGATGCTTGGCTCCTCCCTGTTTCTGACCGGGATAGAAGCCTCCACAGGGCAATACACTGAGGACACCGACTGCTGCGCCATGTGCAAACGGCTGGTGATCAACGCAGGCATATCCATTGTTTATGCCCGCATCGATCGTGACCGCTACCGCATCATCCATGTGGACGAGGCCTGGGTATCCGGAGATGAAACCCTGCCTACTCTATCAGACGATGCCACTCCTTGAGAGAGCGGATTTTTCCGCTTCCCATTTTTAACATATTTGTAATTCCCTGTGCCGCGGCCCCTGCCGCGGCGATTGTGGTAATATAGGGAACTCTGGCTCTTACTGCCGCCTTCCTCAGGTAACTGTCGTCGTGGATAGAATCCTTCCCCACGGGAGAATTAACCACCAGCTGTATTTTTCCGTTTGTCATGAGATCCAGAATATTGGGGCGGCCTTCATAGAGCTTTTTCACCAGCTCCACCGGTATCCCGGCCCCCCTGATAAGCTCGCAGGTTTTCCCGGTGGAAAGAATCTTAAAGCCTGCCTCGTGAAACTCACGTGCAATCTCCACCGCATAGGGTTTATCCTGGGTGTTTACGGAAATGAGAACCGTACCTGACAACGGAAGAACCGCTCCGGCGGCTTCCTCAGCCTTGAAGAAAGCCTCTCCGGCACTTTCCGAGATTCCCAGCACCTCGCCGGTTGAACGCATTTCCGGCCCCAGAATCGGATCCACCTCCTGGAACATATTAAAGGGAAATACCGCTTCCTTCACTCCGTAGTATGGAATTTTTCTGTCTTTCAGGTCTTTAACGGGAGATTCCTTCCCTGTTAGAGACGCGGTTATAATCTCTGTGGCCAGAGGAACCATTCTGATTCCGCAGACCTTGGACACCAGCGGAACGGTCCGGGATGCCCGGGGATTCGCCTCCAGGACATAAACCCTGCCTTTCTCTATGGCATACTGCATATTCATAAGCCCGACCACATGCATTTCTTCCGCGATCTTCCTTGTATATTCCCGGATGGTTGCAAGAGCCTCCTCGGGAATGTGCCTGGAGGGCAGGATACAGGCGGAATCTCCGGAATGTATCCCTGCCAGCTCTATATGCTCCATGACCGCGGGAACATAGGCGCATCTCCCGTCGCTTATGGCATCCGCCTCACATTCCATGGCATGCTGCAAAAACCGGTCTATCAGTATGGGACGCTCCGGCGTGACACCCACCGCAGCCTTCATATACTCCGACAGGGCTTCCCTGTCATAGACCACCTCCATCCCGCGTCCGCCCAACACGTAGGAAGGCCGGACCATTACGGGATAACCGATTTTTTCCGCAATCTTCTCCGCTTCATCAAGGGTCGACGCCATTCCGGATTCAGGCATGGGGATTCCCAGCTTTTCCATGACCTTCCGAAACTGATCCCGATCCTCCGCCAGATCAATAACCGCCGGCGAGGTACCGAGGATCTTCACTCCGTTCTTTTCAAGCTCTGAGGCCAGATTTAAGGGCGTCTGCCCTCCGAACTGGGCAATGACCCCCACCGGCTTCTCCTTGTTATAAATAGAGAGTACGTCCTCCAGGGTCAGAGGCTCAAAATAAAGTTTATCGGAGGTATCATAGTCTGTGGAGACCGTCTCCGGATTGCAGTTCACGATTATCGTTTCAAACCCCAGTTTTTTAAGAGACTGTGCCGCATGAACGCAGCAATAGTCAAATTCTATACCCTGACCGATTCGATTGGGTCCGCCCCCCAGAATCATGATTTTCTTTGTGTCAGGATTTACCGGGTCATTATCCGGTGTATCGGCATAGGTAGAATAAAAATAGGCACTGTTTTCCGTCCCGCTGACATGAACCTGATCCCATTTTTCGGTAATATCAAGCTCTGTCCGGTATGCGCGTATCTCATCCTCCGGAAGCTTAAGAAGCTCGCTTAAATACTGGTCGGAAAAGCCGTCCTCCTTGGCGGTCTTCATTATTTCCCGCGGGGGAAGGCTGCCTTCATAGGAGCGCAGAGTCTCCTCTTCGTCTGTAAGCTCCTTCATCTGTTCCAAAAACCATTTCTTAACATGGGTAAGCTCGTAGAGTTCGTCGATTTCCGCTCCCGCCCGAAGCGCTTCATATAACAGGAAATGTCTTTCACTGGAAGGAGTCACCAGACGGCGCAGCAGCTCTTCCTTTCCCAGAGTATCAAAATTACTGACGTGCCCGAGGCCGGCTCTCCCCTTTTCCAGCGAACGCACCGCTTTCTGGAAGGCCTCTTTATAGGTTTTTCCGATACTCATAACCTCACCCACGGCCCGCATCTGGGTTCCCAGCCTGTCCTCCACGCCCTTGAACTTTTCAAAAGCCCAACGGGCGAATTTTACCACTACATAATCTCCGTCCGGCTTGTATTTATCAAGAGTTCCGTATTTCCCGCAGGAGATTTCATTTAAACGCAGTCCCGCTGCCAGCTTCGCCGACACATAGGCAATCGGAAATCCTGTAGCCTTGCTGGCAAGAGCCGAGGATCTGGAAGTTCTCGGATTAATCTCGATTACAATAATCCGGTCACTTATCGGGTCATGGGCAAACTGTACATTAGTGCCTCCTATGACTCCGATGTGCTCTACAATTTTATAAGCCGCCTCCTGAAGCCTCTGCTGAATCTCCTCCGATATGGTAAGCATAGGAGCGGTGCAGAAGGAATCGCCGGTATGTATCCCCATGGGATCCACATTTTCTATGAAGCAGACAGTGATCATGTTGCCGTCCTGATCGCGGACAACCTCCAGCTCCAGCTCCTCCCAGCCCATAACGGACTCCTCTACCAGCACCTGGTGCACCAGGGAAGCCTGAAGTCCTCTGGCGCAGACCGTGGAAAGCTCGTCCTTGTTGTAGACCAGACCGCCGCCGGCTCCTCCCATGGTATATGCCGGTCTGAGCACCACAGGATATCCCAGGGAATCGGCGATTTTCAGCGCTTCCTCCACACTGTAGGCCACTTCACTTCTGGCCATCTCTATTCCCAGGGCTTCCATGGTTTTTTTAAATTCAACCCTGTCCTCGCCCCGTTCAATGGCGTCCACCTGAACCCCGATAACCTTAACTCCGTATTTTTCCAGCACTCCTGCCTTACTGAGCTCCGCGCAAAGATTAAGCCCCGACTGGCCTCCGAGATTCGGGAGCAGAGCGTCCGGGCGTTCCTTTTCAATGATCTTCGTGAGTCTTCCCAGATTTAAGGGTTCGATATAGGTTTCATCCGCCATCTCCGGATCGGTCATTATTGTTGCCGGGTTGGAATTAACTAAAACCACCTTGTAACCGAGGGACCGGAGCGCCTTGCAGGCCTGGGTACCGGAATAGTCAAATTCGCAGGCCTGGCCGATAACAATGGGGCCGGAGCCGATAATCAGTACCTTTTCTATATCCTTTCGTTGTGACATTTTGAACCCCCTTTTTATTCTTCGTCTTTCTTCTCACCCATCTCCATGCGGCGGATGCGAAACTGGATGTCCTCTAAAAGCTTACGGTTGGCGGCGATGATGTCTGCCTGCATTCCCAGCACAAAGGTCATGAAACCCAGCATCATCAGCGTACTTGCGAAAATCAGAGACTGAATATGTCCCATCCCGGCCCCGTTAACAAAGAATACAAGGAACCGGATCATGAGAGCCAGACCCACAAGGAAAGGCACCGCCCCGACTATGGTAAAAAAAGTAAGCGGACGGTACATCATGTATGCCCTTATAATTGTCAGCATGGATTTTTTCACATATCCGGCCATACTGTGGAAGAGTCTTGATTTTCTCAGTTCCGGATTTGTGGAAATGGGAACCGAGGTGATGGCCATGTTGTTGCGCCCCGCCTGTACGATGGTTTCCAATGTATAGGTATAATTGTTTATAACATTAAGATGCATGGCGGCTTCTCTGGAAAAGGCCCGGAAACCGCTGGGTGCATCGGGAATATCGGTATTTGACGCCTTTCGCACAACAAAGCTTCCCAGATGCTGAAGCTTCTTTTTAAGAGGAGAAAAATGCTCCGTTTCGTCAATCGGCCTCTCACCGATTACGATCTCCGCCTCCCCTTTTAAGATGGGCGCAATAAGCTTTTCGA